>JBIOWB010000020.1:0-17681 GCA_044868125.1 Solirubrobacterales bacterium
CGCCGGACCCTCCCCGCAGTTGTCCGCCGAGCCCCACCCCGGCTCCCTCAACGCGTCACTCGAAGGGTCTTCAACTCTCGGTCCGAGCCACCGCGGACATACCCGCCATGCGCGAGGCTTTCTCGGATGAAGTCGAGCGTCTCGGGGGTCAGTCGCTCGCCTGGGAGGACGTTGGGGATCCCGGGCGGGTAGGCGGCGAGGCCCTCGGCGGCGATACGGCCGGCGGCGGCGTCGAATGGGACAACCTCCTGTGGGCCGAGGAATGCCTCGCGGGGGGTGAGGACGAGCTCCCCCCATGGCGGCGCCGGGGCCAGCTTCTCGTCCGGCGCCCCCGGCGTTTCCTCCAACTCGGCGACCGCCACCCGCAGGCCATCGACCAGGCGCTTGCCCGCCAGCTCGGCGCTCTCGCCGACGCCGAAGATGGCGACGACGACGTTGCCGGAGAACAGCTCGAGGTCGAGGTTGGCGACGTGGAAGGCGGTCTTCCAGAGCCGCTGGGCGCTGGAGCCGGTGCCGCGCACGTCGATTCCCAGCCGCAGCGGGTCCCAGCCGGCGACGCCGGGATTGCCGACCAGCCGCTCGTCGAGCACGTCGAGGCCGGGGATCTCGCGGATTCGCTCGCGGGTCTCCGCGATCGCCGCCAGCGTCTGGCCGAGCAGGTCTTCGCCGTGGACGTAGATCTGCCGGCGCTGGGCGTCGAGCGAGCCGGTGAGGAGGCCGCTGGGGCTGGTCGTCTCGACCAGGCTGACGCAGCGGTCGACGATCGCGCCGTCGACCCGCCCGCCGCGGCCGAGGTGCAGCATCGCCGCCTGGGTCAGGGCCCCGACGATCTTGTGGGTCGAGGAGGTGACGAGGTCGGCGCCGGAGGCGAGCGCGTCGGTCGGCAGGTCAGGGTGGAAGTGGAGATGCGCGCCCCAGGCCTCGTCGGCGACCAGCGGCACCCCGTGCGATTGCGCCACCTCGGCCAGGCCGGCGACGTCGGCGCAGGCGCCGAAGTAGGTGGGTGAGACGACCATCGCCGCCACCGCCGCGGGCGTTTCGTCCAACGCCTTCGCCAGCGAGTCGGGGGTCAGCCCGTGGGCGATCCCCAGCTCGGGGTCGAGCTCCGGCGCGACGAAGGTCGGCCGCATCCCGCTCAGCACCAGACCGTCGATCACCGAGGAGTGGACGTTGCGCTGGACCACGACCCGGTTGCCGAGGTGGGCGAGCGCCATGCAGGTGGCGTGGTTGCCCTGCGAGGCGCCGTTGGTCAGGAACCAGGAGCGTGCCGCACCCCAGGCATCGGCGGCGAGTCGCTGCGCCTGCTGGAAGGGCGTCGGTTCGGGGCCGATGTCGACTCCTTCGGTAACGGAAGGGATGTCGTTGCGCAGGCCGGTTTCGCCCACCAGCTCGGTCATCTTCGGGTCGGCGCCGATGCCCCCCTTGTGACCCGGAACCTGGAAGCGGCCCATCTCGAGCTCCGAGTAGGCGAGCAGGGCATCGACATATGGAGTCGAGTCCTGACCGGGATCGGACATCGAGCCGAGTCTACGCGCCGGCTGACCAGCCTTTGGACAAATTCACAGCGGATCATTGGACGAACCCGAGGGGCGGCGTGCTGGAGAATCCCCGGATGCGCCATACGCGGCTTGGCTACTGGATCGAGGAGGCGGGCGAGGTTGCGCCGCGGCCGCCGCTCGCCGGCGACCTCGAAGCCGACGTGCTCGTCGTCGGCGGTGGCTACACGGGGATGTGGACCGCCTGGCACGTGCGGCAGCTGGAGCCGGAGGCGCGGATCGTCCTGCTCGAGGCGGAGGCGGTCTGTGGGCGCGGGCCGAGCGGCCGCAACGGCGGCTTCTGCAACGGGATGTGGCTCTCGCTCGCCTCGATGCGCGACCGCTGGGGGGCGGAGGGGGCGCTGGCGACGGCGCGCGCGGCGCAGGAGGCGGTGGGGCGGATCGGACGCTTCTGCGCGGAGCGGGGAGTGGACGCCTGGTTCCGGCCGGCCGGCTACGTGCAGGTCTCGACCGCGCCCGCCCACGACGGCACCTGGCAGCGCGCCCTCGACGCCTGCCGCGAGCTCGGGGTGCCGGAGATGCTGCAGCCGCTGGGCGAGGCCGAGGTGGCCGAACGCTGCAAGTCGCCGGCCTTCCGCGCCGGCGCCGTCTCGCCGAGCTCGGCGACGGTGCAGCCGGCGCGGCTGGCGCTGGGCCTGCGGGAGAAGCTGATCGAGGCGGGCGTGGAGATCTTCGAGTCCTCGCCGATGCGCTCGTTCCGCGAGGAGGGCGACGGGGTCGAGGCGCGCACCGCAACCGGGTCGGTCCGCGCCAAGCGCGGTGTGCTGGCGATCGGCAGCGCCGCCAAGGGTCGCCACGGCCCCCTGCGCGATCGCCTCACCGTAGCCTCCTCGCACATCGTCCTCACCGAGCCCGTCCCCGACGTGCTGGAGGAGATCGGCTGGACGGGCGGCGACTGCATCACCGACGCGCGCGCGCTCCTGCACTACTTCCGCACCACCCCGAGCGGGCGGATAGCCTTCGGCTGGGGCGGCGGCCGGATCGCGATGGGCGCCCGCACCGACGGCCGCGCCGAGCTCGACGCCTCGGTGATCGCCGCCGCCGCGGACCACCTCCACGAGTACTTTCCGGCCCTCCGCGGCCGCCGCATCACCCACGCTTGGGGCGGCCCGATCGATGCCTCCCCGACCCACCTCCCCACCGTCCACAGCCTCCCGCACCGCCGAGCCTTCGTCGCCGCCGGCTACACCGGCAACGGCGTCGGCCCCTCGAACATGGTCGGCCGCACCCTCGCCTCCCTCGCCTTAGACCACCAAGACGACCACACCCGCCTACCCTTCGTCGACGCCCACACCCCCCGCGTCCCCCCCGAGCCCTTCCACTGGCTCGGCGGCGAATCGATCCGCTGCGCGATCGAGAAGAAAGAGGAAGCCGAGCTGCAGGGCCACCGCCCCGGCCGAGTTGCCTCAGCCGTAGCGAAGGTCCCCAAGCTGATCGGCTTCCACATTGGCCGCTAGTCGTCGAACAGGGCGAGGTAAGGCTCGTAGCGGTAGATCCGCGAACGTCTTTGGCCAGTGATCTCCCTTAAAAACCGACTGCCTCCCGGCGCACGTACATCGATACAAAGAAGTCCGGGTCTGGGATCACCCTGGCTACGCCATCTAGCCTCCCGAGCTCTCCGACCGCTTCCTCCAGCAGGTTGAGCAGAGTCGAGTCCAGTTCCAAAGGCGGCTCGGGGGGGAGCGGCTCAGGCACAAAGGCGGAATAGCCCTCAGGCTGAGAGAGAAAACGACCGGCTCTTTCTTTGGGGGCCCGCTGTGCCAAAAAGTCAGCTTATTTTAGCTATCGCAGAAGATCTTTAATAACTAGCTTGAGAAAGGGCTCTAATCAAAGGAGCTTAAAAGAGCAGTGGCGGAGGCTATCGCTGGGATACGCGACTCGGTTGGGGGAATTGAAACGCCTCTGTAACAAGAGATCCAATTAGCCCTCAGCTATTAAAGGCGATTGCCCAGAGGCGTGAATATGGAGCTCGTTATCTCGTAGCTAATAACGCGGCTCTTAATCAGGAAGAACTCAGCCCTCGGCAAGTCTCGGCCTCAAGTTGCCGCCGGCGCGCCCGCCGGAACTCCGATGCCCGTCTCTTGCTCCGGCCGGACGCTGGCCATCTTTTCCGCCCGGCGCTGTTGCCAGGTGGCGAAGCCCATGGCGGCGACGGTGAATGAGAAGAGGATCATCGCGATCACGTTGACTTCGACGGGGATGCCGCGCTGGGCGGCGCCGAAGATGTAGAGCGGGAAGGTGACGGTGGTGCCCGAGTTGAAGTTGGAGATGACGAAGTCGTCGATGGAGAGGGCGAAGGCGAGCATGGCGCCGCCGAAGATGCCGGGCATGATCAGCGGCAGGGTGACCAGGCGGAAGGTCTCGAAGGAACTGGCCCCGAGGTCTCTCGCCGCCTCCTCGAGGCTGCGGTCGAAGCCGATCAGGCGTGAGCGCACGACCACGACGACGAAGCTGATGCAGAACATGACGTGGGCGATCAGCAGCGTTTCGAAGCCGAGAGAGAAGGTGCCGATGAGGAGGAAGAAGGAGAGCAGCGCCGCCCCCATCACCACCTCGGGGGTCGCCATCGGGATCACGATCAGGAAGTTCGCCAGCCGCCGGCCGAAGAACCGATGGCGAATCAGCGCCAGCGCCATCATCGTCCCGACGACGGTCGAGATCAGCGTCGCCAGCAGTGCCAGTTTGAGGCTGGTCAGCAGCGCTTCGTTCAGTTCCGGACGGCTGAAGGCATGGGCCCAGTGGTCGAGGGTGAAGCCGACCCAGGTGTAGTTGTAGCGGCCCTGCGGATCGTTGAAGGAGAAGAGCAGGATGACGGCGATCGGCAGCAGCAGGTAGACGACCACCAGCGCGGCGACGATGTTGACCGCGTGCTCGCGCAGCCAGCGCCAGGCCCGCGCTCCCCGGCCCTCCATCAGGCCGCCTCCTCGCCCATCAGCGCCTCCGAGCCGGCGAAGCGGATGTAGACGACCACCGCGATCATGATCAGCGCCATCAGCACGAAGGAGAGCGCCGCCGCCGAGGGGTAGTCGGCCTGGCTCAGGTAGAGCGACTGGATCACGTTGCCGATCATCCGGTTGCCGGCGCCGCCGAGGAACTGGGCGTTGACGTAGTCGCCGGCGGCGGGGATGAAGGTGAGCAGCGTGCCCGCGACCACGCCCGGCGCCGAGAGCGGCAGCGTCACCCGCAGGAAGGTCTGGGTCGCCGAGGCGTAGAGGTCCTTACCAGCCTCGATCAGCCGCACGTCGACCCGCTCGAGGCTGGCGTAGATCGGCAGGATCATGAACGGCAGGAAGTTGTAGGTGAGCCCCGCGATCACCGCCCAGCTGGTGGCGAGGATGTGCCCGCTCGGCGCCAGCCCGACCGCGTGGAGGAATTCGGTCACCGGGCTTTCGTCGGAGAGGATCGTCTCCCAGGCGATCGTCCGGATCAGGTAGGTGGTGAAGAACGGCGCGACCACCGCGAACAGCATCACGTTGCGCCAGCGCCCGGCCTTGAAGGCGATCGCGTAGGCCAGCGGGTAGGCGATCACCAGCGCCAGCAGCGTCGCCGCCCCGGCGTAGACGAACGAGCGCACGAACTGCGTGTCGTATTCGGAGAGGGCTTCGCTGTAGTTCGACCAGTTCCAGTCGAATTCGAGGCTGCCGACGACCCCCGACTCGAGCGAGAGTTTCGCCATGTAGTAGAGCGGGACGACGAAGAAGATGACGAGCCAGATCGTCCCCGGGCCGAGCAGGAAGTAGGGGGAGAGGCGCCGGCGGAGGGAGCTCATCGGCCCCCGCTCCCTCCGCCGCTGTCTGCTGCCTCTCCCATCGGGTCAGCCGTTCAGCACCGCGTCGAAGGCTTTGATCACCTTCTGTTCTTCCTCTTCGCTCTTGAACACCGGCGTCGCCGAGCAGTTCTTGGTGAAGGAGGCACTGGGGAAGATCAGCTGGTTCTTCGCCAGTTCCGGATCGCGCTTGGCGAGGACTTCTTTCACCCCTTCGACCGGCGTCACGTAGTTGACGTATTCGGCGATGTTGGCCTGGACCTCGGGTTCGTAGACGAAGTTCATGAAGGCCTCGGCCGCGGTCGGATTCGGCGCCCCGATCGGGATCACCATGTCTTCCGACCAGAGCATGCAGCCCTCGGTCGGCATCCGCCATTCGAGGTCTGGGTTGTCTTCCTGCAGCTGCACCGCGTCGCCCGACCAGCCGATCACCGCGACGGCGTCGCCGCTGGTCAGGTCACGCGCGTAGTCGTTGCCGGTGAAGCGGCGAATCTGCCCCGAGTCGGCCGCGCCCTTGATTTTCTCGATCGCCTTCATCCAGTCCGCTTCGGTGGCTTCGTCGGGATTGACCCCTTCGCACTTCATCACCAGCGGCACGGTTTCGCGGACTTCGTTGAGGAAGTCGACTTTGCCCTTGTATTTCGATTCGAAGAGGTCGCAGACCGACCTCACGTCCGGCGCCGTTTGCTTGTTGACGATGACCCCCGTCATTCCGCTCTGCCAGGGCACCGTCCAGTCGCGGTTGGGGTCGAACTGCGGGTGCTGGAGGCTCGCGACCAGGTTCTTTTCGACTTCCGGCAGGCCGGATTTGTCGAATTCCTGCAGATAGCCGAGCTTGTGCATTTTCACGACCTGATAGTCGGCGAGAACGAAGATGCTGCGGCCGCCCGATTCGCCCCGTCCCAGCAGCGGCTGCATCTTGTTGAAGAATTCTTCGTTGGAGTTGATGTCCTCGATGTATTTGACCGTGACCCCGCTCGCCTTTTCGAAGTCGGGAATGGTCTTCTTGTCGATGTAGAGCGGCCAGTTCGAGATCGTCAGCTCACCCGAGGCCTTCCCTTCGAGCTTCACCTTCGGCGCTTCCTCTTCTTCGCCGCCGCCTTCGATGCCGCCTCCGCCACCGCCGCCGCAGGCAGCGAGCCCGAGGGCCAGCGCCACCACGGCAACCAGGACGGCAAGGAGTGCGGTGATCCTGCGTGGGTTTCTTTCGCTGTTCACCATCGGGTTCAACCTCCGTGCGTCGTTTCCAGTTGCGACTGGTCGGCGGCGCCGACGGCACCGTCGGTTGAGGCGGCCGCTCCGTTCGGCGACTCGCGGACAAGGTGCATGTGCTCGGGCTCCCAGCTGAGGCCGACGCGGGCGCCACCGCCCGGCAGGCGCTGCCGCTCGGACTCGTCGGCGTTGGGGACGAGGACGGTCATCCGCACGCCCTCACCGAGGTCGACCGCGATCTGGGTCGCGGTGCCGAGGTAGAGCGAGCTGGCGACGACGCCCTCGACCCGCGGCTGGTCCGGGGCGCCGTGGCTGTCCTCGCCGAGCTCGACCCGCAGCTTCTCCGGCCGCACCACCGCGTGGCAGCGGTCGCCGGGCGAGAAGCCGTTGGTATGGGTGGAGATCGTCGGCCCTTGGTCGAGTCTGATCTCGTCGGAGCCGGTCACCGTCGCCGGCATCAGGTTGGAGACGCCGATGAAGCCGGCGACGAAGGTGCTCGCGGGGCGGGCGTAGACCTCCTCCGGCGCGGCGACCTGTTCGACCCGTCCGCGGTTCATCACCGCGATCCGGTCGCTCATCGTCAATGCCTCCTCCTGGTCGTGGGTGACGTAGACGAAGGTGATGCCGACGTCGCGCTGGATCCGCTTCAGCTCGACCTGCAGTTCCTTGCGCAGTTTCAGGTCCAGCGCCCCGAGCGGCTCGTCGAGCAGGAGCACTTTCGGCAGGTTGACCAGCGCTCGGGCGAGGGCGACCCGCTGCTGCATCCCGCCCGAGAGCATCGACGGCCGCCGTTTGCCCTCCGAGGCGAGGCCGACCCGCTCCAGCTCGGCCGCGACCCGCTGCTTGATCTCCGCCCTTTCGACCTTCTTGCGCTTCAGCCCGAAGCCGACGTTGTCCTCGACGCTGAGATGGGGGAAGAGCGCGTAGCTCTGGAAGACCGTGTTGGTGGGGCGCCTGTGCGGGGGCAGGTGCGCCACGTCCTCCCCCTCGATCCGGATCTCGCCCCCGGTCGGCCGCTCGAATCCGGCGATCATCCTCAGCGTCGTCGTCTTGCCGCAGCCGCTCGGCCCGAGCAGGGTGAAGAACTCTCCCCGCTCGAGGACCAGGTTCAGGTCGTCGACCGCGACGAGTTGGTCGAAGCGCTTGGTCACGCTGCGGAGCTCGACGCTCGAGGTCTCTCCATGGGCGCCCATTCCGGAATATCAGCCCCCTCTCGGTGGTCTCGGGTACCCGTTTGCCCTAGCTGCCCAATCGCGAAGGTAAGCCCCCGCGGATCAATGCGCAAGGGGCGGATGTCCTAAAAGAACAGGAGCAATCTATACAGAACGTATAAGTGAAATGCCGGTCCTTGACCCAAAGACCACTTGCGATTGTTGGGATCGGGCTCTAGCTTTGTCCACAACGTCGTAATCGGAGAGGAGGACTATATGGCCACCGCGTCGCAGGCGCCGGCAGGAACGGATCTTCAGCAGTTGGCCCGGCAGCACCTCTGGCTGCACTTCTCGCGGATGGGCGCCTACGGCCCCGACCACGAGATCCCGATCATCACCCGGGCCGATGGCTGCTACGTCTACGACGAGCACGGCAACCGTTATCTCGACGGCCTCTCCGGCCTCTTCTGCGTCAACGCCGGCCACGGCCGCACCGAGTACGGCGAGGCCGCCGCGCGCCAGGTCGAAGAGCTCGATTTCTACACGCTCTGGAGCTACGCCCACCCGAAGGCGATCGAACTGGCGGCGCGGATCGCGTCGATGACGCCGGGAGACCTCAACCGCGTCTTCTTCACCTCCGGCGGATCCGAGGCGGTCGAGTCGGCTCTGAAGCTGGCTCGCAACTACCACCGCATCCACGGCAAAGGTCAGAAGCACAAGGTGATCGCTCGCGAGGTCGCCTATCACGGCACCTCGTTCGGAGCGCTCTCGGCGACCGGGATCACCGACCTCCGCGCCCAGTTCGAGCCGCTGACGCCCGGCGGCTGCCACGTGCCCAACACGAACATCTACCGCTGGCCCGAGGACCGCGACCCGCTCTGGGTCGCCGACGCGATCGAGGAGCGAATCGTCTTCGAGGGTCCGGAGACCGTCGCCGCGGTGATCCTCGAGCCGGTCCAGAACGCCGGCGGCTGCTTCGTCCCGCCCGACGGCTACTTCCAGCGGGTGCGGGAGATCTGCGACCGCCACGACGTGCTGATGATCTCCGACGAGGTGATCTGCGCCTGGGGGCGCCTCGGCCACTACCTCGGCTGCGAACGCTTCGACTACGTGCCGGACATGATCACGATCGCCAAGGCGCTCACCTCGGCCTATGCCCCGATGGGCGGCGTGATCGTCTCGGACGAGGTCGCCGAGCCGTTTGTGCAGGGCACCGCCTCCTTCGCCCACGGCTTCACCTTCGCCGGCCACCCGATCGCCGCCGCGATTGCGATGGCCAACCTCGACGTCTTCGAGCGCGAGGACCTCTGCGGCCACGTCCTGCGCAAGGAGGGCGAGTTCCGGCGGATGCTGGAGTCGCTGCACGAGCTGCCGATCGTCGGTGACGTGCGCGGCGCCGGCTACTTCCATGCGGTCGAGCTGGTCAAGGACAAGGAGACGAAGGAGAGCTTCGACGACGAGGAGAGCGAGAAGCTGCTGCGTGGCTTCCTCTCCGGCGAGCTGTACAGGCGGGGGCTGATCTGCCGCGCCGACGACCGCGGCGACCCGGTCGTGCAGCTGGCGCCGCCGCTGATCGCCGACACCGAGCAGTTCGAAGAGATCCACGACGTCCTCCACTCCGTGCTCGCGGAGGCCTGGGACCAGGTGGTCCGCTAGGCGTCCGGCGAGGAGGCGACCGTGCTCACCGTCCAGAGCCTGCTCGACGATCTCGGCCTCGAGCTGGTGGCCGGCGCCGGCGCCGCCGGGGCGCCGGTCCGCTGGGTCCACATCTCCGAGCTGCAGGACCCGACGCCGTGGCTCTCCGGCGGCGAGCTGATGCTGACCACCGGCATCCCGCTCGACAGCGCCGCCAAGCAACGAGCTTTCGTCCGCATCCTCGCCGACCGCAACCTGGCGGGGCTCGGTCTGGGGACCGGGTTCAGCCATCGGTCGCTGCCGAAAGCGCTGGTCGACGAGGCCGAGAAGCGCGGCTTCCCGCTCTTCGAGGTGCCCTACTCGGTGCCGTTCATCGCGATCACCGAGAAGGCCTTCGCCAAACTCGTCAACGAGCAGTACGAGGTGCTGCAACGGGGCGTCGCTGTGCAGCGGCGGCTGGAGCGGCTGGTGCTGGAGGAGCGCGGCCTGGAGGAAATCGCCGCCACCGTCGCCTCGGCGGTGGGCGGGACGGTGGCGATCCTCGACGGGCGGGGGGAGCGCCTCGCCGGGCGCGGCTTCCGCCGGCAGCTCTCCTCCGATGCGATCGCGGCGATCCGCAAGGAAGCGCTCGGTCACGCTCATGACGGGCACCCCTTCGTCCCCTCGCACCCGACGGTGCAGGGCCGGGCGCTGGCTCACCCCGTCATCTCCCCGGGCGGCGGACCGCCGCAGGCCTGGGTGGTGATCGTCCGCGACTCGGGCGGGCTCGGCGATTTCGAGCGGCTGATCCTGCAACAGGCGGTTGCCGTGGTGGCACTGGAGCTGATGCGTCGTCGGGTCGCGCAGGAGACCGAGAGGCGGTTGGCCGGGGACGTGCTGGCGGCCGCGCTCGGCGGACGGATGGATCCGGCCGAGCTGCGGCGTCGGCTGGAGCCCTTCGGGATCGGCGAGAAGGCGGCGGTTCTCGTCTTCTCGCTCGCCGATCCAGGGGAGGCGGCTGCGACGCTGGAGGCGGCGCTGGCCGCCGACGCCTGCCCGGCCGTCGTCGCCCCGCACAGCACCAAGGGCCGGGAGCTGCTCTGCGCGGTGATCGATTGCGCCGACCGCGACCCGATCGAGGCAGCCGGCAAGGCGAGGGCCGCGCTGGCCCGCGACGGCGGGCCGGTTCGCGCCGCCGCCAGTCGGCCGGCGCCGCCGGAGCAGCTGCGCCACTCCTTTCACGAGGCTCGCTGCGCCTTGGAGGCGACCGCCTTCGACAACGGCTCCGCCCCCGACGTCGCCTCCTGGCGGGACCTCGGCGCCTTCACTCTGCTGCTCTCGATCCAGGACGACGATGCCCTCGATCTCTACTGCGACAGCGTGCTGGGGCCGATCGAGAACGGGGACGAGGAGTACGGCGGCGAGCTGCTGCGCTCGCTGGAGGCCTTCATCGAGCAGAACGGCCAATGGGAGCGGGCGGCCCGCCAGGTCTACTGCCACCGCCACACCCTGCGCTACCGGATGCGCAAGGTGGAAGAGCTGACGGGACGCGACCTCTCGCGCGCCCACGACCGCATCGAGTTCTGGCTCGCCCTGCGAGCCCGGGAGCTGGTCGCGTGAGGATCGGGGTCCCGACCGAGATCAAGTCCGACGAGTACCGCGTCGCCGTCACCCCCGCGGGGGTGCGCGAACTGACCGAGCACGGGCACGAGACGGTGGTGCAGGCAGGGGCGGGCAAGGGCAGCGCGATCTCCGACGAGGAATACCGGGCGCAGGGGGCCACGATCGCGCCGGACGCGGCGGCGGTCTTCGAGGCGGCGGAGATGATCCTCCACGTAAAGGAGCTGCAGCAGGAGGAGATCGAGATGCTGCGCCCGGGCCAGCTCCTCTTCACCTACCTGCACCTGGCGCCGGACCCCGAGCAGACGCGCAGGCTCTGCGGCGCCGGGATCACCGCGATCGCCTACGAGACGGTCGAGGACGCGCGCGGGCGGCTGCCGCTGCTGGCGCCGATGAGCGAGGTGGCGGGGAAGATCGCCGCCCAGGCCGGCGCCTTCATGCTGGAGAAGCCGATGGGCGGCCGCGGCATCCTGCTCGGCGGCGTGCCGGGGGTGGCGGCGGCGAACGTGATCGTGATCGGCGGCGGCGTCGTCGGCATGAACGCAGCCTTCATAGCGATCGGGATGGAAGCCGACGTCTTCGTCTTCGACCGCTCGATCGACCGCCTGCGCGAGCTCGAAGTCGCCTTCGGCGGACGCTGCTCGACGGTCTACTCGACCCGGCTGGCGGTCGAAGAGATGCTGCCGAGCGCGGACCTGGTGATCGGAGCGGTGCTGGTTCACGGCGCCCGCGCGCCCTACGTGATCCGGCGCGAGCAGTTGGCGCTGATGAAGCCGGGCGCGGTCCTGGTCGACGTTGCGATCGACCAGGGCGGCTGCTTCGAGACCTCGCGCCCGACCACCCACCGCGAGCCGACCTTCGAGGTCGACGGGATCACCCACTACTGCGTCACCAACATGCCCGGCGCGGTCCCGATCACCTCCACCTACGCGCTCACCAACGCGACGCTGCCCTACGCGATAGCTCTTGCCGACCACGGGGTAGCTGAGGCGATAAGACGAGACCCGGGCCTGCGGCTCGGGGTCAACGTCGCCGCCGGCAGGGTCACCCACCCGGCGGTGGCGGAGGGAGTGGGTATGGAGTACATACCGGTCGAGGAGGCGCTCGACCTCGAGCGATCTTTGAATTGAGCATCGAGAGGGAGGACCTAATGAGCACCTACGCGGTAGTCAACCCAGCCACCGGCGAGACGATCAAGGAGTACCCGGAGATCGGCGACGACGAGCTCCGCGCTGCGATCGGTCGTGCGTACCAGGCCTCGAAGACCTGGCCGAGCTCGACCACGGTGGCCGACCGCGCCGCGCTTGTGCGCAAGGTCGGCGAACTGCATTCCGAGCGCCGCCAGGAGCTGGCCGAGATCATCGTCCGCGAGATGGGCAAGCCGGTCGAGCAGGCGCTGATGGAGGTCGACTTCGCCGGCGAAATCTACGGCTTCTACGCCGACAACGCCGAGAATCTGATGGCCGACGAGCCGATCGAGCTGCTCGGCGGCGAGGGCACGGCGCTGATCCGCCGCAGCCCCTTCGGCGTCCTGCTCGGGATCATGCCCTGGAACTTCCCCTACTACCAGGTGGCCCGCTTCGCCGGGCCGAACCTGGTGATCGGCAACACGATCCTGCTCAAGCACGCGCCGCAGTGCCCCGAATCGGCGCAGGCGATGCAGCAGATGTTCGACGACGCCGGCTTCCCCGAGGGCGCCTACGAGAACATCTACGCCACCAACGAGCAGATCGAGTGGGTGATCGCCGATCCGCGCGTGCACGGCGTCTCGGTCACCGGCTCCGAGCGGGCCGGCGCCGCGGTCGCCGCGGTCGCAGGAAAGAACCTGAAGAAGGTCGTGCTCGAGCTCGGCGGCTCGGACCCCTTCATCCTGCTCGGCACCGAGGACGTCGACGAAGCCGCGACGGCGGCGGCCGAAGCGCGGCTCGACAACACCGGCCAGTCCTGCAACGCGGCCAAGCGCTTCATCGTCGTCGACGAGCTCTACGACGAGTTCCTCGAGAAGTTCCGCGAGAAGCTAGCCGCGGCCGCGCCAGGCGATCCGACGTCCGAGGACACCGAGGTCGGCCCCCTCTCCTCGCAGACGGCGGCCGACCGGCTCGAGGACCAGGTCAAGCGGGCGATCGACAACGGCGCCGAGGTCCTCGTCGGCGGTGGGCGCGACGGCAACTACTTCGAACCGACGATCCTCACCGGGATCAAGCCGGGCGACGAGGCCTCCCAGGAAGAGTTCTTCGGCCCGGTGGCGCAGGTCTACAAGGTCGGTTCCGAGGAGGAGGCGGTCGAGGTCGCCAACCAGACCCCGTTCGGCCTCGGCTCCTACCTGATGACCACCGACAAGGAGCAGGCCGACCGGGTCGCCGACAAGATCGAAGCCGGGATGGTCTACGTCAACCTGGTCGGGGCCGACAGCCCGGAGCTGCCGTTCGGCGGCTTCAAGCGCTCCGGCTTCGGTCGCGAGCTGGGCCGCTACGGCGCCGACGAGTTCGTCAACAAGAAGCTGATCCGGAGCGCGTAAGTAGGATCCATCCTTCGTGAGTCTTCGCTTCAGGGGGATCATCGTTGCGCTGCTGCTGGTGTTCGCCGCCTTCGCGGTGAGCGCCGGCGCGGCTCAAAAGGACGAAGAAGACGTGCCGCGCTGCCATGGGCGCAAGGCGAAGATCGTCGGCACCGACGGCGACGACGTGATCCAGGGGACGCCCGAGCGCGACGTGATCTGGGGCGGCACCGGCGACGACCTGATCTACGGCAGCCTCGGCAACGACCTGATCTGCGGTGGCCCCGGCGACGATCAGATTCACGGCGGACGCGGCAACGACCAGGTCGAAGGCGGCGGCGGCTCGGACCAGGTCAACGGCGACCTCGGCGACGACAAGATCGTCGGAGGGCCGGGGAGCAACGACGAGGTCGCGGGCGACCTCGGCATCGACGTCGTCAACGGCGGTCCGGGCAACGAGGACCTCGTCCACGGCGACTACGGCTACGACCGGATGTCGGGCGGGGCCGGCAAGGGGGACATCGCCTCCTTCGCGACCGCGCGCGCCGGCGGCAAGGGCAGCGGCGTCTGGGCCTCGCTGCAACGGCACAAAGCCTTCGGCGACGGTCACGACAAGCTCTTCGGCTTCGAGAGCCTCGAAGGCTCGGCCTTCCGCGACACCCTGATCGGCAGCCCGCAGGCGAACGCGATCGACGGCGGCCCCGGCGACGACCAGCTGATCGGCGGCGGTGGCCAGGACGCGCTGATCGGCGGCCAGGGGAGCGACGGCTGCCAGGGCGCCAAAGGGCGGACCACCTCCTGCGGCAGGGAAGCGCCGCCGAAAGCGAGCGCCTACGTCCAGCTCGACCCGACCCCGGGCGGCGGCGCCGGCCTGCAGGTGATCGGCGGCGCTGGCCGCGACCGGTTCTTCGTCGCCTACGACGAAGCGACCCAGACCTTCAGCGTCACCGCCAAAGGCGGGCTGGCGATCAGCTCCGGCTGCTCGCATGCCCCCCACAGCGCCGCAACCGTCTCCTGCCCCGCCAACGGCCCCGCCCGCTGGCTGATGGCCGACCTCGGCCCCGGCAACGACAGCCTGCGGGTCGAAGGCTCGCTGCTGGCGGTCGGCAGCGTCCGCTTCGCCGGCGGCCTCGGCAACGACACCATTCACGCCGGCCCCGAGGACGACCTGGTCGAGTCCGGTCCGGGCTCCGACCATATATATGGGGGCGACGGCGCCGACGGGCTGGTTGGCGGCCTGCCCGGACCGACCTTCCTCTACGGCGAAGGCAACGGCGACCTGCTGGCGGCGGGCGGCGGCTGCGCCGGCGGCGCCCTGGTCGGCGGTCCCGGCCGCGACGACGCCTCCTTCGCCGAGACCCAGGCCCATCCCGGCTTGCTGATCGTCTCCTTCGTCAAGCACGCCGCCTGGGTCACCACCGTCAAGAACTGCAAGCCGGTCCACCTCTCGCCGACCGACGAGGACATGGAGGGCTCGTTCGACTGGGACGTCCTGATCGGCGACAGCGGTCCCAACGCGATGCTCGGCCAGCCCGGCGAAGACCGCTTCTACGGCAACGGCGGCGAAGACATCGTCGACGCCCGCGACGGCGTCCGCGACTTCGGCGTCCAGTGCGGCAAGGGTCACCCGCCGAAGAAGATCACCGTCCACGGCAAGGGCGGCAAGGCCGAAACCCGCGAAGTCCCCGGCACCGGCAAACCCGAAGGCCGCGCCCTCACCGACCCCTTCGACCCCAAGCCCTACAACTGCGCCTTCGTCAAGCACGGCTCCCCCGTCCCCGGCCTCAACGGCTGACGAGCCGAACTCGGCGTCCCTTGAACTAGGCTTCTTCCGTGGCACGGAAGACCGCGCAAGGGGACGAGGCCGCGGCCGTCGCGGCGGCGATCGCGCGGTTCGAGGCCGAGTTCGCAGGCGCCCCGGCGCAGGAGGCACCGGCAACGCCCGCCTGGCAGCGGGCGGCGCTCCTGGAGGGGATCGGCGCCAAGGAGACCATCGAGGACCTACGAGGAGGATCCGCATGGCTGTCGTGAAAATCATCGAGCTCGTCGGCAGCTCCAAGACGTCGACCGACGACGCCGCCAAACAGGCGCTGCAGCAGGCTCAGGGCTCGCTGCGCAACATTCGCGCGGTCGACATCGTCTCGACCGGGATCCGCGGCGAGAACCTGGACGAGTACCGCGCCCACGTCCGCGTCGCGTTCCTGATCGAGGGAACGGAGATCGACTAACCGGGTCGGGGCGGTGCCAGCCGCTCCGCTCGCGCTGCGATCCCGGTGGCGATCTCCCGGACGATCGCGTGCGAGTGCTCGGGCTCCCTCGCGAGCTCGGGAAGAGCTTCGCGCACGCGGGTGACGAATGGCTCCATGCGCTGCTCGAGGAAGCGCGGCGCAAAGCGGATTTCGGCGGCGAGGCGCTGCCAGGCGGCATGGCCCACCTCCCTCAGCTCCCTGGCGCCGTCGACCGACATCGCCAGCCGTGGCGTCAGCTCGTCGTAGACCGCGGTGGAGACCAGGTCGTAAAGAGGCGCCAGTCGAGGGGCGCGCGAGTCGTAGAGGAGCGAGTAGTTCTTGCCGTGCGCGTCGCAGTTGCCGATCAGGACGTTGAAGACGAGCGCCAGCCAGAGCTGCGGCCGGTCGCGAGCCGGGGCGGTCGAAGCGTCGTCGATCAAGGCCATGGCTTCGACGACCCCGGGGCCCCCCTCCGCCTGGTACTTCTCGAAGTGTGGCTTGCCGAGCGCCTGGCAGAGATCCTCTTGGTGCAGGCGGCGGGCCGGCTCCTGGGTGAGGTCGCGGTCGTAGCGGGTGACGATCAGGTAGGGGAGGCCGGAGGCCGTCTCCGCTCGGGAGACCTCGGCGACGTCCAGCCCGGCCGCCGCGGCCAAGCGCATGCAGAAGAACTCGTTTGCGACCAAGCCGGGAAAGCGGGTCGGCTCCGGCTTGAGGATGTGGGTGGTCGGCAGGCCGGAGCCGTGCGGGAGCGCAAAGCCGCCGTCGACCTCGACCACGGGCAACTTGCTCTGCGCGCCGGCGAGCGAGAGACGCACCTCTCCCGCCTCGTCCGCCGCCAGCGGTCGCTGTGGTAGCTCGACCAGGAGCTCGTCCAAGCGCTCGGGAGAGAGCGGCTCGAGCTCGCTCTGCCCGGCGCCCGGCGCCGGTTCGCCCGGCGCCAGCAGCGTGACTGCACCGGCGACATCGCCACCGAACCGCTCGAGCAGCCGGTAGTCGTTCGAAGCCGAGATCCCGGCGGTCAGCGCCAGCTGCGCGCGGACGTCCTCCTCGGGCAGCAGGTTGCCGAAGAATGCGAGGCAGTCGCGGTGCGGAAACGCCTCCTCGCGCAAAGGCAGGTTGAGGGACAGCGGCTGACCGCCCGCCTCGACGTACCCTCGCTCGTAGCGGAACTGGAGGTTGCCGTTGCTCTTCCGCCGCAGCGTGCCCGCGCGGCGATCGTGCAGGAAGACCTCGAGGAGCTCGCTAGCCACGCGGCTCGACCCCGACGTCCAGCCCGACCGCGCGCGCGGCGCGCAGGACGATGCCGACGTGGACGGTTTTCTTGCCGTTCTCCAGCTGGCCGATGACCCTGCGGCTGACGCCGATCGAGCTCGCAAGCTCGTCTTGGGTGATCCCCAGCTGCCGCCGTCGCTCTCGGATGGCGGCGCCGAGATCGGCAGGTTGGGCGGTCGGTTCCATGGGTGCAGGATAGAGATGATGTGATCGATCGATCACATCTCACATCCGTGGCCAGAAATCTTGCGAAATGTGATCGATCGATCCCACACGCGCGCATACGCGTGTGTGGGAGAGAGAATGTGATCGATCGATCCCACACGGGGCACTGCTAGGGTTCCCGCCCGTGGCGGATGAGGCCAAAGAGATTTCACGCACCGAAGCACGCAAGATGCTCGACGAAGGTGCGCAGCTGGTCGACGTGCGCGCCGACCACGAGTGGGACGCGGGCCACATCGCCGGCGCCAGGCACGTGCCGCTGCCGGAGCTGCCGCAGCGGACCGATGAGATCGACAGGGACCGGCCGGTGGTCGTCTACTGCCGCGGCGGCAACCGCTCCTCGATGGCGACCGCCGCCCTCGACGAGGCCGGCTACGACGCCGTCAAGCTGAGCGAGGGAATCGTCGGCTGGGACGGGGAGGACCTGCCGCTGGAGCCTGAGGGCGGTTACGTCGCCGATTCGGGCGAGGCCGCGGCAATCCTGCAGGCGCAGAAAAGACCCTCCCACAGCTGACCCAGGGGCCGGGAAACCGGGGGTGGGGG
>JBIOWB010000021.1:0-6392 GCA_044868125.1 Solirubrobacterales bacterium
AGGCCTCCATCTGGAAGAAGTAGGAGACGTAGTCCATCCGCTCGACGAAGGGGATGACCTTCCAGTAGCTCTTGTCCTCGCAGGACTTTTCGATCCCGGTGTGGACGTAGCCGATCACCGGCCGCAGCTCGCGCACGACCTCGCCTTCGAGGTCGACGACGAGGCGCAGGACGCCGTGGGTCGCCGGGTGGTGCGGCCCGACGTTGACCGTCATCACCTCTTTGGTGCGGTCCTCGTTGAGGCCGAGCGGGTCGGTGGAGACGGTCGCGTCAGTCATAGCTGCGCTCCGAGTAAGTGAACGTCACCGGCTCCCCCCCGATCGGGAAGTCCCTCCGCTGCGGCCAACCGACGTAGTCGTCGGGCATCAAGATCCGCGTCAAATTCGGGTGACCTCTGAACACGATCCCGAAGAAGTCGAAGACTTCACGCTCCTGCGCGTCGGCGGTGGGGAAGAGCTCGACACAGGAGTCGATTGACGGAAGTGGTTGGCCCGCGGGTCCTGTCTCCGATCGGGGGCTTTCCCTAGCGGGAAAGTCCTCCCGATCGTCGCCACCCGCGGGAGGGACGTCTTCCAGCATCGCTTTTACGCGGATGCGCTCTACGCGGTCGCGATTGATGAGCTCGTAATGGACGCCGAAGCGCGGTTGGTTCGGCAGGTAGTCCGCCGCGTGAAGGCTCGACAGAAAGTCGTAACGGTGTCCAGGCTCTTCCTTGAGCCAGGTGAGCACGTCGAGGATGCGTGCGGGGTCGACGATCAGCGCCGCCTGGGCGCGGTCGAAGGACGTGGCGAGCACGGCGCCGGGGCAGTCGCGATCGATTTCTCCCCGGATCAGCTCGAGTCCGGGAGCGTCAGGCAAGGGAGGTCTCCCCGGTTTCGCGCAGCGCCAGCTCCCGCGCTTCTTCGTAGGCCTGCGCGCCCTCGGGGCTCGGTTCGCTGCGGGGGCCGCCGCGCGCCCACTCCTCGGTGCCGTAGGCGTCGTAGCGCTGACGCCAGCCCTGGTCGGCGTTGCCGACGATCTGGTGCTGCAGCTTGACGAAGCCGTAGAGGACCGCCTCCGGCCGCGGCGGGCAGCCGGGGACGTAGATGTCGACCGGGAGGAACTTGTCGGCGCCCTGGAGGACGGCGTAGTTGGCGAACATCCCACCCGAGGAGGAGCAGGCGCCCATCGCCATCACCCACTTCGGCTCCAGCATCTGGTCGTAGAGGCGGCGGATGATCGGTGCCATCTTCACCGCGACCCGGCCCGAGAGGACCATCAGGTCGGCCTGGCGCGGAGAAGCGCGCCCCGCCTCGGCGCCGAAACGGGCGATGTCGTACCGCGACGTGACGGCCGCCATCGGTATCCCCTCGATCGCGCAGCAGGCGAGGCCGAAGGTGAGCGGGAAGATCGAGTTCGCCCGCGCCACGTTGAGCGTCTTCTCGAAGGTGGTGGTGAGGACCCGTTCTTCGACGTAGCGCTCGAGGTCCTCGCCCTCGAGGTCGCCGCGGAGCAGGTCGCGGGCGTTCAGCTGCTTCTCGCGCAGGGTGCGGCGCTCTACCTCCAATCCAGGGCCCCCTTCCGCCAGACGTAGACGAAAGCGACGAGCAGGAGGACGACGAAGGTGACCAGCTCGCCGAGGACGAGGAGGCTGTCAGCTCCCTTCAGGATCACCCCGATCGGGTAGAGGAAGACGACCTCGATGTCGAAGAGGATGAACAGCATCGCGATCAGGTAGAAGCTGACGCCGAAGCGCAGCCCCTTCGTCGCCTCGACCGGGATCCCCGACTCGTACGGCTCGCCCTGGCGCCGGCTCGCCGCGGTCTCCCTGGTCGGCTTCTTCGGGCCGACGAGGTGGTTGACGAGCGCGAAGACGCCGCCGACCGTGAGGCCGAGGAAGGCGAAGACGAGGATCGGAAGGTAGCTCTTCAGCACGGGGACGTTGGAGTTGTCTCTGACGGCCGGCTCGTGTGGGTCAGATACCCGCGTTCGGCCGCCGTAGCCCCTGTTATATACCGACTTTGTGACATGTTGCTACATAGTGATTTTCCGCATCAGCAAGCCGAATCCCGACCCCCCTAGGCGGGATTAGACAGTGGTCGGCCTCCACATCGCCGTCGGCATCTGCCTGATCGCGCTGAATGCGGCCGCGGGCATCGTCGGCGGCGTCGCCTGGTACCGCGACCGGCCCTCGGCCCCCTTCTGGTACCTGCTCCGTGCCGCCCAAGTCTCGGTGGTCGCCCAGGCCTTCCTCGGCGGCCTCCTCGTCGTCACCAACCACGAGCCGAAGGAGGGCCTCCACTACCTCTACGGCATCCTCCCCCTCGTCGTCTCCTTCATCGCCGAGGGCGCCCGCGCCGACGCCGCCCAACGCGAGGTCGGCGAAACCGACTACGAGAACCTCCCTCAAGCCGACCAAGAATCCCTGGCCCTGGCCATCGTCCGCCGCGAGATGGGCATCATGGCCGTCAGCTGCGGCGTCATCTTCTTCCTCGCGCTGCGGGCTGCCGGGACGAGCGGGCTCTGATCCGCGAGCCGACGATTTGCCCCCTCACAGGGGGTGAATCGCAGGCTCGTCAGTCGATCCGGAAAGCGGGATGGTCGGGAGCGATTCGGCGCAGCTCCTCGTCGGGTGCGTCGGGGCCGACACCGTCGAAGTAGGCGCCGACCTCCCACTTCCACTTCTCGAGGTAGGCGCGGAGCAATGGCACCCGCTCGCCCTCTGGCACCTCTTTCGCCGTGAACTCCTCGACCCGGCGGCCGAGCACGAGCCGCCCGCCGCCGCTGACCCGCATGTTGCGGACCCACTGCGTGTTCCCGCGCGGCGCAACCAGGTAGCGCGCCCCCTCGAACTTGAGCAGGTTGACCGGCGTCCGCCGCCACTCGCCGCTCTTGCGCCCCTTCACTTCCAGCACCCGCGACCCGGCGACACTCAGCCCCAGCTTCGTCGCCCCGGCGACGATTCGGTTGAAGACGTTCTTCGTGAACCAACCGGGTTCTTGGAACGTCTCCACCATTGATTCATCTTCTCAGAGTGCAATTCGGGCACCTCTGAGGTGCTCAATTACACACTGGATTAGCTGAGCGTCAGTCCAGTTGAACTGCTGTCCGGTTTTGACCCCGTTCGCGATCGGCATTGATCCGTGGGGCGATTGAGGCTTACCTCCATGGCGAGGAAAAGGCTCGGATCGATCGCGAAATCGTCGAAGGCTATGAACGGATCCCGCCCACCGATGAGGAGATGGCGATCGCGGAGACGAACGCACGGGAAGGGGTCGAAGATGAGCCGTGGTGAACCCACGCGCCCGGAGTCTGCCGCGCCCCTCGCCGGTGCGGCCAGCTGCGACTGGGCGGCAGGCTCGAGCGGGCAACTCGACATCGATAGTGCGTCGAACTGACCGTTCGTTTCACGGAGCGCGTTCGGCGGTCAGTGCTTCCTAATCCAGCGGCCGGTACTCGCCGCCGTGGAAGACCAGCGGGTCGCCGTCCCGGGCCTCCAGCGCCCGCACTTCGCCGGTGACGATCACGTGGTCGCCGGCGGCGAGGACGTCGCGGAGGTCGCAGGCGATCCAGATCAGGGCGTCGTCGACGGCGGGGATGCCGTCGCGCTCGCTCCAGGCGACGCCGGACCACTTCTCGGCGACGGGGGCCTTGGTGGCGAAGGCGCGGGCGATCGGCTCCTGGCCGGCGTGGAGGACGCTGATGCCGAAGGAATCGGCGGCCTGGACGGCGAGCAGGGTGCGGGAGCCGCGGTCGAGGCAGGCCAGCATCATCATCGGCTCGATCGAGAGGGAGCAGACGGCGTTTGCGGTCGCCCCGGCCGGTCCGTCAGGCCCGTTGGCGCTGACGATCGTGACCCCGGTCGGCAGCCCCGCCATGGCGGCGCGGAAGCTGGCTGGATCGGGCGGCGGCATCGCGGGGGAGCTAGACAATATGATGCCCGCCGCATGCGCCCTGCGTTGGTCATAGCAACGATGCTCGCCGCCGCCCTCGGGCTGGCCGCCTGCGGCTTCGGCTCGGAAGGGGTCGCCGTCTCCAAGGACGACCCCAACTACGGCGGCGCCGAGCTCTTCGCCACCCACTGCTCGGGCTGCCACACGCTGAGCGCGGCCGGCACGCAGGGCAGCGGCAACCGCGGCGAGCGCACGCAGGGGCCGAACCTGAACCAGCGGACCGAGACGTATGACGACGCTCTCTTCGCGATCCAGAACGGCGGTTTCTCCGGGGCGATCATGCCTCAGAACATCGTCGTCGGCGACGAAGCGAAGGCGGTCGCCAAATTCGTCGCCAAGTACGCCGGTGAAGACGCCGAATCCTCGCCGCGACCCGGCCAGGAATCACCCTAAGCGAGGGCCATGCTCGACCTGAAGGCGATCCGCTCTGACCCCGAGCGGGTCAAAGCCGCGCTGGCGCGGCGCGGGGCGGCCGAGCAGGTGGACGAGCTGCTGGCGCTGGACGCGCGCCGGCGCGAGCTGCTGCCCGAGGTCGAGAACGCCCAGGCGGAGCGCAAGACCCTCTCCAAGCAGATCGGCGAGAAGAAACAGGCGGGGGAGGGCGCCGAGGAGCTGATGGCGACCGTGCAGGGCTTGAAGGAGCGGATCGAGTCCGCCAAAGAGGAGCTCGAGCAGGTCGAGGCCAAGCTCGACGAGCTGGCCCTGACCCTGCCCAACGTCCCCGACCCCGACGCGCCGGAAGGGATGACCGAGGAGGACGCGGTCGTGATCCGCGAGGTCGGCGAGCGCCCCGAGTTCGGCTTCGAGCCGCGCGACCACCTCGAGATCGGCACCGAGCTGGGACTGATCGAGATGGAGAAGGCCGCCGAGCTCTCCGGCTCGCGCTTCGCCTACCTGAAGGGCGACCTGGTCCTGCTCGAGCTGGCGCTGGTCCGCTTCGCGATCGAGCTGGTCCGGGGCGAGGGCCACGAGCCGGCGGTCCCGCCGGTCCTGGTCCGCGAAGAGGCGCTGGAGGGCACCGGCTTCCTCCCCGGCGACCGCGACCAGATCTACGAGATCCCCAAGGACGAGCTCTTCCTCACGGGCACGTCCGAGGTCGGCCTCGCCGGCCTCCACGCCAACGAGATCCTCGACTCGGACCAGCTGCCGCTCCGCTACTGCGCCTTCTCGACCTGCTTCCGCCGCGAGGCGGGCGCCGCCGGCCGCGACACCCGCGGCATCTTCCGCGTCCATCAGTTCGACAAGGTCGAGATGTTCTCGTTCGTCGCGCCGGACGCTTCCAAGGACGAGCACGAGCGCCTGCTGGCGATCGAGGAGCGGATCCTCGGCGAGCTGGAGATCCCCTACCGGGTGGTGAACGTCGCCGTCGGCGACCTCGGCGCGCCCGCCGCGAAGAAGTACGACTGCGAGGCGTGGATCCCGAGCCAGGGCCGCTATCGCGAGCTCACCTCCTGCTCGAACACGACCGATTACCAGGCGCGTCGCCTCGGTGCCCGCTATCGCCCCGAAGAGGGCGCTTCGCCCCAGACGGTGCACACTCTCAACGGCACCGCCTGTGCCGTCGGCCGCACGATCATCGCCCTGATCGAGAACCGACAGGAGAGGGACGGCAGTTTCACGCTACCCACTTCTTTGCATCGGTACGGAGCGCCTGACAAAATCGCGGCTCGATGAGCAGCGCAGAGGGACGGCTGTCATGAATAACGTCGTGCGGGACGCGAGGCGGGTTGTCCTCTGCGATGACCACGAGATCGTGCGTGACGCGATCAAAGCTCGCATGCTCAATTCGAACACCGTCGACATCGTCGGCGAGGCGAGCAACGGCCGCGACGTCGTCAACGTCGTCAAGGAGCTGGAACCCGACGTCCTCATCATCGACGTCGAGATGCCCAAGCGCGACGGGATCGAGGCGACCAAGGAGGTTCTCAAAGCCCGCCCGCGCACCAAAGTGATCATCTTCACCGCGCACGCCCAGCCGGACCTGCTGGCGCTGGCTCTGCGCGCGGGCGCTTCCGGCTACGTGCTGAAGTCGGCGCCGGCCGAGGACATCGCCAAGGCGGTGAAGGCGGTGACCGGCGGCGGCACCTTCCTCGGCGGCGACTTCGCCGGCGGCAAGCCCTCCGAGGTCGAGAAGCTGCTCGACCTCTCGCCCCGCGAGCGCCAGATCCTCGAGCTGCTGGCCGAGGGGCTGAGGGTGAAAGAAATCGCCGAGCGGCTGCAGCTGAGCCCCGCGACCGTGCACACCCACGTGCGCAACGCGATCGCCAAGCTCGAGGTCGACACCCGCACCGAGGCGGTCGCCCTGGCGGTGCGGTTCAGCTACCTCGGCGCCGGCGGCGGCGCGCTCTGATTTTGCCGACGGGACGATTTCGGTCTATATAGGACCGGTTTCGTCCCGCCGCCGTCTATCTCGTCTCCAGCGTCAGGGCGCAGCCGTTGATGCAGTAGCGCTTGCCGCCGC
>JBIOWB010000022.1:0-6581 GCA_044868125.1 Solirubrobacterales bacterium
CCTTCCATCCCAGGCTCATCAGCTGGTCATAGCGAAGACGCGGCAGCGTCGCCCGCACCCAGATGAAGATGAGGACGAGGCCGAGCATCTTCGCCAGCATCCAGATCGGGTCGAGGAAGCTCGGGCCCGGGCCCATCCAGCCGCCGAGGAACATCGCCGCGGCGATCCCGGAGACGACGAGGATCTCCATGTATTCGACCAGGAGGAAGGAGCCGAAGCGCATCCCCCCGTACTCGGTCATGAAGCCCTGGACCAGCTCGGCGTCGGCCTCGGGCATGTCGAACGGGGTGCGGTTGGTCTCGGCGAAGCCGGCGAGCATGAAGATCAGGAAGCCGACGAACTGGGGGAAGACGAACCAGAGGCCGCCCTGGGAGTGGACGATCGAGACCAGCGAGAGCGAGCCGCTCATCATGATCACGCCGAGCAGCGCCAGCCCCATCGAGACCTCGTAGGAGATCAGCTGCGCGGCCGAGCGCATCGCCCCCAGCAGGCTGTATTTGGAGCCGGAGGACCAGCCACCGAGGAGGAGGCCGTAGAAGGCGATCGAGCCGACGGCGAAGAAGTAGAGGATGCCGATCGGGACGTCGATGCCGTAGAAGCCGACGCCGCCCTGGACGTCGCCCCAGGGGATGATCGCCAGCGAGAGCACGCCCGCCAGGACCGGCAGCAGCGGCCCGAGGACGAACAGGGTCGGGATCGCGTTCGCCGGGCGGAACGACTCCTTGGAGATCAGCTTGCCGACGTCGGCGAGCGGCTGCAGGAGGCCGTAGGGGCCGACCCGGTTGGGGCCGTAGCGGTGCTGGAAGCGGCCGATCAGCTTGCGCTCGACCACCGTCAGCACCGGCAGGATGCCGAAGATCACCACGAAGATGACGACGCTCTTGACGATCATGATCCAGGTCGCTTCGACGAAGGTCGTGTCGGCGAGCGGCAGCATCAGGCGCGGACCTCGCTCAGCTTCTCGATCGTCACCCTGACGGGGCCGCCGTTGAGCAGCGCGTTGGCGTTGCCGTCGAGGACGCCCTCGGCCAAGAAGGCGACCCCGTCCGGCACTCGTTCCTTGACTTGCACCTGGGCCTCCACTGCCGACCCGTTTTGGCTCACGCGAACCTGTTCTCCGGTCTTCAGGCCCAGGCGCTCGGCGTCTGCCGCGGAGACCTCTACCCGCTGCTGGGGGGTGAGGAACTTCAGGGGCGGGTTCAGCTCGGTGATGGGGCCGGCCCACAGATCACGGTAGGTGCCCAGGGCTAGGGCGTCCGGGCCGTGGGGGGACCCCGCCCCTGGGTCGGCGGACGCCGCTCGGCGTGGATCCGCTTGGCCGTCCGAGGTAGGGGGTTGGGCCTCCGGCTCAGTGTCCGGCGACCCAGGGGCGGGGTCCCTGCCGGGCTCGGGTGCGTTTTTGGCAGCTGGGGTGTCCTGCCAGCGAATACCGCGGCCGCCGACGTCGGAGTCTTCGATGCCGGCGTAGAAGGAGACAGCTTTCGTCAGCGCGGCAAAAGCAGTTGGCTGGGAGTCGATGCCGGTTACCAGGCCTAGGTTTTCGGCCAGCTGGGAGAGGACCAGGACGTTGGGGCGGATGTCTCCCGGGCGTCCAGCTGAGGGCCGTACTCGCTGGAGGCGGCCGTCTGGGTGGGTGACGGTGCCGTCTTTCTCCGCATGGGTCTCGAGGGGCAGGACCACATCTGCCTTGGCCGTCGTGGGGTTCTCGTGCATCGAGAAGGAGACGACGAAGTTGGCGGCGGTCAGGGCCTCCTCCCAAGCGGGGGTGTCGGGGAAGTCGCGGAGGGGGTCGGCGCCGAAGAGGATCAGGCCGGTGAGCTCGCCGGAGATCAGGGCGCTGCGGATTTCCTCGGTTGCCATGCCGGCAGTGGTCTCGGAGAGGCCCGGCCCGGCGTCGGGGAGGCAGCCGGCCTCGCGGAGGCCGCGGGCGTTGGTGGTGTCGGGGATTTCGAGCAGGCCGGAGCTGTCCTTGCCCGCGAGGTCGAGGGTGGCGGCGACGTCGAGGAGCGCCTTGACGGTGGCGTTGTCCTCGCGGCCGATCCGCTCGCCCCAGAGGACGACGATGCGCTCTGCGTCGCGCAGCACGCTGGCGACCTCGCTCTCAGGGGCTTCACCGTCGCCGCTGCGCAGGGCGCCGGCCAGGCCCATCAGGAAGGCGGTGGCGCCGTGGGGCGCGTAGCGGAAGACCGCCTGCGCGCCGCCGTCGAGCGCGGTCGGGCGCTCGGTCGCGACGACGAGCTTGGCGCCGTTGCGGCGGATCGCCTTGCGCACCCGCAGGTCGAGGATCGGCGAGCTGTGCAGGGGGTCGGTGCCCAGCACCAGGATCGCGTCGGCCTCGTCGATGTCGCGGACCTTGGCCGAGATGCCCGGCTCGGCCAGCCGCCGCAGGACGTCGGCCTTGGGACCGCGCGAGGGGCGCGAGTCGATATGCGGCGAGCCGAGCGCGTCGCGCAGCAGCCCCTGCAGCAGGTAACCCTCCTCGTTGGAGGCGTCGCCGACGATCGCCGCGACCTTGCCGCCGACTCGCAGCAGCCCCGCGGCCGCCGCCTTCAGCGCCTCGTCCCAGCCCACTTCGCCGCCGCCTTTCAGCCGCGGCCCGCGGATCCGCTCCGGCGCGTCGAACATCTCGAACCCGTAGCGGCCGCGGTCGCAGAGCCAGCCGTCGTCGACCTCGGCGTTGTCGCGGGTGATCACCCGTTTCACCTTCTCGTCGCGGACGGTGAAGCTGACGTTGCACTGGCTCGGGCAGAGGGTGCAGACCGAGCCGGCGTGCTCGATGTCCCAGGGCCGGGCGCGGAAGCGGTAGGTGTAGCTGGTCAGCGCCCCGACCGGGCAGATGTCGGTGATGTTGCCGTGGAACGGCGCCACGTAGGGGCGGTCGTCGAAGGTGCCGACGTAGGTGCGGTCGCCGCGCTCCAGCAGCTGCAGCTGAGCGTCCTCGGAGACCTCCTGGCTGAAGCGCACGCAGCGGTAGCAGAGGATGCAGCGCTCGCGGTCGATCGCGACCAGCGGCGAGAGCTCGATCGGCTTCTCGAAGTGGCGCTTTTCGTCGATCACCCGGCTCTTCCCAGGCCCCCAGCCGTAGGAGATGTCCTGCAGGGGGCATTCGCCGCCTTTGTCGCAGACCGGGCAGTCGAGCGGGTGGTTGACGAGGAGGAACTCGACGACCGCGCTCTGGGCGTGCTTGACCTGCTCGGTGCGGGTGTGGACGACCATCCCCTCGCGCACCGGGGTCGAGCAGGAGGTCTGCAGCTTCGGGATCCCCTCGATCTCGACCAGGCACATGCGGCAGGCACCGACCGGGTCGCCGAGTTTCGGTTCGTAACAGAAGACCGGGATCTCGACGTCGCCCTTGCGGGCGGCGTCGTGGAGCATCTCGCCCTCGATCGCCGCGATCTCCCGCCCGTCGACGGTGATCGTCACCTCGCGGCGGGCGGGGCTCACGTCGACGCCCCCAGGGTCTGCGGCGGCGCCTGGACGACGGCGTGCGGGTCGAGCACCAGGTCCGGGTCCTCCATCGCTTCTTCGAACTCCCCTCGGAACTTGCGGACCATCGCCCCGACCGGCATCGCCATCGAGTCGCCGAGGACGCAGAGGCAGTGGCCGATGATGTTCTGCTGGACCGAGCTGACGACGTCGAGGTCCATGGGAGTGGCTTCGCCGCGGACCATCCGCTCCAGCATCTTCACGGTCCAGTTGGTGCCCTCGCGGCAGGGGACGCACTTGCCGCAGGACTCATGGTGGTAGAAGCGCGCCGTCCGCAGCGCCAGGTGCGGGATCGAGACGCGGTCGTCGGCGACGACGATCGAGCCGGAGCCGAGCATCGAGCCCGCTTCGGCCATCGCCTCGAAGCTGTAGGGGAGGTCGAGCCCCTCCTCGGCGGTGAGGACCGGCGAGGAGGAGCCGCCGGGGAAGAAGGCTTTGATCTCGTGGCCGGGCTCGGGGCCGCCGGCAAGGTCGCAGATCAGCTCGCGGGTCGGGATGCCCAGCTCGATCTCGTAGTTGCCGGGGCGGCGGACACAGCCGGAGACCGAGACGACCTTGGTCCCGGGCGACTGCTCGGTGCCGAAGCCTTTGAACCACCCGGCACCGTGGCGGACGATGTGGGGGACGTTGGAGAGCGTCTCGACGTTGTTGATCAGGGTCGGCCCGCCGTAGAGGCCCTGCACCGCCGGGAACGGCGGCTTCAGGCGCGGATTGCCGCGCTTGCCCTCGAGCGCGTCGAGCAGGGCGGTCTCCTCGCCGCAGATGTAGGCGCCGGCGCCGCGGTGGACGACCAGCTCGAGGTCGCGGTGGCAGCCGAGGATGTTCTCGCCCAGGTAGCCCGCCTCGTAGGCTTCGGCGACCGCCCGGTCGAGGATGTCGGCCTGCTCCGCGTACTCGCCGCGGATGAAGATGAAGGCGTGGCCGGCGTCGGCGGCGAGCGCGGCGATCGCGATTCCCTCGATCAGCTGGTGGGGGTTGCGCTGCATCAGCTCGCGGTCCTTGAAGGCGCCCGGCTCGGACTCGTCGGCGTTGCAGCAGAGGTACTTGGCCATGTCGCCGCGGGGGAGGAAGGAGGCCTTTTTGCCCATCGAGAAGCCGGCGCCGCCGCGACCGCGCAGGCCCGAGTCTTCGAGCTCCTGCAGGACCTCGTCCTGCTCCATGTCCTTGTAGGAGCGCTCGAGGGTCGAGTAGCCGTCGACCAGGCGCCTGTAGCCGTCGAGCGTGCGCAGCGCCGGGTCCTCGGCGTGGGCGAGAAGCACCCGCGTCTCCCGCGGATCAGCCACGCTCGCCACCTTCCCCGCCGTCGTCTCCGCCGACGGGACGATTTCGATCTATATCGGCCTCTTTTCGTCCCGTCGGCGGCTCGGTGTCGCCGGCGAGGGGGCGCTTGGCCAGGGACTTCTCCGGGAGGACCTCGGTGCCGGCGCGGATCTGCTCGATCGCCACCCCGGCCTCGGCCGCTTCGAGCGGGCCGTAGTAGCGCTGGTCGATCGAGGCCATCGGGGCGATGTCGCAGGCGCCGAGGCACTCGAAGCCGGTGACGAAGAAGTCCTCGTCGCCCTCGGCGGCGGCCTCGAAGGCTTCGAGCAGGCGGTCGCCGCCGCGCATCCAGCAGCTGATGTTGGTGCAGACCTCGATCCGGTGCGAGCCGACCGGTTCGGTGTGCAGGAGGTCGTAGAAGCTCGCCACCGACTCCAGGTAGGCGGGCGTCACCCGCATCACCGCCGCGGCCTGGCGGATCCCCTCCGGCGTGCACCAGCCGTAGCGCTCCTGCACCGCCCACAGCGCCGGGATCGAGGCCGAGCGCCGGTCGGGGTAGCGGCCCATCAGCGTCTCGATCCGCTCCCGCAGTTCCTCGGGACACCCGACCTCCTGAAGCTCGGGTATCTCCTCCGACGAGCGGCCGGGAACCCGACCCTCTCGGACCGCTGGATCGACTGGAAGGTCAGCCATTGCGCCTCCTCCCGTGGGTGGCGTCGTAGGGGGGATGGTGGGTCCCCTGCGGCGACAGGACCCGCGGGCCAAGCGCATGGTCCCTCACCGGTCAACCCCCCCCAGGATCGGGTCGAGCATCCCCAGCGAGGCGATCATGTCGGCCACGTAGCCGCCGAGCGCCATCTCGCGGAAGGCCTGCAGGTTGACGAAGGAGGGGTCGCGGAAGTGGACCCGGGCCGGCTTCGCCGAGCCGTCGGCGAGGACGAAGCAGCCGAGCTCCCCGCGGGGTCCCTCGATCGAGTAGTAGACCTCGCCGGGCGCGACCCGGTAGCCCTCGGTGACCAGCTTGAAGTGGTGGATCAGCGACTCCATCGAGGTCGAGAGCTCCGAGCGCGGCGGCAGCACGTACTTGCGGTCGTCGGCGATGAAGGGGCCCTCCGGGAGGGCGTCGAGGCACTGCTCGACGATTCGGGCGCTCTCGACCATCTCCGCCACCCGCACCCGGTAGCGGTCGTAGTTGTCGCCGACCGTCCCGACCGGGATCTTGAACTCGACCTCGGGGTAGGCGAGGTAGTCGAAGGCCTTGCGCAGGTCCCAGGGGTCGCCGGCGGCGCGCAGCAGGGGCCCGGTCACGCCCAGCTCCAGCAGCCGCCCGCGGGAGACGATCCCGGTCCCTTTGGTGCGCGAGAGGAAGACCTCGTTGCGGTCGAGGAGGTCCTGGTACTGGCCGACCCGGATCGGCATTTCCTCTGCGAAGGCGCGGCACTTGCGCTCGAAGCCGAGCGGGATGTCCTCGATCACGCCGCCGACCTGGAAGTAGCGCGTGTGCATCCGCTGCCCGGTCGCCATCTCGAAGAGGTCGAGGATCTTGTCGCGCTCGCGGAAGCAGTACCAGAGCATCGAGATCGCGCCGAGGTCGAGCGCGGTGGTGCCGAGCCAGACCAGGTGCGAGTGGATGCGGTTGAGCTCGAGGAAGAGCGTCCGCAGGTACTTGGCGCGGGGCGGGATCTCGAGGTCGATCAGCCGCTCGACGGCGCCGCAGAAGGCCTCCATCTGGAAGAAGTAGGAGACGTAGTCCATCCGCTCGACGAAGGGGATGACCTTCCAGTAGCTCTTGTCCTCGCAGGACTTTTCGATCCCGGTGTGGACGTAGCCGATCA
>JBIOWB010000023.1:0-2304 GCA_044868125.1 Solirubrobacterales bacterium
CTCGACTTTCGGCATCTGAGCCGACCCGAGCAGGAGAACGGGCAATGAGAGCGACGGACCAGAGCGCCTGAGCGGGCTGCAGGCAGGGGCGATCGGCGGCCTCCCGAATCCAGTCGGTGCTCAACGCCGACCGGAGGTGACCGCCAATGCCCCCTGTGCTGCCTGATTCTCTCGCCAGGCTCCTGTCCCTGCTGCGTCCCGTGTTCACGGCGCCCAGCTTCGATGTCTTCTCGTGGCTCGTGCACGGCTTCATCGGCCGGATCGGCGAGCGCACGATCACCGGGGTCTGGCAGGCGGCCCGGCTCGGCGGCGTCTATCACCACTCCCGCGCCCACGAGTTCTTCGCCCGCCGGCGCTGGTCGGCCGACGAGCTCGGGCTGAGGCTCGCCGCCTTCTGCGTCGAGCGCTTCATCGACGCCGAGGCACCGATCCCGATCGCCGTCGACGACACCCTGTTTAGGCGCTGCGGTCCCAGGGTCCACGCCGCCGCCTGGCACTTCGACTCCGCGACCCCGACGCAGGGGCGAAGCCGGCTCGGGTTCGGCAACTCCTTCGTCTGCCTCGGGGTCCTCTTGCGCTTGGCGGGGACCGAGCGCACGATCTGCCTGCCGCTCATCTTCCGCCTCTGGCGGCCCGCAGCCGAGGGCGAAGAGCAGCTGACCCGGGTCGATCTCGCCCACCAGCTCGTCGGCCTGATGGCAAAGCGCTTCTCGGAGCGCCGAATCGAGCTCGCCGCCGACAGCTACTACGCGAACAACAAGCTCGCCCTGCTGCCCGAGAACGTCGGCGCCTGCGTGCGGCTGCGCTCCAACGCCGCCTTCTGGGCGCCGCCGCCAAAGCAGCGGGGCCCTCGCCGCGGCCGCCCCCGAAAGCGCGGCGAGCGGCTCGGCTCGGTGCGCGAGCTCGCCGGATCCCCTGACTCGCGCTGGCGGCGCGTTGAGGTCGGCGAGCGCTCGCTCGAGGTGCTCGTCTTCGACTGCCTTTGGTATCGGGTCCTGGGCGAGCGCCGGGTGCGGGTGGTGATCGCGCGCGAGCCCGGGCGCACGGAGCTCCCGGTGCTCGCGGTGCTCTCGACCGACACCGAGGCGGGCGCCGCCGAGATCCTCGGTCGCTACCGCGATCGCTGGGCGATCGAGGTCGCCTTCGCCGAGGCCAAGGGCGGGCTCGGGGTCGGCGAGGCGCGCAACCGAGTCGAACGGGCGGTCGAGCGCACCGTTCCCTTCGGCTTCCTCTGCCGGGCGATCGTGATCGTTTGGTACGCGCTCAACGGTGACCCAGCCGCCGACGTCGAAAGCCGCCGCCTCGCCGCTCCCTGGTACCGCCAAAAGCGGGTGCCCTCGTTCGCTGACATGCTCGTCGCTCTGCGCCGCGAGCTGATCAGGGCCGAATTTCTTCACGGATACCCATCCGGGCGCTCCCGGCAAGAAATCGGTGGGCTTGGCTTGGTCGCTGAGGCAGCCGGGGTGTGAGATCGCGAAAGTCGAGCGACTGGAAAGCGCCAGCTAGGTGGCAAGTCCGTCCTCGATGCCTCCTAGCGCGGCCAGGACCAAGGGGCCGATCGCGTCGAGGTCGTAGCCGCCCTCCTGGACGACGACGGTCGGCAGGCCCAGCCCGCCGAGAATCCGGCCGGCGTCGGCAAACCCCTCGGCGGTGACGGCCAACGGGCTCTCCGGGTCGCCGCCGGCGGCGTCGACCCCGAGCGCGACGACCAGCGCGTTGGCGCCGCCCTCCCGCGCCCAGCTCGCCAGCCCGCTGACCGCCTCCACCCAGGGGCCGTCGCCGGAGCCCGGCGCGAGCGGGAGGTTGGCGTTGGCGCCGTCGCCGGGGCCCTCGCCCGTCTCGGAGGCGCGACCGAGGAAGTGGGGGAACCAGCCGGCGGCGGGGTCGACGTGGACCGAGCCGGTCAGGACCTCGGGGTCGGCGTAGAAGATCGACTGGGTGCCGTTGCCGTGGTGAGCGTCGATGTCGATCACCGCAACCCGGTCGCCCCGCGACTCCCGTAGCCAGGCGGCGGTGGCGGCGGCGTTGTTGAGGTAGCAGGAGCCGCCGAACGCGGTCCCGGTGACGTGGTGTCCCGGTGGCCGGCAGCAGGCGTAGGCGATCGGCTCGCCGCCGAGCACCAGGTCGGCGGCCGTCAGCGCGGTATCGACAGCGGCGCGCGCCGCCTCGAAGGTTCCCGGCCCGATCAGGGTCATCGTGTCGTAGGCGAACATCCCCGCCCGGGCGCTTGCCGCGGCCGGCACCATCGGCTCGAGGCCCGCGATCAAGCCCGGATGGGCGAACACATACGGCACCACCCGGTCC
>JBIOWB010000024.1:0-32540 GCA_044868125.1 Solirubrobacterales bacterium
CCTCTGAAAACGCGCTACGCGCTGGGAGTGTTTTCAGAGGGGGTGCCAACGCCCTCCTCAGGGGATCGCTGCAGTCCCAGCAGGCGGAAGTAGAGGACGGAGGCGACGAGGGCCTCAATCGGCGCCGTGATCGTCGAGGCGAGGGCGCTGAAGACGATTCGGACGATCGGGCCGTCGGCGATGCTGTTGGCGACCAGGATGAAGGTGACGGCGCCAAGGAAGCCGATCAGGTATGCGACGACGACGGACCCGAAGACCGGCCATCCCTGGCCCTTGACCAGCTGCCTCGAGCGGCCGAAGGCGTCGAAGACGCCGCGCCGCTCGACCACGATCGCAGGGGCGACCACGGCCCACATCGTCAGCAGGATCAGGCCGGGGACGATCAGCAGGATGAATCCGACGCCGATGCCGAGCCCGGCGAGGATGCCGGCGCCGACAAGCGGCCCGAGCACCGGCAGGACCGAGCGCATCAGGTCGCCGACGGACGAGTCGCGGCGGCCGTCTCGCACGTCGCGGACGAGTTCCACGACCATCCCCTGGTAGAGGGTGCCGACGGCGAGCCCGACCACCAGACCCACCCAGAAGAGGGAGAAGCTGCCTTCGGTCAGGCCGTTGACGATGGCGACGACCAGGAACAACCAGAAGGCGACCGGCAGCAGCACCCCCGCCCGATCGCGGTAGATGTCGAATACCTCGCCTAGGGCGTCGCCGACGCTGAGCCTGCGTTCCATGCGCTCGCTTTCGACCTTGGCGGCTTCCCCCCTCCCAAAATCTGCGAATGGTGGGAGTATTCGAACATCATGGAGAGTTCGGGTCCGCCCACCGAACCTGTCGACGATGACCGCTTTCGACGGTTGATCGACGTCGGCAGCAACCTGCTCTCCGAGCTGGACCTGGAGGCGGTGCTGAAATCGGTCGTCGAGGCGGCGCGAGAGTTGACCGGGGCCCGGTACGCCGCGCTCGGAGTGCTGGATCGCGAACGACGCGAGCTCGAACGCTTCATCAACGTCGGCATCGACCAGCCGGCCCAGCGGGAGATCGGCAACCTGCCGCGCGGGCGCGGCGTCCTCGGCGAGCTGATCCGCGAGCCGGCGCCGCTGCGGCTGCGCAACGTCAACGCCCACCCGCACGCCTACGGCTTCCCGCCTGGCCACCCGCCGATGAACTCCTTCCTCGGGGTGCCGATCGCGGTCCGCGGCGAGACCTTCGGCAACCTCTACATGACCGAGAAGCAGGGGGCCGAGGAGTTCGACGAGATCGACGAGGAAGCGGCGCTGACGCTGGCCAGCTGGGCCGGGATCGCGATCGAGAACGCCCGCCTCTACACCAGCCTCAGCGAACGCGAGGCCGAGACCGAGCAGGCGCTGCGGCGGGCCGAAACCTCGGTCGACATCGCCCGCACGGTCGGCGGCGAGACCGACGTCGAGCGCATCCTCGACCTGATCGTCAAGCGGGGGCGGGCGCTGGTCGACGCGCGCGGGCTGCTGGTCCTGCTGCGCCGCGGGGACCACCTCTTCGTCGCCGCCCACGCCGGCGCCATCGAGGGGGACCTGCGGGAGATCAAAGTGCCGATCGACGACTCGGTCTTCGGCGCCGCGATGGAAGACCAGGTATCGCAGCGGCTGGAGCGCGGCTCGCCGCCCTCGAAAGCGCGCCTGCGCGAGCAGCTCGAGGCCGAGGCGGCGCTGGTCGTGCCGCTGCTCTTCCGCGGCCGCGCCGTCGGCACCCTGGTGGCGCTGGACCGCGAAGTGGGCGGCGTCGAGTTCGACCAGGAGGACCTGCGGCTGCTGCAGTCGTTCGCGGCGAGCGCCGCGACCGCGGTGGCGACCGCGCAGACGGTCGAGTCCGACCGCCTGCGCCAGCAGGTCGAGTCGGCCGAGCGGGAGCGCGAGCGCTGGGCGCGCGAGCTGCACGACGACACCCTGCAGCACCTGGCGGCGATCCGGATCCGCCTGGCGACGGCGCTGCAGAGCACGGGCGGGCGGCGCGGGGCGCGGATCGAGAGCGCGGCGGAGGAGGCGATGACCCATCTGGAGGGCCAGATCAACGAGCTGAACCGGCTGATCAACGACCTGCGGCCGGCGGCGCTGGAGCGGCTGGGGTTGGCGGGTGCCCTGCAGGCGCTGGCCGACGAGGGCTCCTCTCGCGGCGGCGTCGAGGTCGAAGCGGCGATCGCGATCGGCGCCGAACCGGGACGGGACGAAGAGCGGCTCGTCTACCGCCTCGTACAGGAGGCGCTGACCAACGCCGTCAAGCACGCCAACGCCTCGCACCTGACCCTGGACGTTCAGGAGGACGACCGAGAGATCCGAATCTCGATCCGCGACGACGGCGACGGCTTCGACCCAACCTCCCCCACCGCCGGCCGCGGCCTAACCGGCATGCGCGAGCGGATCGAGCTACTGGGCGGCGAGATCGACGTCAGCTCCAAGCCCGGTGAGGGCACCGAGATCTCAGCGCGGGTGCCGCTGCAGAACAGCTAGCGGGCAGGGGGTCCGGTCACCCTCCCCGCGGCTTGTACTTTTTCGGCGCCCACCTCCGCGGCAGACAGCTGCGGCTCCAGCGAAAGAAGTCGAGAGAAGGGGATACCCGACCCCTCCCCACCACAGCGCTACTCAGTCGTTATCGCCGCCGGCGTCGATGATGGCGTTGGCGATCGCGAAACGGACCAGGTCCGGCCGCGTCTCCAGGCCCAGCTTCTCCAGCAACTTCGCCCGGTTGACCTCGACCGCGCGGACGCTGAGGAAGAGCCGTTCGCCGATCTCGCGGTTGGTGTGGCCGAGGGCGAGGAGGCGCAGCAGCTCGCGGTCGCGGTCGCCGAGCGACTCCAGCGGGTCGGCGCCGAGCCGGGCCACCTCGCCTCCCAGCTCGGGGTCGATGTAGGAGCCGCCCGCGGCGGCGGCGCGGATCGCCGCCGTCAGCTGCCGCTCGGCCGCCTGCTTCAGCACGTAGCCGGCAGCGCCGGCGCGCAGCAGCTCCCGCGCCCGGCGCGGGTCGGCCTGCATCGTCAGGACGACGATCGCGGTATCGATGGCCTCCTCGCGCAGCCTCGACACGTCGCTCGCCGGCTCCGCCCCCGGCATCTGCAGGTCGAGGACGAGTACGTCGGGGCGGCGGTCCCGGGTCAGCTTTTGTGCTCCCGGCGCATCCGACGCCTCGCCGATCACCCGCAGGTCCTCTTCCGCCTCCAGCATCGCCCGCAGGCCGGCGCGGATGACGTTGTGGTCGTCGGCGAGGACGACCGTTATCTGCTCCTCCCCACTCTCCATCGGCTGATCGGGCAGTCTGGCAGGCCTTCCGGCACCGCGACACCCGCAATCGAAAGTGCGGCTTTCGGCCGCTGGGAAGAGGCCCGCTGCTCCCGCGCCTGCAGGGGGCGGCGCGGGAGCTTTGGCGGGAGTGGAGAAAGCCAGCCATCGGCAGCTCTCCCTTCATTGCGACGACCGCGCCCTCTCGGCCGGAGAGCGGACTGGAGTCGGCGCCGCAACGAGCTCTGCAGCTCGCCCCTATCGTCACCGGACGGCAGGGGCGCAACATCCGGGATCGCCACATTTGCAGGTGCGGGCGCCCCGCAACTCGTTACGCTCGCTGCGTGAGCGCGGAGGCGAAGACCACGGTCGTGCTGGTCGACGACCACGCCGTGGTGCGGGGGGCGCTGAAGGCGCTCCTCGAGGGGCAGGACGACCTGGAAGTCGTGGGCGAGGCGGGTTCGATCGCCGACGCCCGGACGGTCGTCGCCAAAAAGCAGCCGCGGGTGCTCGTGCTCGACGTCAATCTGCCCGACGGGCTGGCGGTCGACGCGATGTCCGAGCTGCGCGAGGACTCGCCGGAGACGGCGATCGTGCTGCTGACGATGGAGCGCGACCTCACCCTGGCGAGGCGCGCCCTCGACGCGGGGGCGAGCGGCTACCTGTTCAAGGACTCGGCGCACCTGGAGCTGATCGAGGCCGTCCGCGCCGCCACCGTGGGCGAGCGCCACCTCGCGCCCGCCGTCGCCGCGGGCCTCAAGAACGAGGACGGCGACGAGAAACCGGCTCTCTCACCCCGCGAGACCGGCGTCCTGAAGCTGATGGCCCTCGGTTACACCAACCGCGAGATCGGCGAACAGCTCTCCCTCAGCGTCCGCACCGTCGAGACCCACCGCGCCCACATCCAGCAGAAGCTGGGGCTTTCGAGCCGCCCGGAGCTGACCCGCTACGCGCTGGCAAACGGGCTGCTCGACCGGTAGGGCGCCGATGCTCTACTTCAGCCATCCCGCCTGTCTGGAGCACGATCCGCGGCAGGGGTTGCCGGGGCACCCGGAGCGGCCGGAGCGGCTGCGGGCGATCGAAGCGGCGCTGGACGAACGCGACTGGCTCGGCTGGGAGCGGCGCGAAGCGCCGCGCGCGAGCGAGGAGGAGCTGGCGCTCGTCCACCCGCGCGAGCACGTCGAGGCGATCCGCGAGCACTGCCGCTCGGGCGGCGGTCCGATCGACGTCGACACCTACGCCGGCGAAGCCTCCCACGAGGCCGCCCTGCGCGCCGCGGGCGGCGCCTGCGAGATGGTCCGCCAGCTCCTGCACGGCGACGCTGAGCTCGGCTTCTGCGCGGTGCGCCCGCCCGGCCACCATGCCGAGCCCGAGCGGGCGATGGGCTTCTGCCTCTTCGACAACGTCGCCGTCGCCGCGGCGCTGGCGATCGCCGAGCTCGACCTCGAACGGGTCTTCGTCCTCGACTGGGACGTTCACCACGGCAACGGCACCGCCGAGATCTTCCGCCGCCGCGGCGACGTCCTCTTCGCGAGCATCCACCAGGGCGGGATCTTCCCCGGCACCGGCGCCCGCGACGACATCGGCTCCGGCCCTGGCGAGGGCTGCACGATCAACCTGCCGGTGTCCCCCGGCAGCGAAGAGGGCGTCTGGCTCTCGCTGCTCGAAGACGAGGTCCTGCCCGTGGCGGCCGAGTTCGAACCGCAGCTGGTGCTGATCTCGGCCGGCTTCGACGCCCACCGCGACGACCCGCTGGCCGAATGTCGACTGGGGGCTTCGTCCTTCGCCCGGATGGCCTCGCTGACCCGCGATGCCGCGACGGATTGGGGGGCGCCGATCGGCGCCGTGCTCGAGGGCGGCTACGACCTCTCCGCCCTGGCCGAGTCGGTCGTCGCGACCATGGCCGCGCTCGGGGGCGAGCCGTGCCGGAACTGAAGCGCGTCGAGATCGAGCCGGCACCGCTGGAGCGGTTCCGGCCGCTGGTCGGCGACCGCTACGCGCAGATCGAAGCGGCCGCCGCGGGCGCGCGCGTGACCTTCGGGGAGCGCCGGATCTGGCACGTCAACTCGACCGCGCAGGGAGGTGGCGTCGCCGAGATGCTGCGCGCGCTGCTGCCCTACGCGCGGGGCGCCGGGGTGGACACGCGCTGGGTGGTGCTCCCCGAGACCGACGGCTTCTTTGCCGTGACCAAGCGCATCCACAACCGCCTGCACGGTCACGAGGGCGACGGCGGTGCCCTCGACGACCGCGCCCGAGCCTCCTACGAGCGGGCACTGGCCTGGTGCGCGGAGGAGCTGAGCCGCCTGGTCGAGCCCAGCGACGTGATCTACCTGCACGATCCCCAGACCGCCGGCCTGGTGCCGGGGATGCGGAGGGCGGGGCCGGCTGTCGTCTGGCGCTGCCACATCGGCGTCGACGAGCCCAACGACTTCGCCCGCGAAGCCTGGGACTTCCTCCGCCCCTACGTCGAAGACGCCGACGCCTACGTCTTCTCCCGGCGCGCGTACCTCTGGGAGGGGCTCGACCCCGAGAAGGCATGGTTCATGCCGCCCGTGATCGACCCCTTCTCGCCGAAGAACGAGAACCTGGACGAAGGGCGGCTGCGCGAGGTCCTGGCGGCGGTCGAGGACAAGGCGACGATGCTGCAGGAGGAGCCGCTGCCGGAGGACGCCACCGTCGTCGCCCAGGTCTCGCGCTGGGACCGGCTCAAGGATCCGCGGGGCCTGCTGGAGATATTCGAGCGCCACCTCGACGACCCCTCCCTCCACCTCCTCCTCGTCGGTCCTGACTCGGCGGGCATCAGCGACGACCCCGAGGGCGTCGCCGTCTACGAAGAAGTAGCCGAGCACTGGCAGGGGATGGACGCGGAGCGCCGCAGTCGCGCGCGCCTGGTCAGCCTGCCGATGGAGGACCTGCGCGAGAACGCGACGATGGTCAACGCGCTGCAGCGGCGGGCCGACCTGATCGTCCAGAAGAGCCTCGCGGAGGGATTCGGCCTCACCGTGGCCGAGGCGATGTGGAAGGCGCAGCCGCTGGTCGCGAGCCGCGTCGGCGGCATCCAGGACCAGGTCGTCGACGGCGAGACCGGAGTGCTGGTCGACGATCCTCGCGACCTGCCGAGCTTCGCCCGCGCGATCGAAGCGGTCCTCGGCGACCGCGCCCGCTGCTTGGAGATGGGTCGAGCCGGCCACGAGCGGATCCGCGACAACTACCTCGCGGTCGACCGCCTGCGCGAATACGTCGACCTGCTGCGCGGTCTGATCTAGTTGGCTCGCGGCACCACCAGCACGGGACAGGGCGCCATGCGCGCGAGCTGGGTCGAGGTCCTTGATTGAGCACCGAGAGGGATCGGCAAGGACCCAGGTAGGGGAGAACCACATTCGAACGGGCGGTTTCCCCCGGATGGGTGGCGAGGCCGTCGACTGGACAATTCTCGGGATGAACAGGGCCAGACCTCCCAGGATCTTGATCGTCGGCGGTGGGGTCGGTGCCCTCGAGGCGGCGCTGGCGCTGCACAACCTCGCCGGCGACAAGGCGCAGGTCGAGGTCTGTGCCGGGCGAGGCGACTTCGTCTACCGCCCCTTCGCGGTCGGCGAGCCCTATGGCGCCTCCCGCGTCCTCCGCTATGGCCTCGAGCAGCTCCTGGAGCGCTGCGACGCCGAGTTCCGGCTCGAGAACGTCGGCTGGATCGACACCGTCCTGCGCTGCGCCCACACCCACGACGGCCACGAGCTCCCCTACGACTATCTGATCGTCGCCTGCGGCGCCCGGCTGCTCTGGTCGCTGCCGGGGGCCACCACCTTCTGGGGCGTCGCCGACGAAGGCGAGGTCCAGGAGGTGGTGAACAGGCTGCGGGAAGGACGCCTGCGGCGCCTTGTCTTCACCATGCCGGGCGGCCATGGGTGGGCGTTGCCGGCCTACGAGCTCGCCCTCCTGGCGGCGACCGAAATGAAGCGCTCCTCGGTCACGGGCACGCGGCTGACGATCGTCACCCCCGAAGACAGGCCGCTGCAGATCTTCGGCCGGCGCGCCTCCGAGCAGGTCGCCGACCTGCTCGCCGACAACGCGATCGACGTGATCGTCGGGACGCACCCGGTCAAGTACGAGCACGGCATGCTCTCGATCGTCCCCGGCGAGGCCGTCGAAGCCGACGCCGTGATCAGCCTGCCCCGCCTCGAGGGACGGCACATCGAGGGCCTCCCCTACGACGCCGCCGGCTTCATCCCGATCGACGACCACTCGCGGATCGTGGGCGCCGACCGCGCCTACGCGGTCGGCGACGTCACCAACTTCCCGGTCAAGCAGGGCGGCATCGCCACCCAGCAGGCCGACGTCGCGGTCGAGGCGATCGCAGCCGAGCTTGGCTGCGACGTCGAGGCGAACCCGCTCGACCCGGTCCTGCGGGGCATCCTCTGGACCGGCGCCAAGCCGCGCTACCTGTTCGGCTGGCTGGGCGGCGGGCACGGCGAAACCTCGGTCGCCAGCGACCGGCCGCCCTGGCCGATCGACAACCCGAGCAAGCTGATCGGCCGCTTCCTCACCCCGTTCCTCGCCGAGGTCTCCTCGGCTCTGGCGTCAAGCCCCCGCTGAGCCGACCGCCAGGGTCCTTTCCGCTAGGAGATGCCGCTCGGCTTGCCGCCTGCTTGAGGCGGCCCTTTTTCAGCTGATTGGGGAGGTTTCGGCGCTGGACTTCCCGGCGCCGCCGAGGGAGGGTTTGCCGGCGCTTCCTCCGGCGGCGCAGAGGTCGGTGGGCCTGGGGCCGACGGTGGTGACGGTGATGACGGCTTCGTTGGCTTCACCGCATGTTCGGCACCGGCATCTCCGCCGTCGTCGCCGCGCGGTTCCTGCGGGGGCGGCTCGTGAGCCGCGGCGGCTTCCTGTCCCATGTCGGCCGCGGGCGGATGCTGCTTTTCGTGTTCTCGACCTCTGGGGTGGTCGCTTCCGGGGTTGTATCCGGGCAATTCCTCGTTTGCAGCCGCGTTTGGCTGCCCGTGGGCGTGCCCGGCGACGCTCACGTGGCGGTCGGCGACGCCCCTTCCCTCGGCTGCGCCGACATCGGCTTCCCCTTTCCGCGCGTCCGCCACGATGCTCGTCCTGCCGCTTCGATCGGGTGCCCCGCTGTCGCGTCCGGCCGGTGCCGGGGTCGCCGTACTCTGCCTTAAAACCGGCGCCGAGCCCTGCTCGCCCGGCAGGTCGAGGTGGATGACGTGGGCCTGGTCGGCGGCGGTGACGCCGATCGCCGCGACGACCGCCGCCGTCGCCACCCCTTTTGCGGCGGCCGAGACCCCGATCGTTTTCGCCGTGCCACCGCCGAGCGCCGCCGCGAGGCCGCCGCCCGTCACGCCCTGGGAGCCACCGAGCAGGCCCTCGAGCATCCCGGTCGCCACCACCGCGGGCAGGGGGGCGAGCGCCGCCAGGTCGTATTCGCGGCTCTTGATTTCGTCGCGGAAGGCGCGGCAGCCGGGACACGAGCGCAGGTGAGCGCGCACGTCGCGGCGACGGGACACGCGGCCGTCGCCGTCGGAGAGGACCCTGGTCACCGTGGCGCAGCTCATCTCACGCCCCTCCTCCATCTGCCGCAGGCTCTGCCGCGCCTCGTAGAGCGTCTGCCGGGCGACCGCCCCGGAGGTCGAGAGCGCAGCGCCGATCTCCTCGAACTCGAGCCCGCCCAGCTCCCGCATCACCAGCACCTCGCGCTGGCGCTCCGGCAGTTCCTTCAGGTCCGCGATCACCCCCCGCAGCCGCTCCCGCGTCGCCGCCTCCTCGGCGAGGCCGTAGCCGGGGGCGATCTGCTCGACGTCGAGCTCGTGCATCTCCCGCCGCCGCCGCAGGAGGTCGATCGACTGGTTGTGGGCGATCCGGTAGAGCCACGGCTTCAGCTCGATCTCGCGCTCCTCGCCGGGCAGCGCCCGCAGCACTTTCGCCATCGTGCTCTGCAGCGCGTCCTGAGCGTCCTCCGGGTTGCCGACGATCGCCAGGCAGAAGCGATAGAGGCTCTGGTGATAGCGGCGGAAGATCGCCGCGAAGGCGCGCTCGTCCCCTCCCACCGCACGGCGGGTGAGGCGCTCGTCTGAGAGCAGACCGTTGAGTCTCGCCGCAGCCGCCGCTTCGCTCATCGCCCGATTTTCCCACCCCGCGCCATCTGTTCATAGATATGGACATTTCCGACATCTCCTAAACGAAGCGTCGGCGGCGCCGTCAGTGCCTTTCGGAAAAGGGCTGACGGATTTGGGTCCTCCACGTTTTGTCAATGAACTCAATCCAACTGCCGGGGCTTTCCCGCAGAGAAGCAGGAGGAACTCAGATGGTCGGAGCGCTGATCGGTCTTCTCATCGTCGTCGCGGTCGTGCTGGTGCTGCTGAAGGTCGCCGTGGCCGGCGGCGTCCTCGGCCTCATAGCCCTGGTCCTCCTCGTCCTCCTCCTGATCGGCCGGATCTAAGCCCCCGACCAGAATTTGATGCAGTTCGGGTCGGGGTGGGTAGGGAGGAGGCCATGGCTGACCTCGTCCTCGGTCCCCTGCTGCGTCACGTCTCCGAGACGGAGGCGACGATCTGGGTCGAGACCGCCGAGGCCTGCGAGGTCGAGGTCCTCGGGCATCGCGAACAGACCTTCCGGGTCGAGGGCCACCACTACGCGGTCGTCTGCATCGACGGGCTCGAGCCCGCCTCGCGCTACGAGTACGAGGTGAAGCTCGACGGCGAGGTGCGCTGGCCCGCACCCGATTCGAAGCTGCCGCCGAGCGCGATCCGCACCACCGATGCCGGCAAGGAGCTCGACATCGTCTTCGGCTCCTGCCGGGTGGCGGTCCCGCACGAAGCCCCCTTCACCGAACCGAAAGACGAGACCGACGAGGGTCACGAGGTCGACGCCCTCTGGGTGCTGGCGCAGCAGATGGCCGAAGGCGACCGCGAGGACTGGCCCGAGCAGCTCTTCCTGCTCGGCGATCAGGTCTACGTCGACGAGGGCTCGCCGAAGACGCGCAAGCGGATCAAGGAACGGCGCGGCACCGACACCCCGCCCGGCGACGAGGTGACCGACTTCGAGGAGTACACCTGGCTCTACCAGGAGAGCTGGGAGGAGCCGCCGATCCGCTGGCTCTTCTCCAACGTCCCGGTCTCGATGCTGTGGGACGACCACGACATGAGCGACGACTGGAACATCTCGCGCGGCTGGCTGCTGGAGATGCAGGCGAAGTCGTGGTGGCACCGGCGCGCGGTCGGCTGCATCGCCAGCTACTGGATCTACCAGCATCTCGGCAACCTCTCGCCGCGGGAGCTGGCCGAGGACGAGCTCTACCGGCGCGTGCGCGGCAATCAAAAGGCCGAGGAGGAGCTGTTCCCCTGGGCGCACCGGATCCAGTCGACCGGGGCTGGCGTCCGCTGGAGCTTCTGCCGCGACTTCGGCCGCACCCGGGCGATCTTCATCGACTCCCGCGCCGGGCGGGTGCTTGAGGAGGACCGGCGCGCGATCGTCGACGACGAAGAGTGGGACTGGATCGTCGACCACGCGAGCGGCGACTTCGACCACCTGCTGGTCTGCACCACCGTCCCCTGGATCCTCTCCCCCGCCTTCGACCGGCTCGAGGCCTGGAACGAGCAACTCTGCGAAGGCGCCTGGGGCAAGCTGTTCGCCTGGGCGAGCGAGAAGCTGCGGCGCGAATTCGACTTCGACCACTGGGCCGCCTTCGGCGAGTCGTTCGCGAAGCTGCGCGACCTCCTGCACGAGGTGGCGACCGGCAAGCGCGGCAAGGCGCCGGCCTCGGTCGTCGTCCTCTCCGGCGACGTCCACCACGCCTACCTGAGCGAGGTCGCCTACCCCACCTCGGCCGACGGCGATGGCCGCAGTCCCGTCTACCAGGCGGTCTGCTCCCCCTACCGCAACCCACTCGACGAGAAGGAGCGGCGAGTCGTACGCGCCGCCTTCCGCAAGCCCGCCACCGTCGTCGCCCGCCTGCTGGCGCGGGCGGCCGGAGCCCCCGACCCCGGCGTCCGCTGGCGCACCCTCGAGGGCCCCTGCTTCGACAACCAGGTCGCCAGCCTCCACCTCGACGGCCGCAACGCCTGGGCCCGCCTCGACAAGACCGTCCCCGGCGAAGACGGCGAGGACGCCCTCGAAGAGAGCTTCTCCCGCCGCCTGGCCTGAGCGGTGCGACTTATCCTCCTCACGCGCGGCATCCGATTTTGAGCACACCTGGCTGGGTCAGATGTCGGCTGCGACGTCTCGGCCCCCTCGGAGCTTGCGTTGGAGCGCGAACGCGAAGACCTCCGAGACCAGCGCTCTTCCCGCTTCTGCCAAAAAGTGGACACGATCGCCGCGGCGATCGCGAAGGTAATCGGCACTCTGGTATCCGCGGGGATGCTTGCCCATATTCTGGGCTCGCTGTAAGGCGTCGGTTCGCTTCCCCTCTCACCGGGTAGGAGCACCCCGTCCAATGGAGGCGCTGGGTTGAGCATCGAGAGGATGAGGTGGTTCTTTGGCGGGGTCGCGGCTGCGCTGCTGGTCGTGCTGACCCTGGTGCCCGCGGCGCGGGCGGTCTCGCCGCCGTTGTTCGGCGGTGACGTCGGCTGCGCGGCGCAGGCGGCCAGCGGCAACGTCCGTCTCTGCGAAGGCGAGACGACCACCTGGGACGGCACCACCAAGATCGACGTCGACGTGGTGCTGCCGCCGCAGCCGAGCTCGGGAGAAGACGGGCCTTACCCGCTGATCGGCCTCTTCCACGGCTGGGGCGGGCACAAGATCGGCCTCGAAGACCCGCGCGTCCAGCAGTGGGCCGAAGCAGGCTACGCGGTCTTCAGCATGAGCGACCGCGGCTGGGGCAACTCCTGCGGCGGCAGCGACCCCGACCGCCTCACCGCCGCCTGCGCCCAGGGCTACAACCACCTGATGGACGACCGCTACGAAGTCCGCGACGCCCAGCACCTGATCTCCGTCCTTGCCGACGAAGGCGTCGCCGAGCCGAAGAAGATCGGCGCCACCGGCGTCTCCTACGGCGGCGGCATGTCGATGGCGCTGGCGGCGCTGCGCGACCGCACGATGCTCCCCGACGGCACGCTCGTCCCCTGGGAAAGCCCGGAAGGCAGGGAAATGGAACTGGCGGCGGCGGTGCCGCAGTGGCCCTGGAGCGACCTCGCCTACTCGCTGATGCCGAACGGCAGCTTTCTCGACACCTCGACTGACTCGCCCTACCTCGGCCCGAGCGGGAAAGCCAAGATCGGCGTCGAGAAGCTCTCCTACGTCAGCGGCCTCTACGGCACCGGCCTGGCGACGAGCAACTACTCGGCGACCGACCCGGAAGCGAACCTGACCGGTTGGTACGCGCTGATCGACGCCGGCGAGCCCTACGACTCGAATCCGCTCGCGGCGGGGATCGTCGAACAGATCACCACCTACCACTCCTCGTACTACATCGACCACTCACAGCCGCCCGCGCCGCTGCTGATCCAGAACGGCTGGAACGACGACCTCTTCCCGGTCGACGAGGCGGTCCGCTTCTACAACCGAACCCGCGCCGAGTACCCCGGCGACCCGATCTCGCTCTTCCTGATGGACGACGGCCACGCCCGCAGCCAGAACAAGGCCGCCGACGAGGCGCTCTTCCTGCAGCGCGAGAACGCCTGGTTCGACCACTACCTGAAGGGCGTTGGCCCGGAACCGAGCTCGAGCGCCGAAGCACTGACGACGGTCTGCGGCGGTCCCTCCGAAGGCCCCTACAAAGCCGACAGCTGGCAAGAGCTGGCCAGCGGCGAAGTCCAGTTGAACGGCGCAGTGCCGCAGACGATCCTCCCAGGCGTCGGCAACCCGGCGATCGGCGTCGCTTTCGACCCGATCGCCGGCAGCGGCGCCTGCGCCACCGCCTCCGGCGCCAACCAGCTCGGCGTCGCCACCTACCGCCTGCCGGTGCAGGCGCCGGGCTTCACCCTGCTCGGCTCACCGACGATCGAGGCCGACCTCGCCACCGTCGGCGAAGACTCCGAGCTGGCGGCGCGCCTGCTCGACGTCCTCCCGGGCGGCGAAGAGCGGCTCGTCTCGCGCGGCCTCCTGCGTCCCGGTAAAGGCGGCAAAGGGGTCGACTTCCAGCTCCACCCCCAGGGCTACCGCTTCGCCGCCGGCGACATCGTGAAGCTGGAGCTGCTGCCCTCCGACGCGCCCTACGCCCGGTCCTCGAACCTGCAGGCGCCGATCACCGTCTCGAAACTGCAGCTGCGGCTGCCGGTTCGCTAGGCGCTTCGCGCCGCCGCTCCCACCAGGCCCAGCCCACCATCATCGCGCCAGCGTAGAGCCAGCCGAGGACGACGTCGAAGAAGTAGTGCTCGCCGGTCGCCATCAGGGTCAGCCCCATCGCCAGCGGATAGAGAAGCAGCAGCGGTCGCAGCCTCGTCCGCACCCGGCTCCAGAGAAAGAGCGCGACCAGCATCGTGAAGGCCGAGTGCAGCGAGGGCACGGCGGCGACGAGGTTGCTCGCCGCCTGGCCCTTGGAGAAGAGCGAGGCGGTGCCGAGGCCGAGCACTTCCCAGCCGCGCGCCGTGGTCCGGTGCACTTCCCCGATCAAGCCCATCTCCCCCGCCATCCAGGGCGGCGCCGCCGGGAAGGCGATGTAGGTGGCGAGGCCGGCGAGCGCCAGCGTCACCAGGCGCCGGGCGAAGCGCTGGAAGCCGAGCCGGTCGCGCGCCCAGAGCCAGCCGGCGAGGACGAAGGGGGCGATGAAGTAGGAGGTGTAGACGAGGGTGAAGCCGACGTCCCACCAGTGGACGACGTGCGGCTCGTACAGCCGCTCCTGCAGCCAGACCGTCGGCACTTCGCCGAATACGACGCGGTCGAAGTCGATCATCGCGCCGTAGTGGACGCCGATCCCCAGCGAGTCGGCCGTTCCCCGGGTCATGTCGTAGGCCCACAACACGGCGACGATCGGCAGCCAGTCGAGCACCAGCTGGAGGATTTCCCGCGACGGGCGGCCGATCGAGGCGCAGGCGAGGGCGCCACAGGTCCAGAGGATCACCAGCTCCCGTTGGACCGGGATCCCGTAACGCGCGCTCCAGAGGACCAGCGCGACGAAGTAGAGCGCCAATGCGTAGGGCCGGGCGACGGCCCAGGAGGCGAAGCGGAAATCGGCGGCTCGCTCGACCCTGTTCTCGGCAAGTTCACCAGTGGCCACGCAGCCAATCTACGCGAAGTTCACGACTCCTTAACGCCGAGGCGGTCCCTACCTAAAGCGGAAGCTGGTCAGATCCTGGCCGTAAATCGGGCTGACGATCACCTTGTCGAGGTCGATGTCCTCGGAGACGAAGGTGCCGAGGGTGAGCGTGCCGAAGGGAGCCCACGGCGCCTGCCGCATCACCTCGCGGTCCAGCGCGGCGTATTCGCGTTCCTGCTTCGGCCCGAGCTGCTGGCGCTCGAGCTCGTCGATCTTGCGGTCGATCGCCGGGTCCTCGAAGTTGGCCCAGTTGGTGTTGCCGATCGGGAGGATGCTCTCGCCCGAGAGCTGCGGCTCGAAGTAGTCGTTCGGGTGCGGGTAGTCGAGCAGCCAGTTGCTCCAGCCGGCGTCGAGCTCGGGCGTGCTCGAGTTGGCGATCAGGGTGAAGTAGCTGGCGCCGTTCACCTTCTTCAGCGTCGCCTCGAAGCCGAGCTGCTCCAGCACCTGCTGGAAGTATTCGCCGGCTTCGTCGCCGGGCGGCAGGTTGATCGTCCAGACCGTGACCTGGCGATCGGCGGGGTGCGCCCGCGCCACCAGTTCCTTCGCCTTGGCCAGGTCGTGCGGATAGAGCTCGAAGCTGCGGTGGCCGGGCATCTGCGACGGCAGCACCTGTTGCGTGCGCTCGATCGTGCCGGCGTAGATCCGTTCCAGCGCCGCGGGGTCGATCGCGTAGTTGACCGCACGGCGCACCCGCAGGTCGTCGAACGGCGGCCGCCGCGTGTTCATCCAGAAGTAGTAGACGCCGATCGTCGGTTCCTCGCGGAACTGGGTGCCCTCGAAGCGGCGTTTGACGTCGGCGTAGAGATCGGGCGGCGGCGGGTTTTTCATCCAGTCGACCTGGCCGCGTTCGACTTCCCGCACCTGGGTCGAGGGGTTGGCCTGGACCCTGAACTCGATCCTGTCGACGTGGCCTCCGGGCACCTGCGGCAGCGCCTCGGCATTCGCCTTGGCCCAGGCCGGGTTGCGCTCGTATTCCCAGCCGCGGCCGGGGCGGACGTCGGCGATCTCATACGGTCCGGTCGCCGGCGGCGGGTGCGCGGTCATGTCCTCGCTCGGCGTGTCGGGCGGCAGCAGCGAGGCGAACTCGAGCCCGAGAAGTTGGCTGAAGATGCCGCTCGGTTCGGTCAGGTGGATGACGATCCGGCCGCTGCGGTCGTCGGTTTCGATGCCGCCGATCCCGCCCTTCTTCGTCTTCGCGAAGGCTTCGGCGCCGACGATACGGGTGTAGAAGGTGGAGCCGACCGAGTTGATCCGGAAGAGGCGTTCGACCGCCAAGCGGAAGTCGGAGGCGCGGACCGGCCTGCCGTCGGAGTACTCGAGGTCAGGCCGCAGACGCAGGGTGTAGCGGCGCCCGCCCCGATCGATCCGCGGCAGGCCCTCGGCGAGCCCCGGGATCAGCTCGGTGCCGGCGGAGCCGTTGGCATGGGCGTAAGTGAGCAGCGGGATGTAGACGTTCTGCAGCGCCGTCGCTCCTTCCAGCGAGAAGGAGAGGCCGGGATCGAGGGATTCGGGGAAGCTGGAGTAGGTGCCCGTCAGGGTTCCGCCCTCGCTCGAGCCGGAGCCGCCGTTCGCACCGCAACCCGGGAGCATCGCGAGCAGCAACAGCAAGATCCCGGCAATCCCCAAGCGGCCGGCCGATGGCCGCAGTGTTCTCACAGCGCTCTCCCCTCGGTTACGAACGCGGGTGGGAATGTACCGGATTGTCTTTGATCACCGTTTTTCAAACCTTGACTGGCACGTGGTGACCAACCCCGCCAGCTCCGGGCCCAGGTGCGACCAGGAGTATCTGGCGACGACGTGCTCGCGGGCACGCTTGCCGCGCCGGCATCTCTCGTCGGCGTCGTCGACCGCGGCGACGATGGCGGCGGCGAGAGCCTCCCGGTCGTCCGGCTCGACCAGCCAGCCGGTCTCGGGGTCCGCGACGATCGTCGCCGGGCCGCCGCGGTCGACGGCAATCGCCGGCAGGCCGCAGGCCATCGCCTCGACCAAGACCGCCCCGAACTGCTCGCGGACCGAGGCGTGGACGAGGAGGTCGGCGGCACGAAGGAAGGCGGGCATCTCCCCGTGCCCGTGCCAGCCGGCGAGGAAGACGTCGCGGGCGCCGGTCCGCGCTATCGCCTCATGGGGGTGCTCCCCCTCCCACTCACCCGGATGGCCGCCGACCAGCACCAGCGCCGCGCGCTCGTCGAACCGTTCCTGGGCGCGGGCGAAGGCCTCGATCAGCAGTGGCAGGCGCTTGACCTCGGTGAAGCGGCCGATCGCCAACAGCACCACGCCCTCCAGCGCCTCGAGCTCCCGCTCTTCGTAGGAGACGCCGCCTGGTGGCCCGCCCGGTTTCCAGCCGCGCGGGCGCTCGACCAGGTGACGACGCCAGTGGGCGCAGCGATCGACGGCGCCGGGCGAGAAGTCCTCGTCGAAGCCGTTGGGGATGCAGGCGAAGCGGTCCTCGTCGAGGCGCAGCAGCGAAGCCGCCCGGGAGAGGCCGTGGGGGTCGTTGACGACGATCCGCTCGCAGGCGGCGGCCCAGCCGCGCATCCGCTCCGCCCACTCGCCCGCGTGCCCCCATCCCGGTGGCGCTCCCGGCTCGATCCGCTCGAGCATCAGCAGCTCGGTGCCATGGACGTGGCCGACGATCGGCACCCCCGCCAGGACCCGCGCCGCGGCCTCGTTCAGCGGCGTCAGGTGGTGGAGGTAGAGAACGTCGACGCCGGGTCCGGCGGCCGCGGCCAGCGCCGCGGCCCAGGCCTCCACCTGCAGCTCGAACTCCTCGTCGTCAAGCCGGGCGAGCACCGGGTCGACAGCCCCCGGTCGATCCTCGTAGGAGCCGTGGATCGGCGCCGTCCAGGGGCCGCCGACATAGCGCAGCGGATCTGGCGAGCGCACCGCGGGCGTGAAGTCGACGGCGCGGAGGTCGAGCCCGTCGTAGAAGGCGGAGGCCAGCGCCACCTCGCCAAGGTCCGAGCGCGAGCCGGCCAGCAGGGTCACCTCGACGCCGTTGCGGCCGAGCTCGCGGGCGACCGAGCGGCATACGTGAGCCGAGCCGCCACGCGGGTAGAAGTAGAACCCCATCAGCACCTGAGGGTGGGGTACCCGCGACTGCCGAGGCTGACGCCGAGCCGCGCCCAGCTCAGGCGCTGCGGCGCGGTGCGAAGTGGAGAGCGGTGGCGACCTCGCGGCCGCCGACCAGCTCGATCCCATGCTCCTCGCGGGGAACGTTGAGAAGAGCGCCGTCGACCACCAGCGAGGCCGAGCCGCCGCCGTCGAGGTTGATCGCCGCCGCGGCGCCGAGCTCGAGCATCGCCGCCGCCAGCTCCCCCATCGTCAGCCCGGCCTCGTCGTCGGCGCGGCCGTCGCAGGCGACCGCGACCAGCTCCCGCTCGGAGAGCCCGAGGGCGGCGCGCGGGTAGCGGCCGTCGGTGATGTCCGAGTCGAACTGCCCGGCCCCGGCCGAGAAGCCCTCGCCGTCGATTCCGGGCTCGATCGTCGAACGGCCGCCGGCGACCAGCATCGGCCCGGCGTGGAGGAGGTCGCCGCGGGGAACGTCGCCGAGCTCGCGACGAGCCGCCAGCGTCACGTCGCCGTCGGCGACGTGGACGCAGGCGCGCGCCTCGTGCCAGGGCGCGTCGAAGGGCTCGGTCGGCAGCGCCCGGCCGCCGACCCAGACGTCGCCGAGGGCCGGGCCGCCGGGGCGCAGGTAGAAGCCGCCGACGATCGCGTGGGCGCCGCCGCTGCGCTCGCACCATTGCCGCACCGTCGAGCAGGGGTCGAGGACCACCACCCGCAGGCGGAACGCCTCGCGGCCGAAGCGGGCGACGTGGAGCGTCGTCTCCGCTCCGTCGAGGAGACGGAGGCGCCGGCGCTCGAGCAACGGTCGGGACGGCCCGACCTCGACGGACGGAGGTGGTGGGGATGCCGTTCGCATTCCGGAAGACCTGACCCTGATCTCCCGGAATGGAACAGCACCCCCAGGACGGAGCTTTCCGCTCCGAACAGCGGGTTCGGCGAGGTCACCTCGTATGCGGCCGATCAAGCCGTGCCCATGATCGGCGGCGGCGAGAAATGAAACTTCCTTGTGTACTCAGATGTTTGTCTCTAGGTTGAGGTGAAGGGCGGGGCTCGCCCGTCACCACGACGAACGGAGAGAACATGAGCGATGACCCCGCAGGCGCAGCGGTCACCGAGGAGATCCTGGCCTGGGAAGACGACCCAGGCCAGCCGGAGGAGACAAACCGCCCGGCACGCCATCCCCGCCCCGACCTCGACCGACCTCCGTTTCCGAGCCAGATCGGCGGCGAGCAGGTGTCCCCCGGGGAACCGGGCAGCCCCGGCTTCCGCTATTGGGCAGCCGCGGACTCGCTGGCGCGGGCGGCCGATCTCTGGGGCGGGATCTGCGGTTCCGATGCGCGCTGGAACGAAAGCGTCGGATCGCGGTTGCCGGTGGAGCTGGACCACGGCGAGGACTTCAACGCCTACTACGACCGCGAAGGACTGAAGTTCTTCCACGGCGCGGTCGACGGGCAGGTCTTCTATTCAGGGGAAAGCCCGGACGTCGTCTGCCATGAGCTCGGCCATGCGGTGCTCGACGCCGTGCAGCCCCGGCTCTGGGACGTCCACACCGCGGAGCCGCCGGCCCTGCACGAGGCCTTCGGAGACATCAGCGCGATGCTCTCCTCCCTGCAGCTCCAGCCCTTCCGGGAAGAGGTCCTCTCCTCCACGGGGGGGCGGATAGACGGCTCCTCGAGGCTCTCCCGGCTCGCCGAGCAGCTCGGCTGGGCGATCCGCCAGAGCTACCCGCAGGCGGTCGACCCCGACTGCCTTCGCAACGCCTCCAACTATTTCTTCTACCAGGACCCGCTCACCCTGCCGCCGAGCGCGCCGGCGAACTCGCTCAGCTCGGAGCCGCACTCCTTCTCCCGCGTCTTCAGCGGCGCCTTCCTCAGCGCCCTCGCCGGGATGTTCGTGGCGGGCGGCGACGGCGGCGAGTCGGCGCTGCGGCAGGTGGCGCGGGACGCGGGACAGCTGCTGATCGACGCGGCGCGCGAGACGCCCGTCGTCGTCGGCTACTTCAGCCAGTTCGCCGCGCACATGATCGACGCCGACCGGCAGAGGTTCCAGGGACGCTACGCGGAGGCGCTGCGCCACGGTTTCGTTCGCCACGGCGTGCTCTCGCTGCCCGACGCGAGCTCGGCGCTGCCCGCCGCCGCCCCCTCGCCGCCGCTCGGGATGACGGAGGCCCCCGCGCGTCCGGCCCCCTCGATTCAGAAGGTGGCCCTTGCCGGGCAGGCCTACGGCCTCGACGAGCACCTGCTGGTCCACGCCCCCGTGGCGCCGAAGACCTTCAACGTCGCCGCCGCCGCGCCGGACACCGGCGCCGTCGCCGAGCCCAGCGCGGAAGCGGCGGCGGCGGGCTACGTGGAGGACGTCTTCCGACGGGGACACGTGGCGATCCCCGAGGAGCTCCGCGGCGGACCTTCGATTTCCGCCCGGGCCTCGCATGCAAGTCACGAAGTGCGCCGGGTGGACGACAGCCTCGTCCTCGTCCGCCTGCATTTCAAGTGCGGCTGGGACGTGGGCGGGGAGTAGCCTTGGCCGGGTGGAGTCGAAAGAGCCGGCAGAGCGGTCCGAAGAGGAGCACACCCCCGCCGAGGAAGCGTTCGTCCGAGGCCTGATCGAGCGGGGCGAAGCCGCAAAGGCGGTGAACGGCAAGCTGCCTCCGGGGGCGACGTACGAGATCGTCGAGGAGCGTCCGGGTCGCCTGCCGAAGGTGGTCCGCCGCCGCTTCTCCTCACGCTGAGAGATGGCGCCGCCCTCGGCCCCCTCTCGATCCTCGACCTCGCCGCCGTAGGCCGCAAGGAAACCCTCGCCGAGAGCTTCGCCGGCAGCCTCCCCCAGCCGATTTTCGGCACACCAGGGTATGCAGAAAATCGGCTGCGCGTGCCGGCGGGTGCTATCGCGCACTCTTGGTCGATCAGACCGCGGCTTCGATGATGCTGAGCATGTTGACGCCGGCGTCGTCGCTGACCTCGGCGGCCGCCGGGTGCTGGTCGCAGCGATGCAGCCGGACCTGCTCGAAGCCGGCCGTGTGGAGGGCGGCCTCGGCGTCGGCCTCGTCGCCGCGGTAGGGGTGGATCCTGCCGCGGACGAAGGCTCCGAGGAGCACCTCGAAGCCGCGCTCGGCAACTCCGCGACTGGGACGGGCGATGCGCAGGTCGGACAGGTAGGCGCCGGTGGAGAACGGCCGCAGCGCCTTTGCCAGCCGAGCCCACAGCGTCTCCACGGTGGCGTCGTCGAAATAGACCAACAGGCCCTCGGTGACGATCGCCAGCCCCGCGTCCGGGTCCATGGTCTCGACCAGGGCCTCGAGGCTTTCCGGGCCGTCGTCGCGAAGGACGTCGAGGTCGGCGACGCGGTGGCGGTCGCCGAGGGAGCCCATCCGCGCCAGCGCCTCGCGCTTGCGCCGGGCCATCGCCGGCAGGTCGGCCTCGACGTAGGTGAGCCGGTCTCCGTAGCGCTCGCTGAACCGCCAGCCGCGGGGCGACATGCCGCAGGCGACCTCGATCACCTGGCTGACGCCGCCCTGGACCAGGTCGTCGAGGAGGGCGTCGATGATCCGGTGGCGCGCGAGGAGCAGACCTTCGAGCGTGGGCCCGCCCAGCATTCTGCTGGCCGCGTTCGGCAGGGCAAGCGAGCGGTGGAAGAGGCGCCCCTGCCAGGTTGCGAGCTGGGGATGGGAGAGACCGTTCCTTACCCAGGTCTCACCGGTGTAGTGAGCGGTCGGCGATATCGCCCCCGACGCTTCGCTTTCGGCCATGGCGGCGGTTCACCCCCTTCGCTTCCGCGCCGTCCGCTCCACCGAAACAGATTGTCATATTTCTTATCTCCGTGATCGGGGTCCTGACCCCCGGTCGCCGAAGGCACCCCACTTGGAGGGGTTGGCGAACCTCGCGCATCCTGGTGGCAGAGCGCGATCGGCGAGTTAGCTTGCCTATAGCCAGATTAATTCGCCAATCGCCCCCGTGGCGTCCTCGACATACGCGAGGCGCGCTGATCCCTCCCAGTCTCGCGCTGGGCCCCAGCAGCGGCGGGGCACGCGCCGCCTCAACCCGCCTCTGTGGCACGTGCGTTCCAGGCCCGCTCCACCTGCCCCATCAGCGCCGGGTACACGATCCAGTATCGGAACGGTTTGATCAGCGCCATGTAGGCCCTGCCGAAGGCGCCGCGGGGCTTTACGTAGACGGCCATCCGGCCCTCATGACGGCCGTCGTCCCGCTCGACCCAGGCCAGATGGGCGACGCCGTGGACGGTCTTGTTCGAGATCTCGGCCGCGGCCTCGCGCTCGGCGCGGTAGAGGGGGACGAAGGGGAGCGAGCGGAAGGCGATGTCCGAGGCGGTGCCGCGCAGCTCCAGCGGGAGGCGATCGCGCAGGGAGGTCTCGGCCGCGCCAGGGATCGGCAGCCCGCCGGCTTCCCGCTCCTCGACCGCGGTCGAGATCTCGCCGAGGCCGAGCCAGGCGCCGAGGCGATCGCGGAGGTCCCATAGGAAGCGGGCGGGACGAGAGTCGGCCTGCGACGGATCGAAGGAGCCGACCAGCTCGAGCAGTGCCTGGAAGTCGTCGGGTCCGCCCTGCGTGGGCAGGACCCAGACGTCTTCCAGGGTGAAGTCCGGGACGAGGTCGTGGATGCGCCAGGGGCGGGATTCGTGCTCGGCCTTCAGGAGCTTCATCGCCTGCTTTTCCATACGCTGTCGTATGGATCTTATGAGGCTGGCTTGCACTTGTCAATACGGTGCCGTATAGATCCTTTCGATGGCCAAGGTTCGAACTCCCCGCGGTGCGTGGATCGAAGCGGCGCTGCAGGCGCTGGCGGCGGGCGGGCCGGAGGCAATCCGGATCGAGACGCTGGCATCGCGCCTGGGGGTCTCCAAGGGCGGCTTCTACTGGCACTTCAAAGATCGGGCGGCGCTGCTCGAGGAGATGCTCGACACCTGGGAGCGGAACGTCGTCGGCGACGTCATCGCCGAGGTCGAGAGCGAGCCGAGAGAGTCGCGGGCGAAACTGCAGCGCCTTTTCGAGCTGGCCTCCTCCGCGACCGGCCTGCTCCCTGTCGAGCTGGCGCTGCGGGACTGGTCGCGGCGCGACCGGGAGGTCGCGAGGCGGCTGCACCGGGTCGACGATCAACGCATGGAGTATTTGCGCTCGTTGTTCGGACCGATCTGCGTCGACGAAGACGACGTCGAGGCCCGCAGCGTCCTCGCCTTCTCGCTCTTCATCGGCAGCAACTTCATCCTCGCCGAGCACCCCGGCAGGAGCCGCCGCCAGGTCCTGCAGCTGGCGATCGACCGCCTGCTCGCCGAGTCGTGGAGTCGACCGTGACAGGTCGGGCGAAAAGCCGACCGGTGCTCGTCTTCGACGGAGACTGCGCCTTCTGCACGAGCTCCGCCCGCCTGCTCGAACGGATCGGCCCGGAGGCGGAGATCGTCGCCTGGCAGCTCGCCGACCTCGACGAGCTGGGGATCACCGCCGCGCAGGCAACCGAAGCCGTGCAGTGGATCGGGGTCGACGGCTCGGTCCACAGCGGACACGAAGCGATCGCCGCGGCGCTCCGCACGACCGGGCGGCCCTGGCGCATCATCGGCCGGGCGATCCTGCTGCCGGGGATCTCGTTCCTGGCCGCCGCGACCTACCGGCTGGTCGCCCGCAACCGCCACCGGCTGCCGGGAAGCACGCCCGCCTGCGCGGCCGGACTGGACGCAGCGGACGACTCGACGCGAAGCTAGCCGGCGCGGCTTCGCCGCCCCGAGCGGACGCTGCTCTGGGCCCTTGGCCCCATCCGCGCCACCTTTCTCGCCTCTGTCCCGAGCTACGTTGTCCTCTGCGTACCCGAGGAAAGGAGCAGCGATGAAGGTCTTGGTAGCCGGAGCGACGGGAGCGATCGGCAGGCAGCTCTTGCCGAAGCTGGTGGCGAGCGGCCACGAGGTGGTCGGCATGACCCGCAGCGAGGCGAAGGCCGACGAGGTGCGGGCGCTTGGGGCGCAACCGGCGATCGCCGACGCGCTCGACCCCGCGCAGGTCGCGGCGGCCGTGGCCGCGAGCGAGCCGGAGGCGATCGTCCACGAGCTGACGGGGCTGGCGGGAAGCCTCGGCAACCTGCGCAACATCGACCGCGCCTTCGCCGCGACCAACCGGCTCCGCACCGAGGGCACCGACCACCTCCTCTCCGCCGCCCGCGCCGCCGGCGTCAGGAGGTTCCTGGCGCAGAGCTACGCAGGCTGGCCCTACGCGCGCAGCGGCGGCCCGGTCAAGGACGAGGAGGCGCCGCTCGACGACGACCCGCCCGCCTCGGCCCGGCAGACGATCGCGGCGATCCGCCATCTCGAGCGGGCGGTGACCGAGGCCGACCGGGTCGAAGGCGTCGTCCTCCGCTACGGCGGCTTCTACGGGCCGGGCACCTCGATCGCGCCGGGCGGCGAGCAGCTCGAAGCGATCCGCAAGCGCCGCTTCCCGATCGTGGGAAGTGGCGCCGGGATCACCTCCTTCCTCCACATCGAGGACGCGGCCGAGGCCACCGTCGCCGCCCTCGAACGGGCCCGGCCGGGCATCTACAACATCGTCGACGACGAGCCCGCTCCGGTCCGCGAGTGGCTGCCCGAAATCGCCCGCCGGATCGGCGCCAAGCCACCGCGGCACGCCCCGCGCTGGCTCGCACGCCCCCTAGCCGGCGAGGCGGTGACGGCAATGATGACCGAAGCTCGCGGAGCCTCGAACGAGAAGGCGAAGCGCGAGCTGGGCTGGACGCCGGGCCACCCGAGCTGGCGTCAGGGCATCCAGGAGGCGGCCGGCATGAGCGAAGCCGATTCGGGGGACTCCCGGCATTGCCGGTAAATAACTTCCCAGTGACATTTGTCACCACTACGGTAGGTCGTGACAAGTGTGGCTGAGTTCAAATGTCACCCCGCGGTAGCCGAAAAGAGCCGCTATTGCAGGGATTGAAGCGGGGGGCTTTCGTCTCCGTTGGCCGATGTTCGAAATATGACACCCGCAATCGACTGTTATTGGGGTTGACACTGTCAGCGCGTCGGTATAGAAGCCCTGAGCAGTAGGTTCGTCCCCCGGGCGAACAAGAAAGTACGAACTCCGGCCTTTGCCGGAGACATCAAGGAAGGAAGCAACTCATGAAGAAGCTCATCTCAGCCTGCATGGCGCTGGCGGCGTTCGCCGCGTTCGCCCTGCCGGCGACCGCTTCGGCGACCAACGATCCGACACTCACAGATCCCGCAGGGCATGTCAAAGTCGGGAGCCTAATCAAGGGCACAGGAACCAATACCGAATTCCAGACCACAGCCGGATCAGCTCTCGTCACTTGCTCACATGCCGAATTCACAGGTTCAGTAACCCGAAACGACAGCGGCTTCGTCGAAGGCGAAATTACGAAATACACATTTAGCGGGACCGGTGCAACCCATCCTGACACCAACGACCTAGAGTGCACAGGCTCCTTCGGCAATGCCGGTATCACAATCACAAATACGCCTTTGTGTATCAGGTCAACGCCGACGATGACTACAGATACGTTCACGGTTAAGGGCGGCGGCTGCAAAAAAAATGAATCCGTTACGTTCGCAATTCTGTCGACAACCGCCGGAACCTGCGAGTACACAACCACACCGAGTGCCATTACCGGCACCTACAGCACAAGCCCGAGTACGGCGACGCTGACGGTCGATAACACCCAGAATGGGAGCGGCTCCGAACGCCATTCGGGTGGTTTCCTCTGCCCGAGCAGCGGCAAACTGAAAATGTCGTTCGCACTCACGACAGACACCAATGGGGAAGCTATCTCCATTTCCTAGCGTACACCGACAGTGAACTAAGTGCCAGGGGTCGCCCACCTCGACCCCTGGCTATTCGAATACCACTGCGCTATCTTCAGCGTACCTTGACAGCATCAGGGCAAAGCTCTACCGTCCGCCTGAACTCGGCGGATCTGCAGGGAATCCGTCAGCGTAGGAAGGGACGATGAACCAGTGAACAGCAGGGGAGGATCAATGGGGAGCGGGTTGCGGTCGAGGCGTCGGTCGCGTTTGCAGCAGCCACCTCCGCAAACCAGATGGGCGAAGAGCTCGCCCTCGGCGACTGCGCCCAGTACCCCTGAGGAGCGCGAACTTGGACTCCACCTCTAACGACCGTCACCACAGGGAGGAACAGATGTTCTCGAGAATCCACCAGAGGCTCGGCAGCGCCGGCTTCGCGATCGCGATCGTCGCGCTGATACTCGCCCTCGGCGGCGCCGCCTACGCGGCGCTGCCCGGCCTCAACTCCAAGCAGAAGAAGGAAGTGAAGAAGATCGCCAAGGGCTTGGTCAAGGCCGGGCCCGAAGGCCCGGCCGGGGCCAAGGGCGATGCCGGCGCCGCCGGCGCGACCGGGGCGAGCGGGCCAACCGGCGCCGCCGGGCCAACCGGGGCGAGCGGCCCCGAAGGGCCGGCCGGGCCGACCGAGACCCGCCTGCCCCCCGGCAAGACGATCAAGGGCCTCTGGCAGTTCCAGGTCAACCAGAACAAACTCGAACTGGGGCTGCTGAACGTGGCCTTCCCGCTGCGGGTGGAACCCGGACCCAACTTCGTCTACATGGCCCCGAAAGCCCCGCCGACCGCAAACTGTCCCGGCAACGAAGACGAACCCGAGGCCAAAAAGGGCTTCCTCTGCCTCTACGCCAAGGTCACCGTCGGCACCAAAAGCGTTCCCTTCAGCCTGCCAGCCGACCCGGCCCTCGGCATCGAGGCGGAATGGCAACTCGAAAGCACCGCCGACCTCGCCTTCGCCTACGGCTCATACGCGGTCACCGCGCCCTGCCTGAAAGACGAAGAAGGGAACGAAATCCCCTGCTGAGGGATCCGCTCTTTGCGACGACGATCAGTCACGGGAAGGGCCACCGCACCGGTGGCCCTTCTTCGTTTGGCCTGCCTTGAGCATTTCGACAGGATTGCCGACGTGCGCCGTGCTCGCATCCCGTCGCTCGAGCTTCAGCATCCGCGCCCGCCGTTATAAAGCGGCGCCATGCGCTCCGGCCTCGCTACCTCGACCGCTTCGTTGACCGAGAGCAACGGCGTCACGCGGCTCAAGGACACGAAAGCGAATCGGGCGCTCCACCCGACGAAGACGCCGCAGACGACGTTCGAGGACGATTCGCTGGTCGAGCGGGCCTACCACGCCGACAAGTCGACCCTGGTCTTCGAAGGCGACGTGACCGAGTCGCTGCAGCTGTTGGCGGAGGCCGGGCTCGAAGTCGACTGCATCGTCACCTCGCCGCCTTTCTACGGACAGCGCGACTACGAACACGACGAGCAGATCGGGCTCGAAGAGCACCCCGGGGAATTCGTCGAGAAGCTGGTCGAGGTCTTCCGCGCCTGCAAACCGGTGCTGCGGGAGACCGGCAGCCTCTGGGTCAACCTCGGCGACACCTACTGGAGCGGCAAGGGCCAGCACCGCAGCAAGGAAGCCAAGCAGGGCGCCCGCCGCTTCGGCATCCGTCCCCAGGACAAGCGCGGCGACGGCAAGTGGGCCCGCCCCAAGCAACTGCTCCTGATCCCCCACCGCTTCGCGATCGCGATGCAGGACGACGGCTGGCTGGTCCGCAACGACAACGTCTGGGTGAAGCCGAACCCGATCCCCGACCAGGTCCGCGACCGCTGCTCGGTCTCGCACGAGTACGTCTTCCACTTCACCAGGGAGCGCTGGTACTACTTCGACCGCGACCCGGTGGCCCGCGAGAGCGCCAGCGGCAAGCAGCTGCCACCGCTGGACACCTGGGAGGTCCCGCCCGCCCGCGGCAACGGCGTCCACCGCGCCTCCTTCTCCGAAGACCTGGTCAGGATCCCGATCCTGGCGACGACCCCGCCCGACGGCATCGTCCTCGACCCCTTCTGCGGCAGCGGCACCTCCCTCGCCTTCGCCCACCGCCAGGGCTTCCGCTCGATCGGCATCGACCTCAAAGAGGAGTTCTGCAAGCTGACGGTCGAGGCGGTGGGCGAGGCCGGCGAGCAGGAGTAGCCGTGCCCCTTTACTACCCCGGCGGCCGAACCCTGGCGGAAGCCGTCGAGCGGCTCAGCACCTCGAGGGCGAAGCCCAGCCTCTGCGAGTTCCTGATCCTGAAACAGGCGATGACGCAGGGGGACGGAACCGTCACGCTCTCACTCGGCGATCAGACCTACAGGAACGCGGTCGACGCCCTGACCCGCATCCTCACCTGGGCACACGAGGAACCCCCACAGCCCTACTTCAACCCGTTCGGAACCGCGCGCGAACGGACGCGCGGGTGGCGGAGCAAGAAATATCCCTCCAATGGCCCGCCGGTCACGGTGCCAGGCCCCGGCTGGAGTCAGGTGATCGAGATCCTCTCGCAGCGTCCTCGGCGCGTGCACTTCACCACGGACTATCTCGACCATCTTCCCCCCATGATCTTGCGCGGAGGCGGTCCAGCACGGAACGTCGAACCGCCGCCGCTGCTCGACGATTGCGCCGTTTGGCTGCATCGCGAACGCCCCGTGGAAAGCACTGGCGTGAACGAGCAAGAAGTTCTGGACCGGATGATCGAGACCTTTCTCGAGCAAACGGGTCTCTCCGATGCCGAGCGAGTGCTGATCTTCGGCGAAGAATGATGGTCTACGAGTTCTCAGAAGAGGTCGCCTCGGCGGATGAGTACCTCCCCGCTCCGAACTATGGGACGCACTCGGAGACCCTGAACCAACGGCTCGAGGAAGAGCCCCTCGACGCCGGCGATCCGCTCCTGGACGAAGCGAAGGAGCTGCTCGAGATCTACGGTGGAATCATCTTCACCGGTCCGCCCGGGACCAGCAAGAGCTGGTACGCGAGACGAATTGGTTGGACCCTCGCCGAGGGAGACCAGGAGCGGATCGCCTTCTTCCAGTTCCACCCCTCCTACCAGTACGAGGACTTCATGCAGGCCCTGGTGCCGCGGGAGGACGGGCCCGGCTTCGAACCCGCGCGAAGGGGGTTGATGCTGATGTGCGAAGCGGCTGAGGATGACTCCCAGCACGACTACGTGGTGGTCATCGACGAGCTCAGTCGAGCCGACCCGGGTCGCGTGTTCGGCGAGGCTCTGACGTACATCGAGCGCTCGAAACGGGGCATGGAGTTCCGGCTCGCGATGGGCGAGGAGCGTGTCCGGATCCCCGACAACCTGCTGGTCCTGGCGACGATGAACCCGCTCGACCGGGGCGTCGACGAGGTCGACGCGGCCTTCGAGCGCCGCTTCGCCAAGATCGCGATGGAACCGGATCGAGACCTCGTCGCCCAGTTCCTGGAAGCAAACGACGTCGAAGAGGAGCGGGCCACGGGGATCCTCGACTTCTTCGATTTCGTCAACCAACGTGCCCGGCAGAACCCGTTGACGGCCCTCGGACACACCTCTTTCCTCGAGGTGACCGACGAGCCCAGCATGGAGAAGCTCTGGCGGCACCAGCTCCGTTTCCACTTCGAAAAGGCCTATCGCCTCAATCCCCAGGAGTTCGAAGAGATCGAAGAACGCTGGCACGACCTCTACCGCGACCGGGATTAGGCGGCGGCCGTGGCCGACCCAACCGTCTACCCGGTCCGCGAGTTCGCCCCGGCAGAAGTCCCGATCGGCGACGTCCTCGATGAGAACGGGGAGCTGCGCCTCCGCCACGACGTCGTTGGCAAGGACTACTTCACGATCCAGCTGATCGGTGGCAGGGTCCGCTTGCAGGCCCGGGGATTCGTCGGCCTGATCCCGCTCAACGAGCGGATCTGCATCGACGTCGAACCGCGAACGCCGGCGAACAACCTGGCCCGGCTGCTGACGATCGCCCGGCAGGTCCCGCAGGCTCCCGTGGGGGTCGCCTCCTACGAGCGCGACCCCGTCTGGTCGGAGTCCCTCCTGGAGACCTACGCCCACGGCCTGATCGGGCGCATCGAGGAGATCGCCTCGAACGGATTGCTGCGCGAGTACGAGCGAAGGACGGAAGCGACCTCGTTCCCCCGCGGCCGCATCCTCGCCGGGGCGACGGTGCGCCAACTGCACTCCCGCGGGATCGACCACCGCGTCATCGCCAGTCACTACCAGCGCGAGGACGACAACGCCGCCAACCGGTGCCTCAAATACGCGCTCTGGTTCATTGCCAAGCGGTTGCGCCTGCAACAGCCCCTCAAGGGAGAGCGAAGGAAGCTGCTGAACCGCGCCGCGCCGCTCTACGAGCTCTTCGCGGACGTCCCGCTCGAAACCTCCACGGGCTTCCTCAGCGATCCGCTCGTCACCGGCTCCCGCCAGCTTCCCTCGTCGCGCTCTTATTACCGCCCCGCCCTCGATCTGGCAGCGGCAATCGTCGAACAGCACGGCGTCAAGCTCGAGACCCGCGAGGGGCCGATCCAGCTGCCGTCGGTGATCCTCGACATGAGCACGCTGTTCGAGGACTACCTCCGCAACCTCCTGCTTGCCGAGTCGCAGCGGCGCGGCTGGAGTCAGCGGGTATTGGACGGCAACGGCGAGGGCGGCACTCTGCTCTTCGACGAAGAGCCGTCCGAGAAGGCGACGCCGGACATCGTCTTCCGCGAACGGGCAGAGAACGCCGAGCGATATCCGCTTCTGATCGAGGTCAAGAGCTCCCCGGTGAAGAAGCTCCACTCCGACCGCTCCTCGATTGCCCAAGCGGTCACCTATGGCGTCAGCTACCGCTGCAGCCACGTGGTCCTGGCCCACCCGCGGAAGAGCGCCGATACCTTCTGCGGGCTGCGGACCCAGGGCACCCTCGGCGACCTCACCCTCCACCAGTACGTCTTCGACCTGGCCGCCGACTCGATCGAGGACGAGGAGCGGCGCTTCGCCACGGCGATGGAAGGGCTGCTGGGCTGAGGGCGCCGGCTACTTCTTCACGAAGCTCACGTCGGCCATCAGCGCGAGGCCGTGCGGCACTCCCTCGAGGGAGATCGCGTTCAGCCGCGGGCGCCGCGCGTTCCAGCAGGAAGCGCCCCCGGCGCCGTTGCCACAGCGCCAACCGCCGCGCAACCAATAGGTCGGGCGGCCGGCGTCCGGGTAGACCGTCCGCACCACCTCGAGCGGGCCCTCGCCGTAGGTGGCCCTGATCAAGTTGCGGGCCAGACCGCAGCGGATGCCGATGGAACGACGCACCGCGGTCGCCCGATAGACGTAGTCGCCCAGGCTCCGATCGTGGGCCCTCAGCACGGTGAAGGCTCGGCAGCGTGCTATTGGGCGCCTGACGGCGGAGGCATGCTCCCTCCAGCGAACGCCGACGGGCCCGTCGTAGCCGCTGCCGGAACGCGACCGGCACAGCACCGCTCCGCCACCGGCTTCGTAGGAACACCCCAGGCCTTCGGCCACCGTCGCCCCCGAGGAGCCGATCTCCTGGGAGTAGAAATCGTCAACGACCGATACAGCCGTCGAACAGTCCGTTTCCGTGACTTCGAGAGGGGAGATCCTGTAATGGAGTCCCGCGTAGGAGACGACGTTCATCGCCGCACAACCCGACCACGATTCCGTTCGCGCCGTCGCTCCACCCGCCGAGGAGAACACCAGCAGGAGACCGAGGGAGAGAACCGCCCCAAGAGTACGGGTCACGGTGTTGGGACCCCCGCCGAGAAATGCGCGGTGAGCCTAGGCACAGAGCTCGACGCCGTCGGTGTAATAGAACTCGCCGACGAACCCGGCCTCCTCGAATTCGACGCGGCCGCGGTGGGTGTCGACGGTGAACTCGACCGCCGTGCGGCGCCCTCCGCGCGAGTAGAGGCGGTAGAACGCCTTCCTCAGCGAGCGGGAGCTCTCGACGAACCGGAGCCGCTTGCCGAAGCGCTGCTTCAGCTCGTGCACGCCGTCGCCGATTTCCACGCCCCCAACCCCATGACCCGCTTCGAGTTCGTCGGAATAGCTGCTTATCGAAGCCCCGCTGAGACCGCCGCGCGCATGGGTGCTGAACATCGAGACGCCGTCGAGGCCGGGAACGGTCCAGGTGTCGCAGAAGCGGCTGTGGGAGATGCGCAGGCCAGGGACGAGCGCTCGCGCCCTTCGGGCGCTCATCCCCAGCCGCAGGGGGCCGATCCCGCTCGGACCGAGCCGCCAGGTCGACGGGTCGGCGTTCCGCGCGGCGGCTCCACTCGGCTGCGGCCCCACCGTGATCGCCACCAGCAGCGCGATGACCGCCAGCGCGAGCACCACCGGCGCGCCCCGGGCTCGCTCTCTCGACATCTCCCTCACCGGACCCGCTCGAGCATTCCGGTGCTCACGGACACTTCGGTCGTCTCCCGGTAGCTCAGACCCCCGGAGGCGTCGGGCATCAATTCGACCTCGCTGTAGTCGATGCACTCGGCGACGTTTCGCTCCACCGCGCTGAACCGGTACCACCCTTCCGACGTTCCTTCGTAGGTGATGGGGCCGTGGCAGGTCGTGCTCCCCTGGTGGGCTTCCGCGTAACCGGCGACCTCGCCGGGGACCAGCGAGTCGATCTCGATCGTCTCGTTGAACGGATCCGCTTCGCCGCTGTCGTACCGGATCACGGCTTCGCCCTTCCAAAGCCCGGAGAGCGGCTCCTCGGCGTCCACCGGAGCGGCGGAGTCGGTGGGGACCCTTGCGGTCCCCGCCCCTGAGGACTCCCGCTTCGCGTTCTTCAGCCTGCGTTCGAGCTCGGCGATCTTCGCGCCCTGCCTGGCGTCCTGGGCAGCCTGTTCCCGCGCCGCCCGCAGCTCCTCCTGCTTCGCCAGCTGCTCGGCCCCGTCGCCCCCGGACCCTCCACAGCCATACAACACCGCTCCTACCGCGAGCACCACAAGCGCCAGAACCGCACGCCGATAAGTCAATAAATCCCCCATTGAGTGCTTGACCCTATCGAATGCATCAGCGAAAGTCACCGTTCGCCAGGGACCGCCAGATGGCGGTCCCTGGATGCAGAGATTCAATCGCTAGGCGATTACGAGATGGTCAACGCCGTCCCGCCTGCCGTCTCAAGCGCGAACGTCATTTTCAGCATGCCGCTGCTCGGGCAGAGGAAGCCGCCACTGGATTTGGTGGAGCCGCTGCCCGCCTGGGTGTTGTTGACCGTCAGCGTGGCCTGGGAGCCAT
>JBIOWB010000025.1:0-55904 GCA_044868125.1 Solirubrobacterales bacterium
CTGCAGCTCGCCCAAGTCCCTCTCGGGGCTCACGGTCGGCTCGCATGCCTTCTCGGTCCGCGCCAAGGACAGCGCCGGCAACGTCGACCCCACTCCCGCCGGCCGCAGCTGGACGGTGGAAGCGGAACCCGAACCGGAACCTGAACCGAACCCGGAAGGAAGCTGCACCACGACCGTCTCCAGCGTCACCGCCGCCCAGTCGAGCGTCGCCTCGGCCGCGCCCGGCGCCGTGGTCTGTCTGGCCGACGGCAGCTACGGCACGGTCTCGCTGGAAGCGACGAAGGCCAAGCCGGGGGTCACCCTGCGCGCCGAGCACCCCGGCAAAGCGACGATCGCGGGGGCCAGCCTGAAGGGGACGAACCTGACCCTGGCGCGCTTCGTCTCCACCTCGGGGGTCACGATCCAGCCCGGCGCCAACGGGATGACGGTCGAACACAACCGCATCACCGGCGGCGGCGAGGGTGTCGACGCCTGCCCCTCCTCGACCACCACCTGCAACGACATGAAGATCATCGGCAACCAGCTGATCGGCCCCTTCGGCGAAGACGGGATCCACCTCAACCGCTACCACGACGGCGACGGCGACGGGGTCGGGGTGCTGGTCGAAGGCAACGAGATATCGCAGGTGCGCGAGAACGGCAGCCACTCCGACTGCCTGCAGACGGTCTGGGTCGGCGACCACATCGTCTTCCGCCGCAACTACCTGCACGACAACCGCTGCCAGGGCTTCTTCGTCAAGGACCAGGCGAGCCTGGGCGGCGTCTCCGGCCCGATCGTCGGCATCACCGTCGAAGACAACCTCTTCCTCCGCAACAAGGAACCCTGCGGGCCGCCGCTGACCAGCTGCGGACAGCCGATGTACTTCCAGGTCTTCGGCCCCTACTCCCAGTTCAAGATGAAGCGCAACACGATCTGGGGCCAGGGCGTCGACTCGATCGCCGCCTTCCGCGAAGGGACCGGCTCCGACACGGCGATCTCGAACAACGTGATCTACCGCCTCTGGACCGACACCAACATGAGCGGGATCAACCTCAGCGAAAACACCCTCTGCCAGCGCGAAGGCAGTTGGCCCTCCTCGCGACCCGGCGAGACGATCGCCTGCAGCCTCTCGTTCCTCAACACCGCCCAGGACGACTACCGGCTGAGCGGCAGCAATCGCGGGGTCGACTGGGCTCCCGCGGAAGTTCACTACGGCCCCTGAGGGAAAAACAACTCGCCCCGCGCGTTGATCGGGTGTGGACCGGAATGCTTCCCCGCGTCGATCGTTGCTGCTGCTCGGCATCGCGCTGGTCGCCGTCGTGGCGGCACTGGCGCTGCTCCTCGGCGGCGGCGGCGACCAGGACCACGCTCGCGCCCAGGGCCCCCGTGGCTTCGAGAGGGACTGGGAGCCGCCGCCTTGCGGGCGCACCCTGGGCAGCGCCAGCACGCTGCAGGCTCAGATCGCCGATGCCGCTCCGGGCACGGTGCTCTGCCTCCGCAGCGGTCATTACGGAGATCTGAACCTCGAGCACGTCGGCTCCGGCGCCGACGTCACCGTCCGCGCCGCGCATCCCGGCCGGGCGACGATCTCCGACACCACCCTCAGCGGCTCGCACCTCGCACTGGCCGGTTTCGACGTCGACGGGGAAGTGACGATCGAGCCGGGCTCGCGGAAGATCGCGGTCCTCCACAACCGCATCGGCGGCGGCTACTTCGGGGTCGAAGCCGGGCCGACCACCACGACCCGCATCTCCGACACGACGATCGCCGGCAACCGCTTCGTCGGCCCCTTCGGCGAGGACGCGATCCGGCTCAACCGCTACCACGACAGCGGCGACCGCGACCCCTACGGGGTCCTGGTCGAAGGGAACGAGATCACCGGCGTCCGTGAGAACGGCAATCACTCCGACTGCCTGCAGTCGGTCTGGGGCGGCGACGGGCTCTACTTCCGTCGCAACTACCTGCACGACAACCGCTGCCAGGGCTTCTTCGTCAACGACCAGCCCGCGCCGGTCCGAAACGTCGTCCTCGACGACAACCTGCTGCTGCGCAACGCGGCCCCCTGCGCCCCGCCCGGCAGCGATTGCGGCCCGCCTTCGATCGTCCAGGTGTTCGGGCCGATCCGCGGCCTCAGGATCTCCGACAACACGATCTGGACCAAAGACAACGATTCCCCGTTGGCGCTGCGCCAAGGCCCCTTCGGCCGGATCGGCTTCAGCGGCAACCTGATCTTCCGCGTCTGGAGCGACTGGAGCGGTCCCTGGCGGCGGTTCGACGAGCGCGAGGACACCGTCTGTCGCTGGGAAGGGACGTTGCCGCGCCTCGCCCCGAGCTCACGGCGGAGCTGCTCTCCCCCCTTCGCCGATCCCGCCCACGACGACTACCGGGTCCCCGGCGGCGCCGGGGTCGATTGGGCGCCGGGGAATGAGCACTACGGCCCCTGATCCGGGGCCCCGATCTGCACAAGAAGTAATCGGGCGCTCCAGCCGTTGGTGGGGTATGAGCACCACCGCGGTCGCGACTGCCCCGAGGGTGAACGCGAAGCCCGTCACCGACAGGGACGGCATGCGTGAGAAGCACGCGCATGCCGGCGTCGCGATGGCGGTGGCCACCCTGGCCATGGGCGCCGCCTCGGGGATCCAGGCGCTCCTGTACCTGAGCTCGTTCGGCGCCGGCGCCAAGACCGACGGCTTCTTCGTCGCCTTCGCCCTCTACACCAGCTTCGGGGTCTTCAGCCAGAGCATCAGGGTCACCTCGGCGCCGATGCTGGTCGGCGAGCGACCGCGGCTGACGCAGCGCGAGTTCGCGCTGGCGCTGTTGGCGATCGCGGTCCCGGTCGGGCTGGCGACGATCCCTCTCGCCGGACCGCTTGCGGCGCTGCTCGCCCCCGGCGTCGCCCCCGCCGGTCGGGAGGTGGCCGAATCGGCCCTGCCGATCCTCGGGCTGGCGATGATCCTCCAGCTCTTGGCCGCCGGCGGCGCCACCGTCCTCGCCGTCCGCGACCGCTTCGACCGGATCGCCTTCGCCTACATCGCCGGCGCCGTCAGCGGCCTGCTCGTCTACCTCGTCGTCTCGGCACCGGCGGGGGAGCTCTCGCTCGGCTGGTCGATGCTGGCGATGGCGGTCGTCACCAGCCTCGCGATGCTCGACGGCGTCCGCGCCAGCCGCACCACGGGCGGAGAGCGGGCGCGCCTGCGCCTCGGCCGCCTCCTCCGCTGCGTCTGGCTGGTCCTCGGCAGCACCGCGATCTACCTCGCCTTCAACGGGCTCTACGTGATCACCCTCGCCTTCGCCAGCAACTACGGCGAGGGCGGTGCGACGGTCCTCTCCTACGCCTATCTCTTCGCCAGCTACCTGGTCGCCGCCACCGGCTTCGCGCTCGGCATGTCGAGGATCGCCGACATGCGGCGCGGCGCCCTCGCCGACTGGCGAGAGGTGATCGCCGACACGGTGCCCGCCGGCTTCCGCTACTCGATGCTGATCGTCGCTCCCGCCCTGGCGGCGCTGATCGCCGGCGGCGCCGACCTGATCGGCGAGGTCCTGCCCTCCAGCTTCGACGCCTCCCAGGTCGCCCAGCTGCAGGTCTTCGGCGCCCTCCTCTGCGCCTGGACGGTCGCGGCGCTGCTCGTCAACCTGCTGCTGCCGGCGATGTTCGCCCTCGGCCGGGCGAAGCTTGTCAACGTCATCGCCCCGGTGGTCGTGCTCCTGCACGTCGGCGTCACCGCCCTGGGCGGCAGCCTGTTCGGCGTCAACGGGGTCGTCGGCGCCTTCTTCGTCGTCCCGATCGCCTTCGCGGCAGTGCTGCTCGCGGTCGGCGCCGGTCGCGCCGGCATCCCGGTCGCCCGGGAGCTAACCCGCGACGGGCTGCGATTCGCCCTCGCCGCGGCCGCCTGCTTCGGGATCGGCGCCCTGGCGGGCGGCGCGGTCGGAGGCGACCTCGGGCCCGCGGTGACGATCGGCCTCGGCGGGCTCCTCTACGTCTCGCTGACGCCCTGGCTCGCGCCCGACCAGGTTCGCCTGCTGGTCGGCGCGCTGCGTCCCGCCTCGGCCTCGGCATGAACGTCGCCGTCCGCACCCCGGCCGAGCGTGCGGCCGCAGTGGCGCGCAGCGGCTCGCGCGTCAGGGAGGTCGCCGCCAACGCAGACGTCCGCGCGATCGCCGGCCTGACCCTGATCTTCGCGCTGCTGGCCGCCTTCAGCTGGCGCAAATGGGGCGTTCCCACGGTCGACGCCGGGCACGAGCTGACGGTCGCGGCGGCGATCGCCGAAGGCGGCGAGCCCTACCGCGACATCCGCTACTTCTACGGGCCGATCGGGGCCTACTCGCTGGGCGGGGCCTTCGCCGTCTTCGGCATCGGCTTCACCACCGCCTTCGCCTTCGGGCTCTGCCAGGCGGCGGCGATCGTCGGCGCCTTCTACGCCCTCGCGCGCCAGCTGCTGCGGGTCCTCCCCGCCTTCCTGGCCAGTGCCATGGTCGCGGCGATCGGCTTCTCCGGCACCGCTTTCAACTTCGTCCTCCCCCACACCAACTCCGCCACCTTCGGGGTCCTCTTCACCCTGCTGACGCTGCTCGCGCTCTGCCGCGGCCACCTCGGCCTCGCCGGGGTGGCGATCGGCTTTGCCTGTCTGACCCGGCCGGAATTCGCCGGCATCGCCGCCCTCGCCGGCGCCGCCTTCCTGCTCGGCGAGGCGCGCCAGTACGGAATCCGCACGGCGCTGCGGGACCTGCCATGGCTGGCCCTGCCGGCGCTGCTCGTCGCCGCGCCCGTGCTGGCCTGGCTCGCCGCCGAAGCAGGCGCCGCGAACCTCTTCACCGAGAACCTCTGGCCGGTCGACTTCCTCCGGGTCGGCGGCCTCAGCTCCCAGCATGCCTGGGCGCCGCTCACCCTCGAAAGCGGCGTGTCGACCCTGGCCCGGGCAGCCATCTACGGTGGGCTGCTCGCCGCCGCGATCGGGACGGCGGTGCTGTGGTCGAAGGCCGAGGGCCGGGCCGCCCGGCTGCGGGCGCTGTGGCCCGCACCCGCGGTGCTCGCCGTCCTGGTCGTCGCCGACGCGGCGATGAAGTACCTCTCGATCTGGCCTCACACCCGGGACGGCGTCCAGTACGAGGCGACCCACCTGCTGATCGGCATGAGCTGGCTGCCGGCGCTCGGGTTCGCGGTGGCGGCCGTGGTCGCCGTCCGCTTTCTGAAAAAGGGCTCCCCCCCGCTCACCGCCTCGTGGGGGTTCGACCTCGCCCTGGTCGGCGTCGCGGCGGCGCTGGGCGCCCGCGCCTACGACGCCTTCACCACCGAGGCCTCCTACGCGGCCTACTACGCCGCCCCGCTGGTGCTGCTCCTGGCGCTCCTGCACGATCGCCTCGCCGAGCGCTGGCCGCAGGCCCGCGCGGTCGCCTACGGTGCCCTGGCTGCGGTGGCGGTCGCGCTGGCCGGCTACGCCCAGGTCGGCCTCTACCGCGACGACGACGCCACCGTTACGACCCCCCGGGGCAGCTTCCTCACCACCGCGGCCGCGGCACCCGGGCTGCAGGAAGCGATCGACTTCATCAGCACCCACACCGCGCCCGGCGAGCCTCTCCTCGCGGTGCCCTCCGACGCCGGCATCGACTTCATGACCGGGCGCCGCCCGGCCCTCTACGACCCGATGTTCCTCCCCGGCCTGCTGGACACCCGCGCCGACGAAGTCCAGGCGATCGCCGAACTCGAAGACAAAGGGGTCCGCTATGCCGTCGTCAGCGAGCGGCGCTTCGACGGCTACAACTCCAGCTACTTCGGCGGCGACTACAACCGGCTGCTCGCCGCCCGGATCGAGCGCGAAGGCCCGCCGGTGGCGACCTTCGGCAGCGGTCCCCCGGTCGGTGGCACCAACCCCGCCACCTACTTCGAGATTTACAAGCTGACGCCGTCGCAGCCGTGAGCAGCGTCAGCCGCCGGCAAATCGTCGGCGTCTTCCCCGCCTCCGCCCGCGACGAGCTGAAGCGCCTGCTGCGGGCGCTCGAGGAGGCTTACCCGGTTCGTTTCGAGGGACGCCGGGAGGGTGAGCTGAACGAGCTCGACGCCGCCGTCGAGCTGGGAGCCGGCGACCAGGCGGAGGCCGCCGCGGCGCTGGGTATCCCGGCGCTTCACCTGCTCGCCCCCGAGCCCGCGCAGCCGGGTGAGATCGCCAGCCAGGAGCTCGCCTCCGACGGAGCGCTCGACCGCTCCCTGCGAGGAGCCGAGCTGCCCGACGACCGGCTCGCCGCCGCACTCGCAACCGAGCATGCACCCGGGCGCGAAGGGGTACTTGCCAGCTGCCGCGGCGTACCGACCTGGACCCACCGCGGGCTGCGGCAGCGCGCGCTGCTGATCCCAAACGAGCTGGGGCCCGAGGAGGCGCTGCGCGAGCGGCTCCGCGACGGACGCAGCGCCGCCCTGCTGCCTCTCGTCCACTTCCTTCGCGAGGTCACCGCGGACGTCGGTTGGCAACCCCCCGCCCTCCGCGCCAGCTTCCTCTTCGACGACCCCAACCTGCACTGGCCCTCCTACGGGTTCGTCAAGCTCCCCGCCCTCGCCGAGCATGCCCGCCGCCACGGCTACCACGCCGCCCTGGCGACGATCCCGCTCGACGGCTGGTTCGCCCATCCGGCGGCACGGCGGGCGCTGCGCGAAAGCAGCGGCAGCCTCTCGCTGCTGGTCCACGGCAACGATCACGACGGCGGCGAGCTCGGTCGCCCGCAGAACCCCGCCGAGGCGATGGCCCTGGCGGCTCAGGCGCTGCGCCGGGTGCGCTCCTTCGAGGACCGCACCGGGCTCGCGATCGACCGGGTGATGGTGCCCCCGCACGAGCAGTGCTCGCGGGCCACCGTTGCCGGCCTGCGCCGCTGCGGTTTCGAGGCGATGACGGTGACGCAGCCGTTCCCCTGGCTCGGCGACGGTGAGGAGGGATGGCTGGCGAGGCCGCCGGGAACCGGTCCGCTCGCCGGCTGGCACCCCGCCGACCTCGCCGAGGGGCTGCCGGTCCTGCTCCGCCACCCGCTGAGCGGGCGCTCACTGCCGGAGCTGAGGCTGCGAGCCTTCCTCGGCCAGCCCCTGGTCCTCTACGGCCACCAGGCCGACCTGCTCGAAGGACTCGACGTGCTCACGGATGCAGCCGCCGACGTCGAGCGGTCGGGACCGGCCAAATGGTGCTCCCTCGGCGAGATCGCCGCCTCCAGCTTCGAGACCCGCCGCCAGGGGGACCGGCTCGACGTCCGCCCGTTCGGCCGGACCGCACGAATCGAGATTCCCGCCGAGGTAGAGCAACTCACCATCGAAGCGACCCCGAATCTGCCCGCCGACAGCGAGCAACTGTTCATCGACGGCCGCCGGCACCGCTTCGGGGAGTCGATAAGCGCCACCCCCGGCTCCACCGTCGAGGTTCTACTCCGCTCCGAGGACGCGGTCGACGTCGCCAGCGTGCCGGCCCCTCCCAGGCGCCCCCTGGCGGTCCCGCGTCGCCTCCTCAGCGAGAGCCGCGACCGCCTCCAGCCCTTGCTCTCGCGTGCCCGCTAGGGCACGGGCTTGAGCCAGACGAGGAAACTCGCACCCAAAGCGGGAGCCTGCAGCAAACCCTCCAGAGCATCAACCAGCCGAGCGAACTCCCAGCTCGGGAAGCGCGTCGGGTGGACGATGACTAGACCATGGTGCCCACGATTCGTCTCTGCGTATCCACGGATGATCGGTTCGAAGTCAACGCGGTTGTAGGTGACCAGGGCGCGGTTCTGCTGCTGGGCCACCTCAAAGAGGTCGGGGTCGCCTAGACCTCGGAGGCTTAGGTCATCTGTGGCAGCGGTGACGTCGTGGCCGCGGTCCCGGAGTCGTTCCGCAACCTTGCCACTGATCTGCTCGTCGAGGAGGAGCTTCACGCCAAGGCGGCCTGCTCGCGCTGCCAGGCCGCTTCGGCTTCATCGGCTTCATCGGTGTTGAGAGCGATACGTCGGTCGATCTCCTCGGGGAAGGCACCGTAGTAGCGGGCCGCGGTACGCACTTGGGAGTCGGTGAGATTGAGAAGCTCAGCGGTGGCAGTGATCGCCTCCTCCCCACGCGCCTTACCGCTTTTGAGCGTGAACATGAGCTCCCAGACGTCAGGGCCGCCAGCCAAGGCGGCGCGGCGGCCGGTGGGGCCACCGCGGAACACGATGCCCGGGTGCTCGTCTATTCGGATTCCCTCGTCGACGTAGCGCTCGGCGAGGCGCGACTTGTTAGTTCCCGCCGCTTCGCTGCGTTGCTTTAAGCGATCGAGCACATCGGTGTGCCACCGAGCAGAAAAGGTTTGGGTATCTCGGGCTGCCATGTGTAATACAGCGTAATACAAATGGCGCTAATGACCCAGGCGCACCGGGGAGGTGGCGTCCTTGATCAGTAGCTCCTCTTCCCCGCTGCCGTCGGCGGGGACGGTGTAGACGTTCTTGCCGTCGGAGTAGGCGAGGGTGCCGCTGTCGAGCCACTCGACCTGGTCGTCGACCGAGCGTTCCTCCGCCACTGGGTGGTCGGCAAGAGTCTTGACGTCGAGGACGTGGATGTGCCAGCGGTTCTCGTCGCCGATCCGGCTCTTGTAGGCGATCTGCCGGTTGTCGGGCGAGAGCGAGGGACACTCGACCCCGTCGCGCAGGACCCGCATCGATTCCGTCGCGATGTCCCCTTCGACCAGGTAGCGGTGGTCGCCGGTGGCGAGGGTGGCGTAGAAGCGGTTCGAGTCCCTGGCGAAGGTGACGCCCCAGAAGTTGAAGTCGACCGCGTCGAAGGGCTTGCGGCCCATGGTCACCTGGTACTGCTCGAGCTGGCCGATCTGCCTGCCGTCGGTCATGTCGAGGATCGTCGTCCGGGTCGAGAAGGCGGTCGAGTTGCCGAGATAGGAGTCGCCGGCGACGAAGACCGTCATCGCCCCGTAGCGCCCGTCGGCCGAGACCCGTGCCCGCGAGGGCAGGCCGGTCAGGTCGATCGTGTGCAGGGTCTGGAAGTTCGCGTCGAAGATCTTGGCCGTGTAGTCGACCCCCGACGGGGCGACCCCCATGCAGATGCCGCGCCCGGCGGCGTAGTAGACGCGCTCGCAGGCGAGGCCTTCGGAGTGCCGCTGCGCCTTGCCGTCCTCGACCACGAAGACCCTGCCGTTGAGGGTCGGGCTGGAGGGGTCGACCGCGCGGACCATCACGCCGACGCCGGTCGGCGCCGCGCCGGCCTGGGGCCGAGCGTCGGTCGTGGTCTGGTCGGGCCCGAAGGCGGCAAGGGCCACATAGCCGCCGCCGAGCAGGAGGCAGAGCACCACCAGCCCAATCGTGATCTTGCCGCTGCGGCTATCCATCCAGGGCAGCGGCGCGCTGAGCACGGAGGAGCAGGGGTGCCGCCAACGCCAGCGCCAGCGCCAGCGCCCCGGCGAAGCAGATGACGGCGGTCTGCAGCCCGAGCGCGAACCAGAGCCCGCCGAAGGCGAGCGAGGAGAGCAGGCGCCCGAGGCTGGTGACGGTGATCAGCAGGCCGATCCCGCTCGCCTGCAGCTTCTCCGGCAGGACCGCGCCGGCAAGCGCGGTCAGCACCCCTTCGGTCGCGGCGAAGTAGCCGCCGAGGGCGAGCAGGCAGAGAACCAGGGCCCCGTAGCCGACCGAGCTCATCGTCAGCACACCGTAGGTGACGAAGAGCAGCGCCTGCCCGCCGAGCAGTACCGGCACCTTGCCGATCCGGTCGGCGAGCTGCCCGAACGGGATCGCCAGGCCCATGAAGACGATCGCGGTCATCACGTAGAGGAGCGGGAAGACGGCGGGGTCGAAGTCGATGCTGCGCTGCAGGCCGACGTAGATCATCGCGTCGGAGACGCTGGCGATCGAGAGCACGCCGGCGGCGATCAGCAGCGGCGCGAAGCGCGGCGCGACGAGCAGTCCGAGCGCGGCGCGGAACGACGGCGGCGCCTTGCCCTGCTCGGCCAACCGAGCCCGCCGCGGCTTCCCTTCCACGTTGAGGACCAGGACCGCCACCCCGAGGATCGCGAACAGGGTGCTGACGACGAAGACGGCGTCGAAGCGGGCGGGGGCCAGCAGGAGGATGCCGAAGGCCAGCAACGGCCCCAGCATCGCCCCGGCGCTGTCCATCGCCCGGTGGACGCCGAACGACGTCGCCAGCCGGTCCTTGGCGCTGGAGAGCGAGATCAGGGCGTCGCGCGGAGCCGTGCGGATGCCCTTGCCGACGCGGTCGACGGCGACGATGGCGCCAATGCCGCCAAGCGTGGTGCCGGCCCCGACCAGCGCCACCTTGCCGATCGCCGAGAGGCCGTAGCCGAGGCCCGCCACCCCCTTCGGCCGCCGCCAGCGATCGGAGACGAAGCCGCTGGCGATCTGGACGATCGCGGCGGCGCCGCGATAGGTCCCGTCGATCGCCCCGAAGACCAGCGGGCTGGCGCCGAGCGAGAAAACGAGGTAAAGCGGCAGGACGGTCGCCACCATCTCCGAGGAGACGTCGGTCAGGAGGCTGACCAGGCCGAGCATGACCACGTTGCGCGGTACCCGCAGTCGAGCGGCGCGACCCGCCCAGAGGCGGGGTTTCAACAGCGCTTTGGAGGCTTCGACCTGGTACATGGCTTCGCGGAGAGAGCCAGGACCAAGGAGGTGGTCGACCCTCTAGGGGTTCAACGTGCCGACTAGTCCGTTTTTCGCACTTTGACCTGCCGGTTGGCCGGTCAGACCAAGGTGCGAGGCGACTTCTCCCGCCACCTTTTCGGCAAAGCCCATCACCGAGTCGCCATTGAGGAGATGGGGATAGATCTGCGCGTTCGAGGCCAGGGCCAGGCCCTCGACCCCCGGCCAGACCGGCGCCACCCGTGGCTCGGAACCGCTGCGGACCTGGTGCACCGGCTCGACCAGCTTCGCCCTCTGCACGGTCCAATCGACGACCTCCTCCCGGCTGAAGCCGGGCGAGAGCCGGGCCAGGTAGTCGCTGAAGCGCCGGTAGACCGACTCGTCGTCCTCGCTCTGCTCCGGCGCCTCGGGGTCGCAGTACTTGGGCAGGTAGACCAGCTCCAGCCCGTCGGTGTGCTCGGTGCCGAGCACCTGGGTGGTTTCGACCGCGCTGGTGAGCGGGGTCGGCTCGGTGATGTTGATCGCGTAGTAGGGCAGCAGTTTGCGCCGCACCTTGACGATCGGGCAGACGACCCCGAGCCAACGCTGGGGATAGGGCGCGAGCAGGTGGCGGTGGCGCTCGGGCAGCAGGAAGCGCAGCGCCGGCGGCTGCAGGGTCGGGATCGTCAGGTCGAACTCGAGCGTCTCGCCCTCCAGCTCCACTCCCCTCACCGAACCGTCCTCGGCCAGCGCGAGGCCGCTGACCGGCGCGCCGGTGCGGGCCTCGACCCCAAGTCGACGCGCCCGCGCCACCATCGCCTCGATCAGCCTCTGGTGGCCGCCGACGATGTGGCCCATTTCCTCGCCGCCGCGGCCCTTGCCCTGGCGGGCCCCGGACATGCGCCGGGTGCGCGCCCAGAGGTAGGTCGCCGGCAGCCCCGAGGGGTCGCCGTCGAAGCGCGTGTCGAGCAGCGGCTTCCAGATCCGCTCCCAGACCTGGTTGCCGCAGATCCGCCGCAGCCAGGTCTCGAGCGGGATCGTCTCCAGCTTCTCGTAGGAGCTGCGCAGCTGGCACTGGGCGACGAAGAAGCCAAGGCGCAGCCGCGCCGGCGGACTGAGGGGCGAGAACCGCAGCAGGTCGCCGACGCCGTTGAAGTCGTGCATCTTGCCGTCCGCGAAGAAGCCGGCGCCGACCGGGGTGAAGCGCAGCTGATCGCCGAGCCCGACCTCCTCGGCCATCGCGATCATCCGCTCATCGGACGGGGTGATGACGTGGTAGAAGCGATCGACCTCGTGACCGCCGAAGTCGAAGGTGCCGGCGAGCCCGCCGAGGCTCGGACCGCGCTCGAGCACGGTCACCCGCGCCCCCTGCTGGGCGAGGCGCAGCGCCAGCGAGACGCCGAGGACGCCGCCGCCGACGACGCCCACGCGCGGCGCGGTTCCGTCCATCAGCTCTGTGCGACCGGGGCCTGACCGTTGGCCGCGGCGCCCTCGGTCACCGTCGCGGCGGCCGGCTCGGGCAGGCCCAGCGGGGCCGTCGCCTCGGCCAGCGGCGAGACCGGCGGCGGCTGGATGCGGCCGACCAGGTGGGCGGCCATCACCCGCAGGTAGGCGAGCACGGTCGGTTTCAGCTGCATCTTCGACTCGCCTTTGCGGGTCCTCCAGTCGTTCGTGGTCGGCACCTCGGCCACCGTGGCGCCGGCGTTGTAGAGCTTCAGCAGCAGCTCGACGTTGGCGGCGAAGCCGGGCTCGCGGACCAGCAGGTAGCCGTAGGTGTCGGCCGCCCTGCGCAGCGTCCCCGCCCGGTAGACCCGGTAGAGCGAGGACAGCGTGTGCATCTCGCGCAGGCCGCCGAGGTAGCGGAAGGTGTTGGAGACCGATTTGCTCGCCGCCAGCCGCCAGCCGGCGACCCCGACGATCTTGCCCCCGGGGGCGTAGACCGAGGCGAGGACGACGTCGTGGCCCTGCTCGAAGAGCTCGAGCATCCGCGGCAGGTCGGAGAGGTCGGAGGTGGTGTCGGCCTCGAGGGTGACGATCGCGTCGTCGTCGGAGGACTCCTTCAGGGCCGAGCGGATGCCGGTGTTGATAGCGGTGCCGAGACCGCGGTTGCGGGTGTGGGTGACGACCGCCAGGTGCATGTCCTGGGCGTGTTCCCGGATCACCTCGCCGGTCCCGTCCGACGATCCGTCGTCGACGATTATCACCCGGGCCCCGAGCTCTCTCGCAACCGGGGCGAGATCCGAAAGGAGGCGGGGAATGTTCTCGGCCTCGTTGTAGGCCGGGATCACGAAGCGGATCATGCGTAGACCTCCAGCGGTCGTGGTGCGGGGATGTCGAGCAGCTCCACCGGCCTGCGCACGGCCGCCGACTCGCGGACCGCGAGGGCCGCCGCCAGCGCCTTGACGCCGTCGTGGGCGCTGACCGGCTCCGGGGTGTCGTCGAGCACGCAGCGGCAGAAGGCTTCGAGCTCGGCCCGCAGCGGCTCGGCCTTGGCGAGCGAGAACCGCACCGCGGCACCCTCGCCGTCACCACGCAGGACCGAGAGGCCGTCCCACTGCAGGGGCGCCGTCGTCGACTCGACGAACCAGACGTCCTGGGTGATGTAGCTCGCCCGCAGCAGGCCGTTCTCGCCGATCAGGGCGATCTCGCGCTTCTTCTCAGGGGTGAGCCAGTTGACGTCGAGCAGTCCCAGCGTCTGCCCCCCTCCGTCCCCACCGAAGCGGGCGAGGCAGGTCAGCAGGTCCTCTTGGGAGTTGTGCTGGAAGCGGCCGCCGTCGGCGTAGATCTCGTGGATCGAGCTGTCGAGGACGTACTGCATCACGTCGAGGTCATGGGTGGCGAGGTCGATCGCCACGCCGGTGTCCTGGATTCGCGTCGGCAGCGGGCCGACGCGGGTCGTATGAGCCCGGTACACGCCGCCGAGCCGGCCTTCGGCGACCAGATCGCGCAGCTTCGCCACCGCCGGGTTGAAGCGCTCGACGTGTCCCACCATCAGCTTGCGGTCGGCCTCGATCGCGGCGCCGCGCATCCGCAGGGCGTCGGGAAGGGTGGTCGCGATCGGCTTCTCGACCAGCACGTGGAGGCCGGCGGCAAGCGCCTCGAGCGCCACCTCGGCGTGGTGCTCGGAAGGGCACGTGATCGAGATCGCGTCGAGCTCGTCGGCGTCTTCGACCAGGTCGCGCCAGTCGGAGAGCTCGAGCGCCTGCGAGCCGGCCAGCGCCCGTCCCCGCGCCTCGGGGTCGGGGTCGGCCACCGCGACCAGCTCGGCGCAGTCGAGCTGGGCGTAGTTGCGGACGTGGAAGGCCCCCATCCGGCCACAGCCGACGACGCCGACCCGAAGCTGCTCAGACAAGGGACTCCTCCCGCGATCGGTCGAGATGGGCGACGGTCAGAGCCGCGATCCGCTCCGCCGCGCGCCCGTCGCCGAAGATCGGCGGACGGACATCGGGGAGCGGCTTCGCGAGGGCGTCGCGGAACTTCTCCGCGTCGACGCCGACCAGCGTGTTCCAGCCGGTCGAGACCGTCTCGATCCACTCGGTCTCCTCGCGCATCGTGATGCACGGCACCCCCCACAGGTAAGCCTCGCGCTGGACCCCGCCCGAGTCGGTCGCGACCGCGACCGCGTCCCGCTCGAGAACCAGCATTTCGGTGTAGGTCACCGGATCCCGCAGCTCGACGTTGGCGGGAACCTCGAGATTCCAGGTCTCGATGCTCTTTCGCGTCCGCGGGTGCAACGGGAGGATCACGCGGCACTCGGCGGCGCCGAGGCAACCGAGGACGGCGGCGAGCCGCTCGGCCGAGTCGGTGTTGTAGTTGCGGTGGGCGGTGGCGAGTACGTACTCGCCCTCCTCGCCGCGCTCGGGCAGACGCGCACGGGTCGCCAGCAGGACGTCGGCGAGAACGTCGCCGGTCACGTGGACGGCGCCCCTCACCCCCTCCTCCACCAGGACGTCGCGAGCGTGCTCGCAGGGGGCGAAGAGAAGATCGGAGAGTTCGTCGGTCTCGATCCGGTTGGCCTCCTCCGGCATGTCCTGCCGGTAGCTGCGCAGACCCGCCTCGACGTGGATCAGGGGCACCCCCGCCGCCACCGCCGCCCGCGCCCCGGCGATCGTCGCGTGGGTGTCGCCGCGGACGAGGACGGCGTCCGGTTCGCGGCTGGCGACGACACGGCCGATCCGCTCCTCGGCCACGGCCACGGCCGCGGTCGGGGGCAGCGAGCCGACCCCGAGGTTGAACTCGGGCAGCGGCAGCCGCAGATCGGCGATCTGCAGGTCGGACATCCCCGGGTCGTAATGCTGGCCGGTGTGGACCAGGATCTCCTCGACGCAACTCGAGTAGGCGAGGGACAACGGTGCCGCCTGCACGATCTCGGGCCGCGAGCCGATGACGGAGAGGATCTTGGCTGCCATGACCGATCAACGCGCGAGCGGCCCGTGTCTTTTCGCCCCGGGCGAAAAAAGTCTGTGTAGGCAAATCGGCGCAAGTGTTCCGCGCTCGACACCGTTGTATCTAGCAAATGGAGGCCCACGGACTCACCCGCAGCGAGGCCCCCGCCCGGGCGGCGGGACAGTCGCGCTCGATCGCCGTCGTGCGGCGTCTCTTCGACGTCGTCGTCGCGCTGGCGCTGATCCTCCTGCTCAGCCCGATCCTGATCGGGATCGGGCTCGCGGTCCGGCTCGACAGCCGCGGCCCCGCCTTCTTCCGCCAGCGGCGCGTCGGCTACATGGAACGTGAGTTCACCCTCTTCAAGTTCCGCAGCATGCGGATCGACGCCGACCCCAAGAGCCACCAGGAGTATGTGACGGCACTGATCAAGGGCGAGGAAACCGGCTCGAACGGGAGCGGCGGCCGCGAGAACCTCTACAAGCTCGCCGTCGACGACCGCATCACCGGCGTCGGCCGCTGGATCAGGCGCTGGAGCCTGGACGAGCTTCCCCAGCTCTTCAACGTGGTCCGCGGAGACATGACCCTGGTCGGCCCGCGGCCGGCGATTTCCTACGAGGTGGCCGAGTACCCGAGCTGGTATCGCGAGCGCTTCGCGGTCAAGCCCGGCCTGACCGGCTATTGGCAGGTCAGCGGGCGCAGCGAACGGACCTACGAGGAAATGGTCCGCCTCGACATCGAGTACGCAAGGCGCCGCAGCCTCGGCCTCGATCTAACGATCCTTCTCAAGACCCCGTGGGTCGTCCTCAGTCGAAAGGGAGCAGAGTGAATCCAGCAGGAGCCATCGGAACCATGGTCGTCGGCTACGGCTATTGGGGCCCGAACATCGTCCGCAACGTCGTCGAGCGCCCCGAGTTCCGCCTGATGGGCCTCTGCGAGCTCGACGAGGGCCGCGCCGAAGATTTCCGGCGTCGCCATCCCGGGATCTGGGTCGAGCCCGATCTCGATGCCGCCCTCGCCGATCCTCGGATCGAGGCGGTGGCGGTCGCCACCCCGCCCCACACCCATTACAACCTCGTGCGCCGAGCCCTGGAGGCCGGCAAGCACGTCCTGGTCGAGAAGCCGCTGGCGCGGACCGCCAAGGAGGCGGCGGCGCTGATCGCGCTGGCCGAGGAGCTCGACCTGGTGATGATGCCCGGCCACACCTTCGTCTACAGCCCGTCGGTCAACGCGGTTCGCGAGCTGATCCAGGGCGACGAGCTGGGCGAGATCTATTTCATCACCTCATCCCGAATGAACCTCGGCCTCTACCAGCGAGACGGCGTCGTCCTCGATCTCGCTCCGCACGACCTCTCGATCCTCCTCCACTGGCTCGGCAGGCCGCTGGTCGAGGTCTCGGCCAACGGGCGCAGCGTCTTCCAGGACGGCGTCCACGAGACGGCCTTCCTCACCCTGCGCTTCGAGGGCGGCACCCAGGCGAACGTCCAGCTCTCCTGGCTGGCGCCGCGCAAGATCCGCCAGATGGTCGTCGTCGGCAGCCGCCGCATGGTCCAGTACGAGGACACCGCGGCCGACGACTCGGTCCGGATCTACGACCGCGGCCTCGACTTCGCCGAGCCCCCGGCCAACTTCGGCGAGTACCGCCTCACCTATCGCACCGGCGACATGGTCGCGCCCCGCGTCCAGGCTCTCGAGCCCCTCGGACAGGAGCTGAGCGACTTCGCCGCCGCGATCCGCGAGGGCACGACGCCGGTCTCGAACTCCCACCTGGGGCTGGAGATCGTGCTCTGCCTGGAGGCGTTGGAGGAGTCGCTCCGCAACCAGGGCGAGCCGGTGGCGGTTCGCTCGTCTTCCGACCTGCTGAGGGCGGCCCGAGCAGACCTCCTCGCCCTCTCCAACGATTAGGCGGGGCGCTCGCCCCTTGCAGTGGCGAAGGACTTCACGCCGAGGAACTCCAGCTCGGCCAGGTAGACGAAGACCGCGTGGGCCGCAAGCCGGCTCATCGACACGTGCTGCTCGGAGGCCTCCTGGGCCAGAACCGCCTCGGTCTCCCCATCGAGCGTGAGATCGAATTCCGCCCGTGGCGAAGGTGCGTCGCCGAGGAAGCGAGGCGGCGCGATCGGCCGGCGGCCCACCTTCAGCTTGTAGGCGTAATGAACCAGCGCCTTGCGGGCGCCGTTCGGAAGATCGGAGCCGAAATGACCTTCAAGCCCCCTACACGCGAGTTCTCCGAGCTGGACGTTGACCACTGCTGCCAGAAGAACTCCCCCGGAAGGGCCAACATTGCGAGCCCTTGCAAAGTTCCTCCTATCTTCAGACTTTCCGGGCCCGGGTGACTGCGGTGAAAAAAATCGCTCCTCTGATGGAAACTCGCATCAAATACTCCTAAAAGTTGGAATTTGTCTTTGACATTTTGCCATTCCGATGATCAGCTTCCGCCGAGCGCCCGCTAAGCGGGAAAGAGTTTCACAAGATTTTCCCCACTTTGGGCTTTAATGCGAAATGTTTGTTCGAAGAAAATGAAAAGGAAGTCCCGCCGCCACGGCAGCGTGACTTGAAACCAGTCAGGAGTGGCGTGCGGTGAGCACGCGGGAGAGCATCGATGAGCAGCGCATTGGGCCACGGGGCCGGCGATCTCACGCAGAGAGCCGTGACTCGTGCCAAGGCCGGAGACTCAGAGGGTCTGCACTACCTGTACGTCCGCTACGCGGACGACGTGCTTCGTTACGTAGCGGGCTTCATCCGCGACCATCACGAGGCGGAAGACATCACCCAGAACGTCTTCGCCAAGCTGATGACGGCGATCAACAAATACGAAGAGCGAGCAGTGCCCTTCGACGCCTGGATCCTGCGCGTGGCCCGCAACGCGGCCCTCGACCACCTGCGGGCTAAGCGCGCGATCCCCACCGAGGAGGTGAGGCTGACCGACACCGGCCGGACCGAGACCGCACAGGACCGCTGTCGCGCTCTGCGTCAGGCGCTGGAAGACCTCCCGGAGGATCAGCGCGAGGTCCTCGTCCTGCGGCACATCGCCGGCCTCTCGCCGGTGGAGATCGCCGACACCCTGCACAAGAGCGAGAGCTCGGTGCACGGCCTCCACCACCGCGGCCGTCGTTCCCTGCGCGCGAACCTGATCGATCTCGATGCGGCCCCGGTCGTCGCCGCGCGGCCTGGAAGCTAGCCCCGCTCGTTCCCCTTGGTCGACTCGAGGTCTTCGAGGATGCGCTCGGTGAGGCGACCGGCGTTCGCCTCGGCCGCGAAGTAGAACGCCGCGTGCTCGGCGAGCCGGTCGACCGAGACCGCCTGCGCGTCGGCCTCCTCCTCGAAGCCGCGCCATAGATCTTCCTCGACCTCGAATTCCACCCGTTCGTCCTCCGCCGTCTCACTGCCGCGAAGGAAGCCGGGATAGGGCCAGGCCGGGCGTCCCGTGCCCCTGTCTCCCAGGTAACAACGCAGAGCGCTCTCCATCCTGACCGGGGCCTGCAGCGCAGCGTTGGGCTCGTCGCCCCCCAGCGCCTCGCAGGCGAGCTGGCTGATGACGACCGTCACGTGCCGCTTCCTCGCGCTCTCGTCGCGAGCCACCTTGGTCCCTTCCAACGTAGTTCCCACCTCACCCGCTTACCCGTTTGGACAAGCTGGCTAACTCATCGATCTATATGTACCCCAAATTCCTCCTTAAGCAAGTGCTATCTGCTCTACGCAACACTCACCGCTGAGGTTCGGTCGACTAATCCAACAGGCCCTTCTCGAGGGCGCCGGCCACCGTTTCCTCCAGCGTCCCCCACGCATCGTGCTCGGGCCTCCAAGCGAGATCGCGACGAGCCTTCGTGGCGTCCACGAGGACAGGCGTGTCGAGCGCGGTCGCCCACTCCAGCTTGGTCGAGGCGAAGACGAGGCTGCGGGCCGCAGCGGCACCGATCCTCACCGCCGGGCCGGGAACGGGGATCGAGCGCCAGCCGAGGGCGCGGGCGACGTCGGACATCGTGACCTTCCCCTCCCCGGCGAGGTTGTAGGCGCCGGGCGGACCGTCGCCGCAGATCGCCGCCGCCAGCGCCCGGGCGACGTCGTCGTGGTGGACGAGCTGTAGCGGCAGCCCGGGGTCGGGCAGGATCGGCTTGACCAGCGGCAGCTTCCCCACCCCCCTGCGCAGCAGCGGCACCGGGTCGCCGACCCGGACCGCGTCGACCACCTGCTCGATCAGCATCGTCGCCCGGGGCCCGGCGACGATGCAGGGGCGGAAGACGTAGGCCTCGACGTCGCTGTCGAGCAGGAGCTCGTCGAGCAGGCCCTCCAGCTCGGCCTTCTGACGCGAGTAGTAGAAGCCCTCGCTGCCCCGTGCCGGCACCTCCTCGGTCAGCGGCTGCGGGTTCTCCGGGTGAAAGCCGTAGGCGGCGACCGAGGATGCGTAGACGAGGCGCTTGACCCCCGACCTGATCGCCACCTCGAATACGTTCCGCGTCCCCTCGAGGTTGATCCGCCTGGTCTCCTCGCGGGAGCCGAAGATCGCGAAGGCCAGGTGAACGACGACGTCGGCACCGTCGAAGAGCACCGCGAGGGCCCCCCGATCGAGGATGTCCCCACGCCGGTAGGCGACCTTCCCCCACCCCGCCTCGGCCGGGTCGAAAGCGCGCCGCGCCATCCCCAAGACGGTCCCAACCTCGTCGCGCCGCTCCAACTCCGCCAAGAGCGGCTTGCCAATCTCCCCCGTAGGACCAGTGACCGCCACCCGCAAAGCCATCGGCCCATGTTATGGGCCGTCCTTCCCCCGCTCCCCACTCAGGCTGCCGGAGTGATGCGATAAGCGTCGAACACCGACTCCACGTTGCGAAGCCGGCCGATGCAATGTTTTAACTGCTCCGTATCTCCCACCTCGACCACGAACCGGTTCTTCACCATTGGGTGATTCGTCACGCAGGTGGCGCCGATGATGTTGATCCCGGCCTCGGAGAAGGTCCGTGAGAGATCCTCCAGCAGGCGGGTGCGATCGTAGGCGTCGATCTGCAGCTCGACCCGATAGGCAGCCTTGTTTTCGCCCTGCCAGGAGACGTCGACGAAGCGCTCGGAGGCGCGTTTCAGCGCCTTCACGTTCTTGCAGTCGGCGCGGTGGATCGTGATCCCGCGGCCAAGCGATACGTAGCCCTCGATCTCGTCGCCGGGCACCGGCCGGCAGCACTTGGCGAGCCGCACGGCGACGTTCTCGACCCCTTTGACGTTGATCCCGTAGTTGGAGGCGTCCTTGGTGCGGCGGGCGCGGTCCTCGCGACCGGGCTGGGCACCCGTGGCCTCCTCCTCCTCGACGCCCTCCCCCGCCTTCAGGCGCTGCATCAGCTTGTTGGCGGCGGTCTTGGCCGAGACTTTGCCCTGTCCGAGGGCGATGTAGAACTCGGTTGCTTTGCGGAAGCCCATCTCGCGGATCACGTCGGCGAGCAGGGCCGAGCCGGCGACTTTCTGCATCGGGATTCCGCGCGTGCGCAGCGCTTCCTCGAGCTTCTCGCGGCCGTCGCGCTCGGCGTCCTCCCGCCGCTCCTCTTTGAACCAGGAGCGGATCTTGTTGCGGGCGCGGTTGGTCCGCACCAGTTTCAGCCAGTCGAGCGAGGGGCCGCGCTTCTGCTTCGCCGTCAGCACCTCGACGATGTCGCCGGAGCGCAGTTGGTAGTGCAGCGGCACGATCGAGCCGTTGACCTTGGCGCCGACGCAGCTATGGCCGACGTCGGTGTGGACGGCGTAGGCGAAGTCGAGCGGGGTCGAGCCGGCCGAGAGGTTCTTCACTTCGCCCTTCGGCGTGAAGACGAAGACCTCGTCCTCGAAGAGGTCGACCTTGAGCGATTCGAGGAACTCGGTCGGATCCTGTTCGCCCTCGGCCTCGACCAGCTGCCGCAGCCAGGTCATCTTCTCCCGCTGCGGGTCGCCGCTCGTCCCCTCTTTGTAGGCGACGTGGGCGGCGATCCCGTACTCGGCGAGCTTGTGCATCTCCTCGGTCCGGATCTGGATCTCCAGGGGCTTGCCCTCGGGCCCGATCACGGTCGTGTGGAGCGCCTGGTACATGTTGGCCTTCGGCATCGCGACGAAGTCCTTGAAGCGCCCCGGCAGCGGCTTCCAGAGCGAGTGGATGACCCCGATCGCGCCGTAGCAGTCTTTGACCGAGTGGACGATCACCCGCATCGCGGTGAGGTCGAAGATCTCGTTGAACTCGCGGCCCTTCTTCGCCATCTTCGTGTAGATCGAGTAGAAGTGCTTGGCCCGGCCCGAGATCTCGGCCTCGATCCCGACCTGCTCCAGCTCGCCGGCGAGGAACTCGCCTGCCGCGGCCACGTACTTCTCCCGCTCGTCGCGCTGCTGGGCGACCAATTGCTTTATCTCCGTGTACTTGCGCGGGTGCAGGGTGGCGAAGGCGAGGTCCTCCAGCTCCCATTTGATCGCGTGGATCCCGAGCCGGTGGGCGAGCGGCGCGTAGATCTCCAGCGTCTCGTGCGACTTCAGCGTCTGCTTCTGCTTCGGCAGGGCGCCGAGCGTGCGCATGTTGTGGAGACGGTCGGCCAGCTTGATCAGGATCACCCTGACGTCGGTGGCCATCGCCACCATCATCTTCCGGTAGTTCTCGGCCTGTCGCTCGTCGCGGCTCTCGAAAGTGATCCCGGTCAGCTTCGTGACCCCGTCGACGAGCTGGGCGATCTCGTCGCCGAACTCGGCCCGGATTTCACCCAGGCTCGCGGTCGTGTCCTCGACCGTGTCGTGCAGCAGGGCGGCGCAGAGGGTCTCGGTGTCGAGCCGCATCCCGGCGCAGATCTGGGCGACGCCAACGGGGTGGGTGATGAACTCGTCGCCCGAGCGGCGCAGCTGGTCGGCGTGGCGCTCGCAGGCGAAGTCGAAGGCGCGCTCGACCTTGGCCCGGTCGATCGTCGCCACCGCGACCGCGGTGCCGCCGCCCGAGGCGCCGTCCCCGTTCGCACTCCCGTTTTCGGCAGCGCTGGAGTCGAACTCCTCGATCACGGCGTAGAGATCGGCGAGGAGCTCCTTGTGCGCTGCTGCGGTTTCGGTCTTGCGAGGTATCGCTGGGCCTCCGAGAGTCTTTCGCTGTAGGCGCGGAACGCAGGCGAGCGCTGCAGATCCGTCCTCTCTGAGGATACGACCCGGACGATGCCCCCGCCGCTCGCGGGCGAGCGCTGCAGAAGGGCGAGCTCGCTGAGCACGCGGAACCGGCGGGCGCAAGCCTCCGGGCAGAGCGGGTACCGCCCGGCTCCGGCGAGGGCGTTGCGGAGGTCTTCGCCCCCCCATTCGCCTTGCTCCCTCAGGGCACGAAAGGCGGTCGCGACGGTCTCCCGCGAGGGCCACTGCTCGGCCAGGACCTTGGCGGCGAAGTCGACCTCGGCGTCGGTCCAGAGCAGGTGGAGGAAACGGGGAGCACCGTCGGGGCAAGGCGCCCCCACCCGCATCTCATCGCCGGCTTCGCGCGGCGGATCGACGAGGACGACGTGCTCGAAAGCGGCCGCAAGCTCCGGCGCCCGCTCGAGGGCGGCGTAGTCGGTGACGGCGAGACCAGACTCCGCTTTACCCGCGAGGCGCTCGATCTCCACGTCGCCACAGCGATGACAGGCAATGAGGGCAGCGCCTCCGTTGAAGCGAGCGAGGCCGGTGGCGCCGTTGCCGAGGCCGGCGCGGCGCGATGCATCGGCGCAGACGGCCAAGACGCCCGCGCCACTCGAAACGAGCTCGGCGATCGCCACCGTCACAGGCGCCCCACTCTGGATCAACCGCCGGGCAGACGCGCGAGTCTGTCTCACGCCCCCATATAGGTGGTCTGAAACAGACTCGCCCTTGAGGTCGCTGTTCAGCTCGGCTTCGAAGCGCGCCCACCATTCGGGTTCCTCGCACGCGCAGGAGTGCGGGAGCGTTGGCTCCTCTCCATTCGCCTCAGTCTCCTCAAGCGGATAGAGCTCTCGGAGCACCACCCTTGGCTCGACCGAGCCGTTCCAGTGGTTGACCTCGAGACGAACGGTCGCGTCGAGCAGATCCTCGTCCTCGACGCCGAGGCTGGAGCGGCCGAAGGCGACGCCCAGGGCACGGTGAGAACCGCTGTGGAGGCTGAAGCGGGCGTGCTTGCCCTCCCCCATCGCCCGCACGTCGGTGACCCGAGCCGAAGGAACCAGCAGCCGCACGCCCGGGTTGCCCATCCCGAAGGGCGCCAACTGCTTCAACTCCTCGGCGAGCTCCAGGCCAAGGCCAACCCCGCCGACCATCGCGTCCACCCGTTCGGTCCGCCGCAGGTCCTCCGGCGCCAGCACTTCGTTCGCGTGCGCAGCAAAGGCCTCCTGAAAGGCCGCGACGTTCTCAGCCCTGATCGTCAGCCCCGCCGCGGCGCGGTGACCACCGAAGCCCTCCAGGTGCTCGGCGCACGCCTCCAATGCCGCCAGCAGGTCGAAGCCCGGAATGCTTCGCCCAGACCCCTTCCCCTCACCGTCCTCACCGAGGGAGATGACGACCACCGGCCGACAGTGGCGCTCGACCAGACGCGAGGCGACGATCCCCACCACCCCCGGGTGCCAACCCTCCCCCGCCAGCACCAGGCCATGCGCCTGCCGCAGTCCCTCCGGCAGCTCCCGCCTTGCCGCCTCGGCGGCGGCATCGACCTCGCGCTCGGTCGCCCGCCGCTCCGAGTTGGCCCGACTCAGCTCTTCGGCGATCCCCCGTGCCCGCTCCTCCTCCTCCGTCAGGAACAGCTCGACCCCCGCATCGGCCCGGTACAGCCGCCCCGCGGCATTGATCCGCGGTGCCAAGCGGAATCCAAGATCGCCCTCGTCGAGCCGCTCGGGATCGCATTTGGCCGCCTCCAAGAGAGCGCGAATCCCTGGTCGCTTGGCCCGCCGGATCTCGGCCAGCCCCTTCCGCACCAGCGCCCGGTTCTCCCCGACCAACGGCACCACATCCGCAACCGTGGCCAGCGCCACCAAATCAAGATCAATCTCTGCGGCGGCTTCGGGGGCCTCCCGAAGCGCACAAGCCAACTTCCACGCCACAGCAGTCCCACAAAGCGACTCGAACGGGTAGTTGCCGATCTGCGGATGGAGGATGAGACAGTCGGGCAACTCCGCCTTCGGCTGATGGTGATCCGTGACGACCACCTCCACTCCCAGCTCCTTGGCCAGCGCCACCTCCGCGACGCAGGTGATCCCACAGTCGACCGTCAGCAGCAACGAGGTGCCGCGCTCGGCCAGACGCCTGACGTTGTCGCTGCTCAACCCGTACCCGTCCTCGAGCCGGTTGGGGATGAACCAGTCGCAGTCGGCCCCCAGCTCGCGCAGCGTCCTCACCATCACCGCCGTCGCGCAGACGCCGTCGACGTCGAAGTCCCCGTGGACGGTGATCCGACGGCCCGCGGCGACCGCCGCCCGCACCAGCTCGACCGCCTGGTCCATTCCGTCGAAGGCCGCCGGCGGATGGGACTCGTCAGCGGTGAGGAACGAGCGCGCCCGCGCCGGCGTTCGGTGCCCGCGCCGGACCAGGGTGACGGCAACCGGCTCGCTGACCCCGAGCTCCTCGCTCAGGGCGCGGGCCTCCGCATACGAATATGGCTCTACGGCAAACGCGCTGATGGTTCCCGACACGCTTCCAGGCTAGGAAGCGCGGCGGCGGAAACCCAGCCGGGGCGCTTCGCAAGCTGCACGAAAAACGCGTGCTTCAGGCCGCCTGCTGCTCGGATCGAACGCCGATCGCGTAGACGACCCCAAGCCCGATCAGGACGCCCGGGATCGCTATCAGGGCGGTCCCGAGATCCGTATCGCCGAGGCTCTTGCCCTGCACCTCCTGGACGACCAGGCCGAAGACGACCGACCCCAGAACCGAGCCGATGAAGGCACCGACGATCCCCTGCCAGAAGCGGTCGGGAATGAAGACCGTGAAGTGCCAGAGGGCGATCCCCATCGTGAAGAAGACGACCAGCGCCATCAGACGCCCGCCTTCGTGGCCATGCAGATCATCGACTCCTCCCGTGCTTGCGGCGGGCCTGGCGGCGGGCTTTTCGCTCGGCGTTGCGTTTGCGCCGCTCGGCCGACGCTGAAGCGGCCGCATCGGCATCGCCGTTGGCGATCGAGCCGGCGCCGTTGCCGGACCCGTCGCCCGTCCGCTCCACCGTCGCCACCGCGCCCGGCGCCGCCTCCGCCGCCGGCTCCTCGGCCGCGGCGGCCGGCTCGCCTTCGCGCTCGTCGTCGCGGCCCAGCTTGGCCATCTCGATCTCGTCCGCGTAGGCCGGCACTCGACCGCCCTCGACTTCGGCGATCCGCAGGCGCCGCCGCACGAAGCCCGGCTCGCGTTCCTTCCAGGCCGTCAGCACCGGGGAGGCGATGAAGATCGACGAGTAGGTTCCCGAAGCGATCCCGACCAGCATCGCGAAGGCGAAGTCCTGCAGGGTCGCGCCGCCGAAGACCAGCAGCGAACCGACCGCCAGCAGGGTCGAGAAGCTGGTCGCCAGCGAGCGGGTCAGCACCTCGCTCATCGAGCGGTTGACGATCTGCGAGAAGGCGGCTCGCGGCATCCGCGGCACGTTCTCGCGGATGCGGTCGAAGACGATGATCGTGTCGTAGATCGAGTAGCCCAAGATCGTGAGGAAGGCGGCGACCGTCCCGCTGTTCACCTCTTTTCCGGTCAGTGAGTAGACGCCGCCGGTGATCAGGATGTCGTGGAAGATCGCAATCAGGACCGGCACCGCGAACTTCGGGTCGAATCGCAGCGCCACGTAGCCGCAGATCACCAGCAGCGAGAAGATCAGCGCCTTGAGGGCGCTGTCGGCGACCTGCTGGCCGAAGGTCGGCCCGACGCTGGTGCTGTCGAAGCCGTTCTTGACGATCCCGTATTCGGAGGCGAGCGCCGCTTCGGCGTCGTGCACCTCCCCCGGTTCGAGCTGATGCGACTGGATCTGGAAGACGTTGGCGCCGAAGTTCGGGTCGTCGACCTGCTGCACCTCCTCGCCGTTGATCCCGGCTGCGTCGAGGGTGCCGCGGACCCCTTCCTCGTCGGCCTGCTTTTCCAGCGCCACCGTGATCCGGGTGCCGGACTCGAAGTCGATCCCGAAGTTGAGCTGCTTGGTCGCCAGCGCCAGCGCCCCGACCAGCAGGATCACGCCCGAGATCGAGAAGAACCAGCGGCTCGCGCCCATGAAGTCGAAGTGCCAGCGTTTCCCCTCGCCGCCGGCCCCGAGCGCGGCGGGCGAGCGCAACAGGCGCGAGCGGCTCATGCTGCCGAGCAGCGCCTGGGTGAAGACGACCGCGGTCAGCAGCGAGACGATCGTGCCGACCCCGAGGGTGAAGGCGAACCCCTTGACGCCGGCGGTCGCCAGCACGAAGAGGATGAAAGCGGTGAGCAAGGTGACGACGTTGGCGTCGACGATCGTGCTGATCCCGCGTTTGTAGCCGGCGGCGATCGCGCTCGACATCGAGCGCCCGGCGCGCACCTCCTCCTTTATTCGCTCGAAGATGACGATGTTGGAGTCGGCGGCGACGCCGATCGTCAGCACCAGGCCCGCGATCCCCGGCAGGGTCAGGGTGATCGGGATCAGTTTGATCAGGGCGAAGAAGATCACCCCGTAGGCCCCGAGCGCGATCGAGGCGATCAGGCCGAGGAAGCGGTAGTAGAGGAGCAGGAAGATGACGACGAGGCTGAGGCCGATGATCCCCGCCTTGATCCCGTCGTGCAGCGCCTGGCTGCCGAGGGTCGCCGAGACCTGGGTCTCGCTGATCAGCTTCAGGCTGATCGGCAGGGCGCCGATCTGCAGGGTCGTCGCCAGGTCCTGGGCGTCCTGGATGCTGCTGAAGCCACCCGAGATCTGCGCGCCGGTCCTGCCGTCGATCCCGTCGGGGTTTTCGGCGAAGTTGATGATCGGCCGGGTCTTGACTTCGTTGTCGAGGATGACCGCGAAGCGCCCGGAGATAGCCGCCGCTTCTTCGGCGCCGACCGGGCCGATCGCCTGCGCCTGCCCGCGCTGGGCGATCCTGCGGGTCACGTCCTGGAACGCCTCGCGGCCGCGATCGGTGAATTCGAAGGCGACGATCGGTTCGTTCGTCGTCGGCGCGAAGGTCTGTTCCGGATTGGTGATGTCGTTGCCGCTGAGGGCGGGTTCGTCCTTGAGCGCGAACCAACCGGGCTCGGCGGTTTCGTCCAGCTGCCCGTTTTTTTCGGTCGGGTATTCGGAGACGACGATCGTGCCCGCCGGGACTTCGACCACGATCCCGTCCTTCGGGCGCTTCTTCCCGGTCGGGCTGATGTAGAGGTCCTTCTTCGTCAGCTCGGGGCCGGCGATCAGCTCGTGCGGCTCCGCCTTCTCGAACAGGTAATAGCGGGGCTTCGCCACCGAGCAGTCCTGGCAGCCTTCGACCGGCTCCTGTTCGGAGGCGAGCTTCGCCGCTTCGTAGGCGGTCGGGTAGGCGCCCGCGAAGATCATCTGTTTGCTCTCTTCGCTGGTGACGTTGCGACCGGCTTCTTCCCAGCGCTTTTCGGAGGCTTTCAGCGCCGCCTGAGGGGGTTCGCGACCGGGGCGGCCGCCGATCGCCCGCTCGGGGCCGATCAGGTTCGGTTCCCAGTCGTAGTAGTAGAGCTGTGCGGTGCTGCCGACCTGCTCGGCGGCGCGGTTGGCGTCGGTCACCCCGGGCAGGGCGACGGTGATCTCGTCGGTCCCCAGCCGCGCCACTTCCGGCTCGGAGACGCCGAGCTTGTTGATCCGCTGTTCGATGATCGAGATCGAGTCCTCGATGTCTTCGCCGCTGACTTCGTTCGAGGTGCCGGTCGGCTGCCCCTGGTAGACGAGCTCGAGACCGCCCTGCAGGTCGAGCCCGAGCTTCGTCTCCTTGCCGGCGATGACGATCGCGGAGACGGCGACCAGGCCGACGACGAACAGCAGGACGAAGAGGTGGCGGCGCCGGGTCCCCATCGCCTACCCCTCCGGCGTGAGGACGAGGAGCAGGCCGCCGTCGTCGTCGTAGGCGGGGAACACGTCGGCGACCGCCTTGGCCGGCAGGTCGCCCTCCGCGTTGACCGAGACCCGCTTGCCGAGCGAGCGCACTCCCCACTCCAGAGAGGTCTCGATCGGGTCGCTGACGCCGTCGCCGTCGCCGTCGGCATCCTCGCCGCCGTCGCCGCCGTTGATCCAGTCGAGGCCGAGGACCTCGCGCACCGGGCGGCCGATGACGTCCTCGTCGGTCAACCCGGTCAGCTCGAAGCTGCCTTTGCCGGCGTCGATCACGCGTTCCTGCTTGTCACAGACGAAAAAGGCGGCATTGGGAGCCGGATAATAATCGTCGAGTAATTCGAAGACAAAGCCGAAGCCGCATTTCGAGCAGCCCTTGGGACGGGTGCTGAACCCCGCGGTCCGCTCCCCGCTCACCTCCCGGTGTCCGCAATTCGGACAGATGAAAAACGGCATGTCCGACAGGCTAGATGATTGGTTCGAGATCCGGTTCGGCCGGCTCAGAAGAGGCTGGCGGCGTCTTCGGGAGCGGGCACCCCGAGGTGCTCGTAGGCGCGCCGGGTCAGCACCCGACCGCGGGGCGTCCGTTTCAGCAGGCCCTGCTGAAGGAGATATGGCTCGAGCACGTCCTCGATCGTGTCCTGCTCCTCGCCGATCGCGATCGCCAGAGTCGAGAGCCCGACCGGCCCGCCCGCGAACTTGGTCGCGATCGTCTCCAGCAGGGCGCGGTCGCTGCGGTCGAGACCGCATTCGTCGACCTCGAGCATCGCCAGCGCAGCGACAGCCACGTCGACCCCGATCGTGCCGCTCCCCTTGACCTCGGCGAAGTCCCGAACCCGCTTCAGCAGGCGGTTGGCGACCCGCGGCGTCCCGCGCGAGCGAGAGGCGATCGTCGCCGCCCCGCCGCTGTCGATCTCGACTGCGAGGATCCCGGCCGAGCGCTCTACGATCAGCGCCAGGTGCTCGGCCGCGTAGTGCTCGAGGCGATGGGAGACGCCGAAGCGATCGCGCAGCGGCGTCGTCAGCAGGCCGGCGCGGGTGGTCGCGCCGACGAGCGTGAAGGGCGGCAGCGGCAGCGTCACGGTTCGAGCCCCGGCCCCCTGCCCGAGCACGACCGGCAGCTCGCCATCCTCCATCGCCGGATAGAGCGTCTCCTCCACCGCCCGTCCCAGGCGGTGGATCTCGTCGATGAAGAAGACGCTGCCGGGCTCCAGCGCGGTCAGAAAGGAGGCGACGTCGGCCTTGCGCTCGAGCGCGGGGCCGGCGGTCTGCACCATCGGCACCCCCAGCTCGGCGGCGACGATGTGGGCGAGCGAGGTCTTGCCGAGCCCCGGTGGGCCGGCGAGGAGGACGTGGTCGAGCGACTCGCCGCGCTTCTTCGCCGCCTCGATGAAGATCGCCAACTGCTCGGTCACCTGCTGCTGGTTGACGAAGTCGTCCAACGTCGGCGGTCGCAGCGAGCGGTCGAGCTCCTCGTCCGGCGCCTCCGCGCGCGCGTCGTGGACCTTCACCTCGGCGTCGACCGGCACGGGGTCACCGTCGAGGCCAGGCGTGCGGATCCGGTCGTCGCCGATGCCGGGGGGGCCTTTCATGCGGCGCTCCTCGAGATCCCGGCCTTGCGCAGCGCGGCGGCCACCAGCTCCTGCGGCTCCGAACCCTCGACGCCGTCGAGCAGCTGCTCCGCCTCGAGCGGGGCGTAGCCGAGATTGACGAGGCCGTCGCGGGCAAGGGTGCGGGCATTCGTCTCCTCTCCCGCGACGGCGACGACCTCTTCCTCCAGCGCACCGGCGACCTTCTCGCGCAGCTCGACGATGATCCGCTCGGCGGTCCGCTTGCCGATCCCGGGGACCGCCTGGAACCGCTTGGCGTCGCCGGCGGCGATCGCCCGCAGGAGGTCGCGCGTGCTGCCCCCCGAAAGGGTCGCTATCGCGACTTTCGGGCCCACCCCGCTGACGGTGATCAGCAGCCGGAAGAGGTCGCGCTCCTCCTCGGAGGAGAAGCCGTAGAGGGAAAGCGAATCGTCGCGGGCGATCAGCTCGGCATGGAGGAAGGCGTCGCTGCCCGCCGCCGGCACCGCCTTCAGCGTCTCGCTCGAGACCGCCAACCGGTAGCCGACACCACCAGCCTCGACCACCACGTGGTCGGGCCGGCGCACCATCACCTCTCCCCGCACCGCGGCGATCATCGGGCGACCCGCTCCCCGGGCTCGGTGCCGACCTCGACCGCGGTGACGGCCTGCCGGAGGCCGCTGCCGCCGCCGTGGCAGATCGCGACCGCCAGGGCGTCGGCGGCATGGTCGGGAGACGGCGGCTCGGGCAGGCCCAGCAGCGTCTTCACCATTCGCTGCACCTGCTTCTTGCCGGCGGCGCCGGAGCCGCAGACGGCCATCTTGATCGCCTGCGGCGTGTAGGAGAAGCAACCGACGCCCTGTTCGGCGGCCGCCAGCATCGCGACCCCGCGGGCCTGGCCGACGGCCATCGCCGAGCGCACGTTCTTGCCGAAGTAGACCTCCTCGATCGCCATCGCCTTCGGCTCGTGCCAGGCGATCAGCTCACGCAGCGACTCGTGGATCCGCGCCAGCCGCCGCTCCATCGGCAGATCAGGCGTCGTCTCCACGACGCCGCCATCCAAGGCAACCATGTGGTTGCCCTCGACGCGCACAACTCCAAAACCCAAGTTCGCCGCACCCGGGTCGATGCCCATCACTACTTGCATAGGAGAGGGATTCTGTGAACCCCATCGGATGCCTTCCCAGCGCTACCGAATAGGGGTCGAGGGGACCCCGCAGGAGCCTCCCCGATTTGCGACGGAGGGGTCCCCTCGACCCCTCACGCGGCCAGCTGCTCTAGAACCTCGGCCGAGATGTCGAAGTTGGCGAAGACCTCGTCGACGTCGTCCTGCTCGTCCAAGGCGTCAAGGAGCTTGAGCAAGCGCTCGGCGTCGTGGCCTTTCACCTCGATGGTGCTTTTCGGCTCGATCGCAAGGCCGGCCGACTCGACTTCTATCTCTTCAGCCTCCAGGGATGCGCGAACCGCGGTCAGGTCCGCCGGGTCGCAGATGACGCGGAGTTTCCCCTCGTCGACCTGGACGTCCTCGGCGCCGGCGTCGATCGCCCCGATCAGGTCGTCCTCGCCATAGCGGCCGCCGTCGACGACGATCGAGCCCTTTCTCTCGAAGATCCAGGCGACCGAGCCCGGCTCCCCGAGGTTGCCGCCGTGTTTGGAGAAGGCGTGGCGGATCTCGGCGCTGGCGCGGTTGCGGTTGTCGGTCAGCGCCTCGACCAGGACGGCCACGCCGGCGGGGCCGTAACCCTCGTAGACGACCCTTTCGATCGCGGCGCCGTCAGAGCCCGCCCCGGTGCCGACGTCGATCGCCTTCTGGATTTTGTCCTTCGGCATCGAGGCGTCTTTGGCCTTCTGGATCGCCGTCGCCAGGGTCGGGTTGTGATCGGGGTCGCCGCCGCCGTCCCTAGCCGCGACCGTGACCGCGCGCGCGAGCTTGCTGAAGAGCTTGCCGCGTTTCGCATCGGCGGCGCCCTTCTTGTGTTTGATCGAGTGCCACTTGGAATGCCCGGACATCGCCTGCCATTCTATGAATCAGGATCATGGAGACGAGAGCGCATATGCATCGAGCCGGCCAGGGCGTCGCCGCGGGCCTCGTCTTCATTGCGATGCTGCTGGCGGCCTTCTCGCTCTGGACGGCAATTCCCCTGAGCTGGATCTACATCGCCTCCAAGCTCTCCGAAACGCAGTTTCCGGCCGGAGGGCCGTACGCTGTCGTCGCCGTCGGGATCGTCGCCTCGATCGTCGTGGTCGCCTGGCTGATCGGTCGCCTCAACGCCCTCTACATTCGCATCACCGGCACCAACCGGCTGCAGCCGATCCGGCCCACCTGGCTGAAGAGCATGCGCGACACGGGGTCGGCGCCCAGCTCGGTGACCGTGGTCGAGGCGGTGCTGATGGGCTCGGTGCTGCTGGCGATGCTTGCCCTCGCCATCTGGTTCTTCCTCTGGGCCGGATCCCCGATCCCGAACCAGTAGTCACAGTTGCGTGATAGAGCTGTTGCGAAACTTTTAAGTTTCGCGCACAACACGTTGCATGTTTTTCTCTAGGGTGTCATCATGGCCGTGATGGCAAGGGAAGAGTGGACTGACGGGCGCCTAGACGATCTGAACAAGAAGGTCGACTCCGGCTTCATGGAGATGCGGACGGAATTCCGAGCGCTGCGCGGCGAAATGACCGGTGAGTTCCAGGCCGTGCGAGGCGAGATAAAAACTGAATTTCAGGCCGTGCGAGGAGAGATGAAATCTGAATTCCAGGCCGTGCGGGGCGAGATACAAGGCGTACGGGATGAGGTTGCCGCGATGAACCGCAACCTGATCCAGCTCACCTGGGGCTTGATCGGAATGATGCTCGTCGGGTTTCTGGGGATCATCGCGACGATCCTCACCCAGGTCTGACGTTCAGACGACGAAGCGCCCGTTTTCCTGCATCACCACGCCGTCAACTTCTAGTTTGCCGCCTAGGCGCAGATCGCAGACGAGGTCGGTGTGGACGGCGGACTCGTTCTCGCCGCCGGACTCGGGGTAGCTGGAGCCGACCGCCATGTGGACGGTGCCGCCGATCTTCTCGTCGAGCAGGACCTCGCGGGTGCCTTTGCCGATCCCGTAGTTGGTGCCGATCCCGAGCTCGCCGAGGGTGCGGGCGCCCGCGTCGGTGTCGAGCAGCTTCAGCAGATACTCCTCGCCGCGGTCGGCGGAGGCGTCGACGACCCTCCCGGACTCGAAGCGCAGGCGCACGCCGGCGACCTCGCGGCCGCCGATCACCGCCGGCAGGTGGAAGCTGACCTGACCCTCGACCGAGTCCTCGACCGGCCCGGTGAAGAACTCGCCGTCGGGCATGTTGTTGTCGCCGACGCAGGGGATGAACGTGCGGCCGGCGATCCCCAGCCTGATGTCGGTCCCCGGCGCCGTCACCCGCACCTCCTCACGGCCCTCGATCCAGTCGGCCAGCCGCCGCGTCTCCTCGGAGGCGCGCTGCCAGGCGGTCAGCGGTTCGGCGTCGGTCGCCAGGCAGGCGCCGTAGTAGAAGTCTTCGTAGTCGGCCAGGCTCATCTCCGCCTCCGAGGCGTAGGCGCTGGTCGGGTAGAGCGTGTAGCACCAGCGGAACTTGCCGTCGGCGGCTCGCTTCATCGCCCGCGTCATCAGGTCGCCGGTGGCCGACTGGCGCAGGGTCTGCCGCTCCGGCGGCACCCCCGAAAGCTCCCGCGTGTTGGTGCTGGCGCCGATCGCGATCCGCACGTCGGCGTTGTCGACCATCCACTCGGCAAAGGGGGAGATCCATTTCAGCTGCCGGTCGGAGGCGTGCTTGAAGTAGGCCGCGACCTGCCCCTCCAGGGCCACGTTCAGCATCGGGTGGCCGCCCGCCTTCAACACCTCCTCGTAGACCGCCAGCAGCAGCGGCCCCGCCGCGCTCTCGCCGTCGATGGCGACGACGTCGTCCTTTTCTACCCCGGTCGAGTAGCCGACCAGGATCTTCGCCAGGTTCTGGACCCGTGGGTCGCCGCCGCTCATGATCTCGCTGCCTCCTCCCCCGCCCGCTCGCGGGCAGCACTAGCCATTGCCATGAAGATCGCGTGGAAGCGCGGGTCGTCGGTCAGCTCCGGGTGAAAGGCGCAGGCGAGCACGTTTCCTTCCCGGATCGCCACCGGATGCCCCTCGTATGACGCGAGCACCTCGACGTCGGGCCCATGGGACTCGACCCACGGCGCCCTGATGAAGACCGCCCGCAACGGCTCGTCACCGGCCCCCTCGACCTCGAGGTCGGCCTCGAAGCTCTGCAACTGGCGACCGAAGGCGTTGCGCCTGGCGGTGGCGTCGACGAAGCCGAGGTGCTCGGCGTCGCAGACGATCAGCCCGGCACAGGTGCCGAGGACCGGCCGCCCCGCCTCGTGGTGCGCACGCAGGGCCGGCTCCAGCTCGGCCGAGGCGATCATCTTGCCGATCGTCGTGCTCTCCCCACCGGGGATGACGAGCGCCTCAAGCCCCTCCATGTCCCCGGGAGTGCGGACCTCCCGCGGCTCGGCGCCGAGTTGGTGCAAGGTCTTGGCGTGGGCTTCGAAGCCCCCTTGCAGCGCGAGGACGCCGACCTTCAGTCCAGCCACTGGATCATCAGGCCCCGCGGTTCTGCAGCAGGGCGTCCTCGGCGGCCAAGCCGGCGATCTCGAGCCCCGGCATCGCTTCGCCGAGGCCGATCGAGGCCGCGGCGACGCGCTCGGGGTCCTGGTAGTGGGTGGTCGCCTCGACGATCGCCCGCGCCCGGCGCTCCGGGTCGCCGCTCTTGAAGATGCCGGAGCCGACGAAGTTGCCTTCGGCGCCGAGCTGCATCATCAGCGCCGCGTCGGCCGGCGTCGCGATCCCACCGGCGCAGAACAGCGGCACCGGCAGGCGGCCGGCCGCGGCGACCTCCTGGACGACTTCCAGCGGCGCCTGGTGCTCTTTCGCCGCCGCCGCCAGCTCCTCCGGGCGCAGCTGCGCCAGCCGCTTGATCCCGGAGGTGATCTCGCGCATGTGGCGCACCGCCTCGACCACGTTGCCGGTCCCTGCCTCGCCCTTCGAGCGGATCATCGCCGCCCCCTCGCCGACTCGCCGCAGCGCCTCGCCGAGGTTGGTGGCGCCGCAGACGAACGGCACCTCGAAGGCGAGCTTCTCGATGTGGTTCGCCTCGTCGGCTGGAGTGAGCACCTCGGACTCGTCGATGTAGTCGACTTCCAACGCTTCCAGCACCTGTGCCTCGGCGAAATGGCCGATCCGTGCCTTCGCCATCACCGGGATCGAGACGACCTCCTGGATCCCCTTGATCATCGAGGGGTCCGACATGCGGGCGACGCCGCCGTGGGCGCGGATGTCAGCCGGCACCCGCTCCAGCGCCATCACCGCGCAGGCACCGGCCTCCTCGGCGATCTTCGCCTCCTCGGGCGTGACCACGTCCATGATCACGCCGCCCTTCAGCATCTCCGCCAGCCCGGTCTTCAGTCGAAAAGTCGCACGCTCAGTCATGAATCCCCATCTTACGTACACAAGCAGCCGGCTTCTCCCCACTGTCCTGGCGAGCGGCCCCTCCCGCGGGTGGCGACGATAGGGGACTCTCGCCACCGGGCGAGAGGGTCCTATCGGAGACAGGACCCGCGGGCCAGCCCCTTTCGTCCCTTGCTGCTGTTACTTGAGTTTGTAAGCCCGGATGCGGTCTTTGTGCGCCGCTTCGTCGCGGGCGTAGAGACCGTGCGCCAGACCCTGGATCAGCGCCATCAGCGCCGTGTGCGAGCGGGTGAAGCTGGGGCTGTTGGAGGAGAAGTAGAGCGTCAGCTCGGCGTGCTCCCCGACCTCCGACATCGTCGCGTCGGAGATCGCCAGGGTGCGAGCACCGCGATGGAGCGCCAACTTCATCGCCCGCAGCAGCAGCGGGTGCGCCCGGCCAGCTGAGATGGTGATGACAAGCGTGCTCTCGTCGATGCGGCCGAGCCGCTGCAACGACTCGCCTCCGGTGCTGGCGACGATCTCGGCCCGGATGTCGAGCAGGCTGAGGGTGTGGCGCAGATAGCTGGCGAAGAAGGCCATCTGGTCGACGCCGACGATGACGACGCGCTGCGCTTCCGCCAGCGCCGCGACCGAGGCGTCCACCTGCTCAGGGGTCAGCTTGCGCGCGGTTTCCTCGAGATTCGAATAGTCGGCGCTGAGCGAGCCCTCCATCTCGGAGTGGTCGAAGGAGAAGAGCGCCCCGACGCCGTTGCCGCTGCCGCCGATCGTCGTCCGGTACTCCTCGATCGCCGCCTGCTGCAACTCGGGGTAGCCCTCGAAGCCGAGGGCCTGGGAGAAGCGCACCACCGTCGAGGACGAGGTGCTCGCTCTCCGGGCCAGCTCCTCGGCGGTGAGGAAGGCTGCCTCGTCGAGATGGTCGACGATGTAGCGGGCGACATCCTTCTGGGAGCGCGAGAACTCGTCGAAGCGCTCCTGGATGTAGTCGGAAAGGCTCTTGAGCTGGGGGGACTTCGTCGCAGTCTTGGTCACGGCGGTCCATTTCGCCGAACCTCACCCTTTCCCTTCCGGCTTCTGGTTGGATTTGTCGAGCGATGACCTTGGAGCAGGCCCTGCGCCTCACCAACCGCAACATGATCGCCTTCGACCTGGCGCTCGGCAGCGCTGCGATCGCCGCGCCCGCGGCGACGCTGAAGACGCTGGGACACGACGAGCCCTCGCCGGACGCGAAGCACCTGTTCCGCCGCTGCGGGCCGATCTGGCTCACCTTCGCCGCCGCCCACCTGGTGGCCGATCGCCGCGGCAAGCCCGGCGACTGGCAGGCGCTCGCCTGGCTGCGCGGGACCGAGATCGCGACCGATGCGCTCTGGTCCGCCTCCCCCGCGGTGAGCCGACCAGGCGCCAAGCTCGGGCTGCAGCTGGCGGGAGTCGCCAACGTAGCGATGGCGGTCGGCTTTGCCTGGATGTCAAGACGCCGATGAGCCAGCTCGAGGGACAGCCGAGCATCCGTTGGAGCCTCACCGGCATCAACGAAGAGGGCGACGAGGTCTACCTGATCCGCGGCATCTCGCGCAAGCTCTACCGCTGCCCCGGCTGCCACGGCGAGATCCCGGTCGGGGAGGAGCACACCGTGGTCCAGTTCGTGCGCCGGCTCGGCGGCACAGACCACCACCACTGGCACCGTCGCTGCGCCGAGGAGCTGCTGATCCCCGAGCTCGGCAACCTCAAGCGGGTTCCCGCCTCGGAGTCGAGTCAGTCGAAGCTGCGGGCACGGGGGCGCCGTCCGGCTGGCCGCCGCGACCGGCGCTGACCGTGAGATTCCGCCGCCGGCTCGCCGGCACCTACGCGCGGATCTGGCGCACGTACTGGGGCTGGGCCCCCTCGCTTCTGGTCCTCGCGGCGGTCGTCTTCCTGCCCCTGGGCCTGATCGACGCCCTCAGCCTCCAGGTCGACGTCGACTCGCTCGACATAACCAGCGGCATCAAAGTGACGGCGCTCGTGCTCGCGGTCGGGGCGGTGGCGATGACCGGCCTGCTGGGCGAGATCTTCTTCAGCGGCGCGATCGCGATCTCTCTGACCCATCCCCACGGCGAGCAGCCACCGGGGCTGCGCGAGATCGCCGCGCGGATCAAGTACGGACGGCTGGTCGTCGTCGACGTCGCCTTCGTCGCGATCGTCGCCGTCGGGCTGCTGATCGGATTCGTGCCGGGGGTACTCGCCTTCGTCTTCCTCGGCCTCTCCGGCCCGATCGTCGAGATCGAGGAGCCCTCCGCGGCGGCGGCGTTGCGCCGCAGCTTCCAGCTGGTGCGGGGAAGCTTCTGGCTCGTCTTCTGGGTGATGGTCCCGATCGAGCTTGCCGGCGACGCGATCGGGACTGGATTCGCGAGCCTCGTCCATCACGAGCTCGGCGACACCTTCGTCGCCACCTGGCTGGCCGAGGCGGTCTCCAACATGGCTCTCTCGCCGATCTTCGCGGTCGGGTCTGTCCTGCTTACCGTCGATCTGATCGCGGCCAAGGAGGACACCGCCCCGCCCCTGCACTCGGCCCCGGTGCCGGCATGACCACCGCCTCGATCTTCAGCGACTTCTGGTCGCGGCTGGAAAAGCACGACGAGCAGGGGCTGTTCCTGGTCCTCGTCGGCTTCATCCTCTCCTTCGCCTTCATCCGCATGAGCACTCGGATACAGCGCAGCCCGAGGGTGCCGTGGTGGCCGGGGAGCATCGTCAGCGACAGCGGCGTCCACCTCCACCACCTCGTCTTCGGAATCGTGACGATGATGGTCGCCGGGGCCGGTGGCTTCCTCGCCTTCGGCAACTCGCCCTGGACGGAGATCTGCGCCTTCGCCTTCGGGATCGGTGCGGGCCTGACGATCGACGAGTTCGCCCTCTGGGTCTACCTCGACGACGTCTACTGGGCCGAGGAGGGACGCAAGTCGATCGACGCCACCGTGATCGCCGCCGCCGGGATGATGCTGGTGCTGCTCGGCTTCACCCCGCTGACGATCGAAGACGGCTCGATCGGGGCGATCCTCGGCAGCGTCCTCAGCGCCCTCGTCGTCTTCGTCCTGGTCGCGATCTGCTTCCTCAAGGGCCGTGTGCTGCACGGCAGCGTCGGCTTCTTCGTCTTCCCGATCGCCCTCTACGGCGCCTGCCGCCTCGGCAAGCCGGACTCGGCCTGGGCACGGCGTCGCTACGGCGAGCGGCACCAAAAGAAACAGGCCCGCTCGGAGGCGCGCTTCCCGCCCGACCGCCGCACCGATCGCTTCAAGAACGCCTTCCGCGACATCGTCGGCGGCAAGCCCAGCGAGGGGCTGGAGGCTGCGCGCCAGGAGGCGATCGCGGCGACGCGGGAGGCGAGCGAAGAAGTGCGGCAGCGGGCCGAACGCGTCACCCACGTCGAACGGAACCGCGACGACTAACGGCTGAGGCGCCGCTGCAGGTTGGCGCGCACCTGCGGCCACTCTTCGTCGATGACGCTGTAGTAGGCCGAGTCCCGCTGACCGACGTCCGGGACGATCATGTGTTTGCGGAGTACGCCCTCGAACTGCGCGGGCAGGGCGGCGATCGCGTTGCGCGAGCGTTCATTTCGGGCGTCCGTCTTCAGCTCGACCCGGACGCAGCCGAGGCTCTCGAAAGCGTGCTCCAGCATCAGCAGTTTGGTCTCCAGGTTGAAGCCGGTGCGCCAGGCGGAGGGGTTGAACCAGGTCCAGCCGATCTCGACCACCCGATCGGGACGGCGGACCGCCATGAAGCGACTGCTGCCGACGACCGTCCCATCGGCGCGGCGCCGAATTGCGAAGACACCCTCACGGTCCTCGGCGGTCGCCTCAAGCGAGAGCTCGAACCAGCGGTCGAAGAGCTCGCGGTCCTCACTGAGGTGCGCGAGCCATTCCCAGATCCGCTCGTCCTGCGCCGCCTCCCACAGCTCCTCCCGGTGGCGAGCCTCCAGCGGCTCGAGGACGACCCGCGACCCTGACAGCTTGGTTGCGAGTCCCTTCATGACTGCTCCTTCCTCAGGCTTCGCTGCCGCTGCAGACGTGGAAGCCGACCGCTTCGGCGAGCGCCTTGCGCTCTCCTTCGCTGGCGTCGCGTTTTTCGCGGATGTCCAGGTAGGCGGAGAGGTCTTCTTTTTCCGCCGCCCTGAGCGCGTCCTCGTCCCACTTGGCGACCCGCTTCTGTGACTTCAGGTAGGCGACGTAGTCCTGCTTCAGCGCCGGCGGCGGCTTCAACTCCTCGAAGCGCCGGACCGCTTTGCCGGAGATGCCGACCAGCAGCTGTGAATAGCCGACGCTCGCTTCGTTCTCGCCGTTGGGGAATTCGCCCCGGTAGGCCTTGTAGGCCTCCTGGCTGTCGGTGCAGATTCCGTCGCCCTTGCTGATCAGGGTCGCGGCCGAGAGCGTCGCCGGCCTGGGCTTTGGCTTCGGCTTTTCGGGCTTCGTTTCCTTGACGGTCTGCGCGCTCGTGGTCTCGCCGCTGGCCGCGTCGCCGCCGCCACCCGAGGTGAGCGCGATCGCGAGGACGGCCGCCGCGACCAGCGCCAGCGCTCCGGCCCCGAGAAGGAGGCCGCGGCGGCTGGACCTGCTCTTGGGCGCCTCCGGGAGCCTTTGAGTCGGCGGCTCGCCTTCCCGCGTCGCGGCCGCGCCCGTCGCCACCGTCCGTTCCGGGATCGCGACGGCGCTGCCGCTCAGGGCCGCCCGCGCCGCACGTCCCAAGTCCCCGGCGGAGGGATAGCGGTCGTCGGGCTCCTTCGACATCGCCCTGATCGCGACCTCGTCGAGCGCCGTCGGCACCTCCGGCACGTAGAGCGAGGACGCCGGCGGCGGGTCGTGAAGGTGGGCGTAGAGCCGCGCCGCCTCGCCCTCGCGCGGGAACGGCACCTCTCCCGTCAGCAGCTTGAAGAGCAGGCAGCCGAGCGCGTAGACGTCGGCGCGGGCGTCGATCGGCCCGCCGGAGATCTGCTCCGGGGCGACGTAGTCCAGGGTGCCGACGAAGCGTCCCGTTTGCGTCAGGCCGGACTCGGTGGCGACGTTGCGGGCGACGCCGAAGTCGGTGATGTAAGCGTGCTCGGCGCCGGGCTCGGCGCTGAGCAGGACGTTGGCGGGCTTGACGTCGCGGTGGACCAGGCCGGCGGCGTGGATCGCGTCGAGGCCGTCGCCGATCTGGGCGATCAGGTCGACCGCCTGCCGCGGATCGAGTCGCCCCTCGCGAGCGAGGCGCCGGCCGAGGTCCAGCCCGGCCACGTAGCGCATCGCGATCCAGGGAACGCCCTCCTCTTCTCCCGCCGCGTAGATCGGCACCACGTTCGGGTGCTCGATCGCCGCGGCGATCCGCGACTCCTCGGCGAAACGCCTGGCGAAGACGTCGTCGGCAGCCCCCTCGGGAGCGATCAGCTTCAGCGCCACCCGCCGCTCGAGACCCGGCTCGAGAGCGAGGTAGAGGATCCCCATCCCGCCGCGCCCCAGCCTCCGCTCGATCCGGTAACCGGCGAACTCGTCGCCGTCGGAGAGCTCTGACCAGCCGCCGGCCTTAGTCATCGCCCAACCCTAGCCGTAGATTCGAGCGCCTAGACTCGACCACGCGGATGAAACGCCGACCAGCCATCCCAGCCCTGCTTGCCCTCGCCCTCGCCCTCGCCGGAGTCGCCGTCTCGCAGGCGCAAACGGTTCCGATGGGCAACGTTGTCGTCAAGTTCAACGCCAACTTCGATCCGCATCAGCTGCCGCGACGGCGCCCCGCCCCAGTCCGGATCGAGATCAAGGGCTCGGTCTCGACCACCGACGGGAGCCATCCCCCGCCCCTGCAGCAGCTCGAAGTCGAGCTCAACCGCAACGGCCAGCTGGCGACGGTCGGACTGCCGGTGTGCTCGGCGCCCCGGCTGCAGTCGACGACCACCGACGAGGCGCTTGACCGCTGTCGCCCGGCCGTCGTCGGCCACGGTGAGTTCCAAGCCGTGGTGGCCCTCGGCGAAGACATCCCGACCGGAGGGAGGATCGTCGCCTTCAACAGCCGTGTCCACGGCAGGCCCGCGCTGCTCCTCCACCTCTTTGCCCGAGTACCCGCCCGCTTCACGCTGGTCGTGCCGCTGACGATCGACCACAGAAACACGGGGGAGTTCGGCACCGTCCTGCATACCCGGGTCCCAAAAATCGCCGGCGGCCTCGGCTCGGTCACCGAAATCGACCTGACGATCGGCCGTCGCTACGGCTTCGGTGGAAGACAGCGCAGCTACGTGTCCGCCGCCTGTCGCGCCCCCGCCGGATTCAACATCGTCCCCTTCGTCTTCGCCCGCGCGACGTTCCACTTCGAATCCCACCGCAAGGCGACTTCGAAGCGGACCCGAAGCTGCCGGGTCCGCTAGATGACTGATTCCATGACCAGGCGCGAGTCTGGATCGATCCTCTAGATCTCTAGCCCAGCCCGAGGCCGCCGACGCCCCCCTCGTCCCAGCCGAGGTGGTGGGCGAGCTCGTGGCGCAGGGTCCGCTCGATCTGGCGCGCGAGCAGTCGCGGGTCATGGCCGAAGTCGCGTTCGAGGGTGTCGCGGTAGATCACGATCCGGTCCTCATACCGTTCCGCAGCCACCCCGTCGCCGAAATACTCGCCGTAGGCGTGGCGCTCGAAGCCGAGCTCGGAGACGACGACGGCCACCCGCTCGAGGACCCGCTGGAATTCCTCGGGCAGGGCGTCGATCGCGTCGGCGACCAAGGACTCGAATAAATCCGGCTCGGTCTGATTCACTGCCGACCACGTTAACCCCCCATACCATTGGGAGCATGAACATGACGAAGAACCCTCGCGGCCTCGGCGCCCTCCTTGCCGTGATCGCGATCGGCGTCGGCGGCGTCGTCTGGTCCGGCTGCGGCAGCAGCGACACCGAGAGCATCACCAATCAGGCCAAGGAAGAAATCGAGGAAGGCACCCAGAAGGCCGAAGAAGCCGTTCAGGAAGGCAAGGAACAGGTCGAGAAGGGCCTGGGCGAAGCCAAGGAAGAAGTCGAAGGGAACCTTAAGGGCAAGGCCAAGAAGAAGGTCCAAAAGGCGACCAAGGAAGCCGAAAAGGGCCTGGAAGAAGGCCAGCAACGGGCCGAAAAGGGCATCGAAGAAGCCAAGGAACAGGCGGAAAAGTACCTCGAATGACCGCCCCTCGACCGTAGCTCAGAGCTGGAGATCCTCGGTCGCCTCGATGCTCTCGCCGAGGATCTCCACCGCTCGGCCCATCTTCTCCTCGGAGATCGTGAAGGGCGGCGCCAGGCAGAGGACGTCGTCGAGCAGGCTTCTCGTCAGCAGTCCCCGGCGACGCGCCTCGGCCGCGACCCGTCGACCCCGCTCGACCTCCACCGGCCAGCGCTCCCGCGTCGCCTTGTCGACGACCAGCTCGACGCCGATCATCAACCCTGCCTGCCGCACGTCCCCCACCTGGGGATGCTCGCTCAGCGGCGCGACCAACCCGGCCAATGCGGCCGCTCTTTCGCGCACGCCCGCCAACAGATCCTCGCGCTCGATCGCGTCGATGTACGCCAGGGCTACGGCGCAGGCGACGGGGTGACCCGAGTGGGTGAAGCCGTGCATCAGCGTCCCCGGATGCCCAGCCGGGCTGCGCAGCGCCCCCCAGAGGGCGTCGCTGACCACGACTCCGCCGAGCGGGACGTAGCCGCCGCTCACACCCTTGGCGAAGGTGATCATGTCGGGAGCCACCGCTTCGTGCTCGCAGGCGAACCAGGCACCGGTGCGACCGAACCCGGTGATCACCTCGTCGACGATCAGCAGCAGCTCGTGGCGGTCGCAGATGTCCCGCAGCCGCCGCAGGTAGCCCGCCGGCGGCACGATCACCCCACCCGACCCGAAGACCGGCTCGACGATCACCGCGGCGACGCGCTCGGCTCCGAGCTCTTCGACCCTCTGCTCGAGCGCGGCGCCGGTGCAGACCGGACAGGTCTCGGGATCGCAGGGGATCCCGGCGGAGCAGCGGTAGGCGTATGGCGCGGGCACCTCCTCGATGTCCGGGGCCGCGACGCCGTATCCCTCGCGATAGGGGCGGAGCCGCGTCGCGGTCGTGGTCACCCCGGTCAGGCCGTGATAGCCGCGGTCATGGGCGAGGACGATCGACTTCTCGGGCCTGTTGTCGTGAACCCAGTGGCGCCGCGCGAGCTTGATCGCGGTCTCGTTCGCCTCGCTGCCGCCGGAGGCGAAGAACACTCCGTTCAAGCCCGGTGGAGCGAGCTCGGCGATCTTCTCCGCCAGCTCGATCGCGGGCGGCGAGGAGACGCCGCCGAAGGTGGCCGCGTACGGAAGCTCCCGCAGCTGGCGCACGGCTGCCTCGATCAGGTCCTCCCTGCCGTGGCCGAGGTTGACCGACCACAGGCCCGCCATACCGTCGATGAGGCGACGGCCGTCCTCCGTGATCAGCTCGGAGCCTTCGCCGCGAACCAGCACCAGCGGTCCGATTTCCGGCAACCGGGAGTGATCGGTGAGCGGGTGAATCAGGTGGGCCAGATCCCCCCTGACATGATCCGGTGCAGACGTCACTTCCGCTCAGAGTAGCGAAAGTGGACAAGTTGTCTATGCCTCAGCGGGCGCCTTTCTCCCCAGTGGGCTCCGCGGCGCTTCCTGCGGGGAAACCGAGCAGATCGAGTACCAGTGCAGCAGCGCCAACTGGTGGGCAACACGGTTGATCGTCTCCTCGTCGGAGGAGACGTCGAAGGAGGAGAGGATCGCCTCGATCATCGCGTAGGTGGCCCGGACGCCGAACTCGAGGTCGACCTCCTCACGGATCAGCCCGGCCGACTCGTCGGCGGCATGGACCGCCATGATCCAGCCGAGCATCGCGTCGTCGGCGGCCTTGTTCGCCTCCTCCCAGCCCGAGCCGCGGAGGTTCCTGGCCACCGCGACGATCGGGCGCAGATCCGCGTTCTTCACCCTCCACGCCAGCGCCTCCCTGACCATCTCTTCGACGAGCTCGAAGGAAGTCTGTCCGGAGCGGGCATTTTCCCGCAGCTTCTGCGGGATCTGCGCATAGCCGACCATGTAGTCGCTGATGATCCCGGCGAGGATGTCCTGCTTGTCGTCGAAATTGTTGTAGACGGTCGCCCGCGCCACCTGGGCGGCCCGGGCGATGTCACCCATCGAGGTCTCGGAGAAACCGCGCCGGGCGAACAGCTTCCGGCTCGCTTCGAGGATCTTGATCCTCGCTCGCGGCTCCCCCCGCCGCGGCCGCGTCATTTTTGCTCCTTCCCCCGACGATTGGTCAACCTCTTCACATAAGCGAGACTATCCAAAGTATGTGACACCACCCACCTCAACGGACTTCTTCGGGAAGCTCATACCAGCGCTTCCGCTCCCCGATCCGGGAACGGAGCTTCCAGCCTCGCGTCTTGGGGACTCTGTCCAGTTCTTCCCGGAGGCGTCGCAACCGTCCCGCCGCCACCTCGCCCGCCTCGAAGCCGGGCAAATCGAGGGCAAATCGCTCACTTCGCTCGGCGACCATCCGCAGGGTTCGCCACAGCCCCCAGTCGGACGCGGCGAGCTTGGCGATGTAACCAAGGTCGATGCCGCTGTCGTCGTCGGTCAGCTCGTGGTCGGCGAAGAGCGCGCAGATGTCCAGGTAGTCCTTTTCGTTCGTCTCCACGACCTGGAGCTTCAACACCGTCAGGTCGGCGAGCGAGAGGGTCAGGGGAGCGTTGCCGATCCGTCGCCTCAGGTCGATCCGGTGACAGAGCTTCGCCTCGTCGACGAAAACGTCCACCTGGCACCGATCGCGCTCGTCCGAGAAATAGAGGCGGCGATGACCGTGGAGGAGGTTGAACTCCCTGTCACCCGCATAGCCGAGCGACTCCATCAACTCCGACACCTCCTTCCGCGCGCCGTGAACGGTGGCCAGGTCGACGTCGGCGTACTCCCGCGCCAGTGGGGGCTTCCGGCTGCTGGGGCAGGTGAGTGCGATCGCGACCCCGCCGAGCACCCTCAGCGGGATCTCCCTTTCCGCGGCAGCCCCCACGATCCGCCGCCCCTCGGCGACGGGATCCGCGACCGTCTCCATGTCTCTCGGCTCCACTACTCCGGCGGAATCTCCGTCGCCAGCTTGTCGACGTCGACACCCTGACGCGAGCGCGCGAGCCGAGCGCCGAAGAACATCAGCAGCGCCGCCCCGAGGACGATCGGGGCATCGCGGCCGAGGAACTGACTCGTGTCGATGCCGAAGCCTTCGTTGTAGTGCAGGAAAATGTAGAAAAGGCCGGCCAACAGGACCGCGACCAAACCCCCGGCGAAGGCGACGACCGGGACCCCGAGGAAGCGCTGGGTGGTCGCCGAAGCGCGCCAGACCTCCGGCCGCCGGTACGGCAGAAGCACCGCGGAGACTCCGATCAGGATCATCGCGATCAGCTGCACCAGGACCGCCTCGACGAGCAGGCTGAAGAAGTCTTCGCCATTGTTGACCGCCCAGCCGAGGACGGCGATGCTGAGGACGACGGTGAGGGCGATCGCGTAGTTGGGAGCGTGGGTCCGAGGAGAGACCTGCGCGATGCGCGAAGGCAACAGCCCGTCCAGCGACCAGGCGAAGAAGGTGCGGACTGCGATCGTGATGTTCGGAATCATCAGCAGCAGATAGGCGGCCGCAAAGGTGATCAGGAGCCACCAGGCGAGGAAGGTGCTGTCACCGGCGATCGCGGTCAGGAACGTGTAGAACGGTTCCACGGCGAAGGGATAGCTTTCCGATTCCTTGATCCCGTTGATCGCCACGAAGAAGTCGTGGCCGAACTTCCAGAAGAAGACGGCGGAGAAGATCACCGCGATCCCGATGTGGACCAGCGCGGCAAGACTCATGATTTTCACCTGCGTGGTGTCGCGCGCCCGCCGCACCTCGCCGGAGATGTAGATCGAGAGCCAACCGAAGAGTGAAAGACTGCAGATCGCCGCCCAGGTCGGCCAGGTGTTGCCCATGCTGAAGGCCGGATCGGTGTCCACTCCTTCTTTGTGGGCGTTGGCGATTATCGACTTGTAGCTGTCCGGTTCGCCGGTGATCGAACCTGCGAACTGGTTGAAGCTGTGGACGAAGCCGTCATGGCTCTTGAACAGCAGCACGAGGAACACGGTGCCGAGGCCGAGCATCATCAATGCCCAGAGGCCGTTCATGATCCGCGTCGTCCAGCGCCAGCCCCCCGCGAGGAGCACGGATGACCCGATGATGAGGGCGGTACCGATTCCGAACTGCCAGCCTTCGCTGGTGACGAGGTCGTTGCCGGCGGTGACGAGCGAGTCGTTGCCGCTGACGAGCCCGACTGCCGTCAGCGACGGTCCGAGCCCCACAGTGACGAAGGCCAGGGCGATGAAGGCGATCGAGATGATCACCCCAGAGGTCCAGAAGAAGGATGAGATCAATCCGATCACCGGATGGGTGACCCGGCTGACGAGAACGTAGTCACCCCCGCTGCGCGGGATCGCCGAAGTGAAGAGCCCATAACAGACGGAGATGAGCAGCGCCGCGACCAGCGCCATCCCGAACCCGAGCCAGATCGAGCCACCGGGAAAGGCCCCGAGGGCGAAGAAGATCGAAGTCGCGAGGAGTACCGACGTCGGTTGCCCCGCCATGTTGAACACGAAGGTGGAGAACGGCGAAACTTCCCGCACCAGTCCGGTTGCTTTACGGGCGTAGGTCCCCTGTGATGCGGACTGCGCCGCTGGTCTCTCCCCCAACTCAGCCATTCTCTTCTTCTCCCTTTTCCTTTTTAACCTGAAACCAGGTAGTGGTTGACCACACGTTCCGGCGATATGTGCACCAAGCAACCATCCAGGTGACCGCTACCGTAATCGGACCCGGGATTGATTGCCACCGTATGACCGATTTTCGTCGTCCCCTTGCTCTCGTGGATGTGACCATGCAAGCTCAGCAACGGTTGCGTCTCTTCGATGACCTGCCGTACCGCCCGACTGCCGGTGGGAACCTCGTGCGGTCGGCCTCCCTTGGTGACGTAACGCAGTTCCTCGTCAACCTCGTAGGCGGTGTCGAGACTGCTCTCCCAGGGCGGAACATGGATGTTGAAGATCGCCCGCTCCGGTGCCTCGAGCTGGTCGGTCAGCCGCTTCAAACGTTCGTAGATCTCGTCCTCGTCCAGCTCCCGCGGCGTATGCCAGGGCGTCCGGTTGGAGTAGCCGAGCGAGACCAGCTCGTGCGGTCCGATCAGCTCCACTCTCTCGTCGCAGGCGACGACATGGTCACCGCTCGCCAGCACCTCGTCCACCGACCACGGGTCGTCGTTGCCGGGGATCACGTAGGCGCGGGTGTCCGTGCCGGCGAGACGTTCGTCGGCGAGCTCGACCCAAAGGCGCAGCTCGTCCAGCAGAGCCCCTTCGAAGGCCTCCTCGCGACGGGCGGCGTCTTCCCCCAGCCGCCGCGCCTCGTCCTGGTCGACGATCAGCGGGTACATCCCGTTGGTCGAGATCGCCCGCTGCATCTGGTCGAGCTCCTCGGCGGTTCGCGCCACCCGCTGCTCCCCGATCACGCGAGCGCTGTAGGAGCCGTCCCCCTCGCGGACGATCGGGACCAGCGCCTTGCCGGTCAGATCCCCGCCCATCACCAGGACGTCCGCGGGGTAGTGCGCGGCGGCGTTGACGAACTTCTTCCAGCAGACGCGCGAGCCGTGAACGTCCCCTGCGTAGAAGATGCGAGTGATGCTCTCTTTTTTACGTTTTCTGAACATCGTTCCCTGGTTCCCTTCCCAGATCATCCGTGATTGCGAGGACGATCGGCGAGCGGTCGCCCCCTGGTTATTGGTCAACCTGTCTCGTTTTGGAAGAGAGGAGCTCGTGCCGCAGCAGTCGCATAGCCGCCTCGGGATCGTGCGTCGCCAGCAGTCCCGCCGCCGCGAGGACGTAGTTCGAATCGACGTCGAGATCGGGGTCGCGGGGGGCCAGGGAACGCGGCGCGCGCCGGGCGAGAGCCTCACGCAGGATCTCGGACCCGTCTTCCCGATGCGCGAAAACCCCTCCAGTACCCAGAACGCGCCCCACCTCGCGAAGGTCCGCTCCGTCCCGGACCAGCGTCGGCGGGCCACCCTCACCGCGGCTCAGGAGCATCGTGCCGCAGTGCCGCCGCACCGCGTGGGTCGCACAGGAGATCGCGAGGAGACGGTCCAGCTCCGCCTCTTTCGCACTGTCCGGAATCCACTTCGAGTCCTCTGAACGGAGAGAGACAGATCGTCCAATCGCTTCCCCGTCCATCCTCGCCTCACCCTCGATCCTGCCGCCGTCGGCGGCGAAGACCCCCGGCGCCCCCGCTCGCAGACCAAGGTCCCCCTCGACCGTGCGGAGGGTCGGGGGCGGTGGCAGCAGCGGGTCCTCGACGCCCGGCATCGCCGCCTCGACGACCCGCGTCGAATGCACGTCGGTGGTGGCGCCGCCGACGTCGATCACCAGCACGTCTCCCACCCCCGGGATCGCCTCGGTGCCACGCGAGAGCAGCCGGGTCGCCTCGAGGACAGCCTCGGGGGTCGGCATCCGCACCATCCGCTCGAACTCGGGGCTGGCGCTGAGCCCCTTGCCGCCGATGACGTGCTCGAGGAAAACCCGCAGGATCGCCTCACGGGCCGATTCGATCTCGAGCTCGCCCAGCTTCGGCATCACGTTGGCCGCGATTTCGGCTTCGGCGCCAGCGCTTCGCAGGAGCCCCGCCACCGTCTCCGCCACCTGAGCGTTGCAGGCGACGACGAAGTGGGTGGCGAGCTCGGCGGAGGCGAGGCGACGCGCGTTCTCCACGACCAGCTCGGACTGGCCGCCGTCGGTGCCACCGGCGAAAAGGACGATCTCGGGCCGAGCCGCCCGCAGCTCGTCCAGCTGCTCGTCCTCGAGCGTCCCAGCGAGAACCGTGCCCACCCGCGCCCCGGCGTTCAGCGCCGCCTGGCGCGCCGCAGCCGCGGTGAGGTCGCCGACGAGGCCGACCGCGGCGACCCGAAGGCCGCCCCCCGCACTGGAGGCGGCCAGCTCGACCTCGATCTCCACCGGCTCCCCCACCTTGGCTTCGGCGGCCTCGAGCGCCGTCGCATAGCCGTCCATCAGATCGGTGCCGATGCTGGTCGGCGCCTCGGCCCGCGCCAGCAATCGCCCCTCTTCGGGCGTTACGAGGCTGAGCTTGGTGTAGGTGCTGCCGAAGTCGGCGAGCGCTATCGCGCGCACGTCAGATGGACTCGGCCATCTATGCCGGAACCCCCCCGGCGCGGCACTCGATCAGCGCGTCGACCAGACGGTCGATCGTCCCCGGCGTCTGGATCCCGGTGGCATTGAGGTCGGCGCTGACGTCCCGCGGCACATCCGAGCCCTCCACGTCTTCGTTGAGGACGCCGCCCATGAAGACGGCCACCCCTCCCGCCCCGGCGGAGTCGAGCTCCCTCATCAGGAGCTGACCGAAGTTCCGGGCGACGCCGTTGTGGGTGCTGATCACGACCGCGTCGGCGTCGGTCTCGATCACCGCCTTGACGATGTCCTCGGGGTCGCGGTTGATGCCGAAGTCGATCACCTCGGTCCCCACCGCCGAGAGCGTCGAGCTGAGCAGGAAGGGGGCGAATTCGTGGACGTCGGTCGAGGTGACGAGCACCTTCATCCCCCGGATCGCCTCCTCCTCGTGGCGGCCGCGAAGCTCGGCCAGCAATCGCTCGCGCTCTTCCATCGTGCTCTTGACCAGGTCGGTTTCGAGGACCGGACGTCGACCGCGCGGGAACTCGGGGTCGGGATCGCCCGCTCCGAACAGTTCCTCGCAGCGATCGGAGCCGAGGCGTTTCAGCACCAGCAGCAGTTGCGCCGGGTCGCGAACGTCGATCCCGGCGCCGGCGAGGCCGTGGATCGCGGCGTCGAAGAACCTGCGGCCGCCCTCGACCAGGCGGTCGCGCATCGCCTCGATCCCCGCCCAGTCGATCACCGGGTCGACCAGCGGCACGTAGTCGTCGAGGCGGCGGCTGATCGTCTGCACGGTCGCCACCTCGTCCCAGGAGGGAATCCGTTCGGTCTCGGTGACCGGCACCGCGATCGGGGCGCTGCCGAGGCGGTAGCGCATGTCGACCATCTTCATGAAGAGGACGTCGGTGTTGAGAACCGCCATGTTGGCATCGAAATCGGCCGTGTTGCCGATCGTGTCGCCCTGCGTGTAGTTGAACGGGACCCGGTCGAAGTTCACCGCCTCCAGCGCCAGCGTCACCGCCGACTTGACCACCGGGTTCTGGGTCAGGCCCCCCCAGGACGGCGAGTAGGCGGCGCCGATCAGGTCTTCGCTGACGTAGCGCTCGACCATCGCCCAGCCGACGTAGTTGGCGTAGTCGTGGAAGACGCCGGGGTAGCCGTCCTCCAGGTAGGAGTCGAAGACGACGCCGTCGTCTTTGAAAGCCGCCAGCAGCCCCGCCCCCTTCAGCGTCACCATCGTCTGCCCGACTTCGTCGTCCCAGTAGGGCCAGCGCCACGAGTACTGGGAGAGGACGCCGATCGTGGTGATCCCCGCCTGCAGGGCGTCGACGGCGTTTTCGACCGAGGCCGGGCTGCCGACGTTGTTGTCGGCGGCCTCCGGCTCGATCGGCACCGTATGCGCCAGCTCCCACCAATCCTGCTCGGTCATCATCACCGGACCCGTCTCCTGAGGGGCCTCGGCGCGCTGGTCTTTCGGTAGCCCCAGGCGACGCTCGGCGATCAAGTTGAAGCGGTCGGGCGGACGGACGCCGCGCGAGAGCGCGTCCTCGTAGATCAGCCCCAGCGCCTCGCGGGTGTCGCCCCAGGTGTTGAGGCCGATGTTCATGCAGGTGCAGGGGATGCCCTCGGCGCGCGCTTTTTCTCGCCACTCCCGCTCTGATCCGACCCCCTTCTCCTCGCAGAAGAGCGAGCGGCCACGTTCCAGGCCCCTGGCCATCGCCTTGCCCTCCTCGACGGCTTCACGCCCGTCGGGCAGGTCCGTCGGCAACAACGCGCTCAGATCGACGTCAAGCTCGGTCACGGTTCCTCCTTGTCCCAGTCCCTCGGCCCCCGGTCCACCTCTTTACAGTACTCCCGCCGTTCCTGAATAGGAAAATCTACAGAGGCGCGCAACGTCACCATTCGATCGGCCGCTCGTCTCCCCGCGCCCGAAGCGGAGCGGGCCGAGGTGGCCCGAGCGCCGAGCCGAACGCCGCCCTCAGGTACGGCGTGACCGGCGCGGCGCTCCGGCCGAAGCTCGCCCGGCGAGCCGCAGTTGCCGATTCGCGGCCAGGAGCGCTTCGACCTCTTCCAGCAGCGAGGCGGGGCGACCGACTGCGGGCAGGGGATCCGCAGCCGATCGCTCTCTGCGCGCCTCGGTGGGATGGATGCCCGTTCGCCTGGCTGACCGACGTCGGAAAGGGCCTGCCGCCGGATATTCACCGCGGTCGAGCACGAGAAAGACAATAGACCGACCAATGCCCTCCGTTAGAGTGGCTGCACCCGCCCTAGGAGGGGTTTCGGTGGCAAATCCACCGGTTGACTTCCACAAGATCGTCGATGCGCTGCCGGCAATGGTCAGCTACTGGGATCGCGATCTCCGCAACCGGATGGCCAACGAGGCCTACGTCGAGTTCTTCGGCAAGTCCCCCCAGGAAATGCGTGGGATCCACATCAGCGAAGTGCTCGGCCCAGAGATCTACGAGAAGAGCCTGTCGTACATGGAAGGGGCCCTGCGGGGCGAGCCGCAGATCTTCGACCGGGAGATCCGCACGCCCTCCGGCGAAGTGCGCTACACCCAGGCATCCTACGTGCCGGACGTCGGCGAGGACGGCGAGGTGCAGGGATTCTTCGCACTCGTCATCGACATCACCGAGCGGCGGCGGATCGAAGAAGAGGTGGAGCAAAGTCGCGAGCGGCTCGCCGAGGCGGAGCGGGTGGCGCGCCTGGGCAGCTGGGAGTGGGACATCGTCACCAGGCGGATCACCTGCTCGGAGGGCTTCTTCGCGATCTACGGCGCCGATCCCGAGGAAGTCGACGACAACTTCACCCCGGGCGAATCCAAATACGTGTACCCCGAAGACCGCGAGCGGGTCGAGCGGGAGATCGACCAGACGATCGAGACCGGGGCGCCGATGGACTTCGAGTATCGGATCGTCCGGCCGGACGGACACGTCCGCCGCCTCCACACCCGCGCCGAGCTGATCGCCGACACAGACGGCAAACCCCTCCGCATCACCGGTGCCGTCCAGGACGTCACCGAGCTCCGCGCCGCCGCCGAGGTGCTCAACCAGACCGCAAGCGACCTCGGCCGCCGCGGCGCCGAGCTCCACGGCTTCCCCTCACGCTCCGGCCCCGCCGCCGAGGAGCTGCCCAAGCTCCTCACCGCCCGCCAGATCGAGATTCTCGCCCTCGTCGCCGAAGGCTTCAACAACTCCGAGATCGCCTCCCGCCTCTACCTCGGCGAGAGCACCGTCAAATGGCACATCCGCAAGATCCTGCGGGCGCTGGGAGTGGCCAACAGGGCACAGGCGGTGGCGCGGTACCTGGCAGCGCCGACGCGTTAGATCGATCGCGCTCGCAGCGGCATCACGACGCTCGCGGACGCTTAATTGATAGCCATTCCTTATGCAAACCTTGGAATCGATCGCCCATCGAATGCTGCGAGCGAGCGAGCGGCACGCCCTCTTAGGGCCCATCGCGCTCGGGCTCGTCCTCTTTCTGCTGGCCCAGGGCCTGCTCCTGCTCGCGTTTGGAGGCATCCCCCACGATCTCCCCACCCTGGCGGCAATCGAGATCCTTCTTCTCTTCGTGGGCACGTTGATTCCCCTGATCCTGCTGACGGTGGCCTTCGGCTCGGTCTTCCTCCAGGTGGCTGAGATCTCTCGCACCGCCGACTATCCCGCCCGGATCTTCGTCATCCATTACCTGAAGACCTCGCTCGGCGTGATGCAGGAGCAACTTCAATGCCTCCAAAGCGGCGAGGGTCTCTCCCTCGCGATCGCCGAAATGGACGAGGTTGCGGGATGGGTCCCGACGTTCTTCTCCAGCGCCAAAGGGAGGTACGTCGGGTTCGACTCCAGCGTGCCGAGCTATTACCTCCAGCGATGGGCCGGCTACATCCGCTACCTCCAGGACTATGAGCCGGGGGTGCGCCTCAGGGTGATCACCTCTCCGAAGGCCGAGCTCCTCGCGGACATCCATGCTCACCCGGAGTGCGCGAAGGAGCTTCAAGCAATCCACGACAAGCTAGAGGCGGACCTCGTTTGCCTCGAGGAAGGGAGGGTGAAAGCACTTGCCGAGAATCACAAGCTCGGCAGCTCCTCGGTTGTCAACCTGGCCCTCTGGGAAGACGACTACTGCCTCCTCTGGGAACGAGGAGAGGCGCGCTTCGTCGTGCGGTTGGCCATGATGGACGGGCCCAATTATCAGCGCGTGCGGGATTTCATCGCCGACGTCGAAGCCGAGGCGGTGCCACTCAGGTCTCTGCTCCCCACCCATGAACAGGTGGCGCTGACGGACGCGGACTCCGCCGGTTAGCGCGCCCTCGCCCCCAGAGTGGTTGACGCATCGCCCCGACGCGTGTGGTCAGGCGGCCCGTCGCGTTGTCGCGCGGCGGGTTGCCGCTTGATGTTCTCGGCGGGAGCGTAGCAGTACTGAAGGGAAAGTCCCTACAGTTGCCCCGGGCTACTCGCCTCGGAGGATTTCCCCGACGCGGGAGCGATGCAGACCAACCGCATCGCCGATGTCGCGCAACGACAGCCCCGCCTTCTGTGCCCGCTCAAAGCTCTTGCGCCTCGCCTCGCGGGCGGCATCGATGTCTCGCTCGTAGGCGAGCTGCGCCCGCCGGGCGTCGGCGATTGCCTTCTCCTTCGAGTCCTTCGGCATCGACCGCACCCTAAACGCCGAGCACGGGAATACGTTTCGACAATGACCGACCCGTTCATCCGCTGGCTCTCCGCAAACGCCCGCATCGTGGTCGATCTGGAGGGTCGCCCGATGGGGCGCTACGCGGTCATGCTCCAACTACGAATCGAGGGCAATTGGCAAACGATCCGTCTGCTCGACAACGCCCACGGGGACCACGATATGCACCGCTACACTGGTTCCGAGAAGCAGCCTGCGGAGCGGTTTTCCGACGGTGCGGTCAACGAGGTCGTGCCACAAGCCATCCGCTACCTGATCGATCATTGGGAAGCAATCGCGGAATCATGGAAGAACTAGAGCGCAGCAAGTTCACTCCCGCAGGCGAAATCGCTAACGAGCGACTGATCGGCGCTGTCCTCGATCCCGACCGCTATCCCGAGGGGACCACCTTCATCGCCGCTGACCAGGAGGGCTTCGGCTCGATCCTCGCGGAGGCCGTTGCCGAGCACCGGCCGCTCGCGATCGTCTATCCCGATGGCCGCGAGATCGTTGCCGCGCCCCGAGGAGGCGCACTCGCGTTCTTTGAGCATCTGCTGACCCGCCGCCGCGAGTCGAAAGGCAAGCACCGCGAGCCCGTCGTGCCCCTGCCCGCCGATTACCAGGTGGAGATCAGGGACCGGCAACCTCTCGCCGCCGCCTGAGCGGTGCTTCAATCGCCGGTAGGTCGGGGCGCTGCCATTCACCGGCCGATACTCAACCCGTTGCCGAGCTGACGCGCTCGCGCCGCGTGCTGACCCAACCCCCGAGGACTCGCCGAACCTCGAAAAGCCGCCGCCGAGCCGCCTCCTGTCGCGCTCTCTCGACTCCTCGTTTCGCCTCCGGTGGGCGGCTTGGACTTCGAGCGCAGCGACGGAACCGCCCAGGCTCTTCAGTGGGGCGGGAAGGACTCGAACCTTCGACCGACGGATTATGAGTCCGCTGCTCTGACCAACTGAGCTACCGCCCCAAACCTGCGACATTCCCCCTATGAGGGGGTCGGTTGCAGGCTTGCCGAGCGTACCGCGCCCGCAGCGCTAGGCGCTGAAGAGCTGGGCGAGGGAGCGGCCGACGTCGGGTGGCTCCTCTTCGGCCTTGGCCGCGGCAGCGGCGCCGTCGGCCAGGGCTTTGGCGGCATCGGCTATCTGGTGGTCGCGGCCGCCTCGGATCGTGCCCGTCTTCTTCGCTTCGGCGAGGTCGGACTCCATCAGGCCGGCCAGCTCGGCAAGACGGCGGAGGCCGACGACGCTGGCGGTGCCCTTGAGCGCGTGGGCTTCGGCCCGCATCGTCTCGAAGTCGGTGGTGGCGGTGGCAAGGCCGGCGGAGATCACGTCGCAGCGTCGCTTCGCCTCCTCGGCGAAGGACCGGAGGAGCTCCTCCTCGGTGGCGGCTTTCTCGTTCATGGTTCGATCGCCTTCTCGACGGCTCGGTGCATCAACTTGAGCCCAAATGCTCCCTCGACGGCGTCTTTGACAACCCCGTCGCGGTCGATCGTAAACAGCCACGGCTCGCTCGGCAGGTGGAAGGCCCGCACCTGCGGCCGCACCTTCTCGGCGGGGTCGTTCTCGTTGTAGATCTCCATATGAATGAAGGCTGCCTTGTCTCCGAATTCGTGTTTTGCCTGCTCCGCCACGTCGACGACGGGGCCGCAGACCCGACTCTGGCAGAACTGGGGGGTCGCAAACAAGAGGACTATCGGTTCTTTGCCCAGCGCGTCGGCGTAATCCACCTCGTTCTGCGTATCCGGGGGGATGCGAGTCGTGATCTTCGACAGGTTCCCGTTCGCATCCTGCGCCGTCGGCGTGTGGATCAGCGGCGCTTTCTGCCCGACCTCCGGGATTCTCGTGAATTCGCCGACGGCGACGCCGGACAGCACCGCTCCCTTCAGTTCGCCGCCGTCTTTGAGAATCGCGGCCAGTCGCCATTCTCCGTCCTCGGGGAAGTCGAGCTCGGTCGAGTAGACGACGCCCGCGGCATCGCTGTCCTCGCTCGTGCTCGTGGCGCGGAACCGCGGCGCGGTGGCGAGGCTTTCGACCGAGGCCGGGAAGGGGCCCACGGCAGGTTCGTCGAGAGCTCGAGCTTCCGCTCCGGCGACCGGGCCGCGGTGGCCGGAGCGCGATCTCGCACCCCGCTTCGGCTGCGGCACCTCGGCGTAATACAAAGCTACTTCTGCG
>JBIOWB010000026.1:0-4118 GCA_044868125.1 Solirubrobacterales bacterium
ACCCGCGGCATCCGCTTAAGGCTGCTTCCTTCCGGACCTGACCTGATTCGCGTGCCCACGTCGCGCAGGACCCGGCCGTCAACGCCGCCGCGACGCACTGACCCCGACGGCCAGCCCCTCGGAACGGTATTCGGCCCCGCTAAGCGGATTTCGGGTGACAGGGCACCGCTGATTCCCCACCTAGCACGGTCCATTGCCCATGCTACCGGGCGCTCGTAGGATGGCGGCGGTGGCTGCGCCCCCGCTCGCCCACATCCAGGTCGACACCGGCTCCTTCTTCGCCGTGGTGATGGTCGCCGCCATCGCCGCGATCGTCGTCGCCCTGCTGCCGAGGAGGCTGGCGCCGCCGGTGGTGGTGCTGGAGCTGGTGCTGGGAATCGTCATCGGCCCCCACGTCCTCCACCTCGCCCACGTCGACGACTTCGTCGAATTCTTCTCCAACCTCGGGCTGGGGATGCTCTTCTACTTCGCCGGGTACGAGATCGACTTCCAACGGATCAAGGGTCGGCCGCTCGAGCTGGGAGCCTGGGCCTGGGTGCTCTCGGTCGGGCTCGCCTTCGGGATCGGCGGCATCCTCGCCGGGCTCGGGATCATCGTCTCCTTCCTCTATACGGGGGCGGCGATGGCGACGACGGCGATCGGGACGCTGATCCCGATCCTCCGCGACAACGGCGAGCTGAAGACCCGCTTCGGCACCTACCTGCTGGCGGCGGGTGGGGCGGGCGAGTTCGGGCCGATCCTGCTGGTGACGCTGTTCTTCTCGACCCAGAGCGCCCTGCACGAGTCGGCAATCCTGATCGCCTTCGTGCTGCTGGCGATCGCGGTGGCGATGCTCTCGGTGCGGCTGGCCTGGAAAGGCTGGCCGGCGCTGGAAAAAACCTTCGAGGCGAGCAGCCAGCTGGCGGTGCGGGTGACGGTCGTCCTCGTCTTCGGCCTGGTGCTGCTGGCAAGCGACCTCGGCCTTGACGTCCTGCTCGGCGGCTTCGTCGCCGGCATGATCACGCGGATGGCGCTGAAAGGGCACGAGCTGGCCGTGTTCGAGTCGAAGCTGACCGCGGTCGGCTTCGGCTTCTTCGTCCCTTTCTTCTTCGTCACCAGCGGCATCGCCTTCGACCTGGCGGCGCTCGGCTCGGCCGCGGCGATCGGCAAGCTGGCCCTCTTCTTCGTCCTCTTCCTGGTCGTGCGGGGAACGCCGATGCTGCTCCTCTACGGCAAAGCGATGAACCTCCGCGACCGCGCCGCCCTCGCCTTCTACTCGGCGACCGAGCTCCCCCTCGTCGTCGCGATCACCACCATCGCCGTCGACGCCGGCCACATGCGCTCCTCCACCGCCGCCGGCCTCGTCGGCGCCGCGATGCTCTCGACCCTGATCTACCCCTTCGTCGGCATGGCCCTCCGCAAAGACGCCATCGACGAGGAGTCCGAAGAGCCCCCCGCACCCTCCGGAGAAATCGCCCCCGCGGTCGTATGATGGCTCCCCTCCCGGGCGCGTAGCTCAGTGGGAGAGCGCTCGCTTCACACGCGAGAGGTCGGTGGTTCGAAACCACCCGCGCCCATCCTTGGACGGACCTCCTGTGTGCTGGTAGAACTTCCCCGTGGCAGTCTGGACGGTCAAGGGCGGACGTCATGGTGAGCGGGAGGAACGCTGCCTCGAGCACTTGGTTGTCGGCGGAGGATGGGAGGACATTCCGAGCCTTGAGCAGGTCAGCTCCAAGGAGGAGCTGTCAGCTCTGTGCGAGAAGGCTGCACCGAGCTGGTCCACCCATACCCGCGCGAACTATGTGGCGCAACTGTGGTCTCTGCGAGAGCGCATGCAGATCGGGGAGCTGGTGGCACTCCCACTCAAGACGTCGGGCACGGTTGCCGTCGGGCGTATTGACGGCCCTTACTCGTACCGCAGTGACTTAGGCACCGACTTCAAACACGCTCGCAGCGTCGAGTGGATTGCCACCGACGTCCCCCGTGACGCTTTCGACCAGGATCTCCTGTACTCGTTCGGAGCGTTCCTGACGATCGGAAGAGTTCATCGCGAAAACGCGGAGCAGCGCATCCTCGCCTCAATCGGCGCTCCCGTCAACGGTGCCGCCGCCGAAGGGGGAACCGGACGAAGCACCCGAAGCGGAGACGTCGATCGACCCTGCCCAACTGGCACGGGAGCAGGTTCGGCAGTACATCACGCAGAGCATCGCCGGGCATGACCTCGCCGAGTTGGTCGGGGCGATATTCGAAGCCAAAGGATTCTCAGTCGAGGTCAGTCCTCCCGGCCCAGACGGTGGCGTCGACCTTCTCATGGGCTCAGGCCCGACCGGTCGCGAGAGCCCTCGGGTCGTGGCCCAGATCAAGACCGGGCAGGCTGGCCTTGATCAGTACCGGTCGATCTTCGGCCTCAAGGAGAGCATGAATGCCGACCAAGGTCTCCTCGTCGCCTGGGGCGGGTTCAAGCGAAGTGTGAAACGGGAGGCCCGCGGCCAGCACTTTTCAATGCTCCTCTGGGACGCCGACGATTTGATTGACGCGCTCTTCGACGCTTATGAGTCGATCCGAGACGACGTCCGCTCGCGACTTCCGCTACAGCGGATGTGGGTTCTCGTCCACGACGACGGTTGACGACGATGAGTGAGCGGGACGTCAACTACACGACCTCGAACCACGGGAGCTGACGCTGGTTTTCGAGGACGAGGAGCGGGCGCTCGGCAAGGGCGAGCTGGCGCGGGTCGGGCCGGAGGGGCGGCGGCAGATCGTCAACCGCTCGGAGGCTCCGACCATGCTGCATGCGATCGGCGCTCCGTAGTTCCCGCGGGTAATTCGGCGGCTGCCCGCCGATGCCGAAGACGCGGCGGCAGGGGAGGCTTCCTTGCATGGAAGCGGCGACGCCACAGAAAGGACAGCTACGCGAGGCGTACGTGCCGAACCGGCGCGTGCGGCTGGCAAGCGACGTCGCGACCCTGTGCGCGGTGCTGCTGCTGGTCGGGCTGCTGGGCGCCACCATCACCTGGTGGGGGCGATCGGCCCTCTTCGACCTCGCCGGCAACTCGCTGGAGACGGTCAAGATCGACCCCGGGTTCCTCGTCGGGCCGGCGCTGATCCTGATCACGCTGCCGCTCGTCTTCGGCCGCTCGCGGCAGTTGGCTCTGAAGCGCTACTTCCGGGAGCGGTTGCTGCTCGCGGCGCTGTTGTGGGCCGCGGGCCTGGTCGTCCTGGTCGCCAAGGTAGGCGGCCTCGACTCCAGCTACGACGTCGAAGCGGGCACCTACGTCTCCGCCGGCCTCCTCCTCGCCGGCCTCGCCTCCACCCTGGCGATGTGGCCGGGGGACCTGCCCGTCGTACAGGTCAACGGCAAGGGCTCCGTGCGCGAGCCTACGGCTGCTGCAGCACCGAGAGAACGTTCCCTGACGGATCCTTGAACCAGGCGATCTGCGGGCCCGGGGTGCGCACGATGCCCTTCTCGTCCTGCTCGAAGCCGTCGTAGCGCTCGATGCCGACGCCGCGCGATATGAGCTCGTCGACCGCGGCGTCGACGTCGTCGACTTCGAAGTTGAGCATCGTGTAGCTGGCCGGGGTCATGTCGGCGCTGAAGTACATGAGCACTGCGCCCCCGTCCGCCAGCCCCAGCCGGGTCACCCCGTTCTCCTCGTCGAGGACCTCGACGTTCAAGCCCAAGGTCCCCTCGTAGAACTCGCGCGCTTCGCCCAGGTCTTTGACGGCGAATCCGCTGGTCGCTTTGTTGTCTCCGAGCATGTCCTCCTCCTTTGTCGACAGGCTACTCGTCGGCGGATGGGCGGCGGCGATCGCGCTTGCGCTCGCCGGCCCGGCGCTTCTGCTGGAGCCGGCGCTCTTTCGAGGCCCGCGTCGGGCGGGTCGCTCGCCGCCCGCGCTGGACCCGCAGGCCTGCGGCGATCTTCCCGGCCAGGCGCCGCAGCGCCAGCTCGCGGTTGCGTGCCTGGCCACGCGCATCCTGGGCAACGGCGGTGACGCTCGGCCCCAGCCGCTCCAGCAACCGCGCCCGCTGCTCCCCGCTCAGCGAGGCCGACCCGGCCACATCCCACCAGAGCTCCACCCGGGTGGAGGAGGTGTTTACGTGCTGCCCGCCGGGTCCGCCCGAGCGGGAAGCGCGGTAC
>JBIOWB010000027.1:0-4466 GCA_044868125.1 Solirubrobacterales bacterium
GGCGATGTCGGTCGCCACCAGCAGCTTCACGCGGTGGTCCTTGAAGGAGATCATCACCCCGTCGCGGGAGCCCTGGCTCATGTCGCCGTGCAGCGCCTTCACGTCGAGGCCTTTGTCCTTCAGCGTCCTCTCCAGCTTCGAGGCGCCGATTTTGGTCCGGGTGAAGATGATCGCCTGCTCGGGCTCTTCGGTCTTCAGCAGCTCGACCAGGCGCGCCGCCTTCTGCCTGGCCGGGACCTCGACGTAGGCCTGCTGGATCGCGTCGACCGTCAGTTCTTTCGGAGTGATGCTGATCGTCGTCGGGTCGTACATGTAGCCCTCGGCGAGCTTCTGGATCGGCGGCGGCATCGTCGCCGAGAAGAGCGCCGTCTGGCGCCCGCTCGGGCACATCCGCAGGATCCTCTCGACGTCCTCGATGAAGCCGAGGTCGAGCATCTCGTCGGCCTCGTCGAGGACGACGTAGCGGGCCGCCGTGAGGACCAGCGAGCGCCGCGACATCAGGTCCATCATCCGCCCGACCGTGGCGACGACGACGTGGGCGCCGGAGCGCAGCTGCGACTGCTGCGAGCGGATCGGGGCGCCGCCGAAGACGGCGACGATCTCGATGTCGAGATGCTCGGCGTAGGAGCGCAGCGCCTGGGTGACCTGGATGCAGAGCTCGCGGGTCGGGGTGAGGACGACTGCCTGGACCTCCTGGTTGGCCGGGTCGAGGTACTGCAGCAGCGGCAGCCCAAAGGCGGCGGTCTTGCCGGTCCCGGTCTGCGCCTGGCCGATCACGTCGTGGCCGGCGAGCAGCTCCGGGATCGCCTGCTCCTGGATCGGCGTCGGGTCCTCGTAGCCGAGCTCGTCCAGCGCCTGCTGGATGTCAGGCGAGAGTCCCAGGTCTTTGAAAGCAGTCACTTGGTGCGTGTTGAAGAGGAGGGGTTCAGGACGATGGGTCCAGAAGAAGCTTGCCGGAGGTGCGGCGGGCGATCAGGTCTTCGTGCGCCCGCGCCGCCTCGGAGAGCGGGTAGACCTCTCCGATCGTAACCGTCAGCTCCTTGGCGGCGATCGCCGCGAAAAGGTCTCCGATCATCGGGCCCAGCAGGTCCGGCCGCATCAGCAGGTGGGCGAGCCAGAAGCCGATCACCGCCTTCGAGCCGCGCAGCAGCGAGGCGGTCGAGATCTGCCGCTGCTCGCGTGAGGCGATGCCGAAGACGACCATCCGCCCCAGCGGCGCCAGGATCCCCAGCTCGACGTCGAAGGCCTCGCCGCCGCTCATGTGCAGGATCGCGTCGACTCGCTTGCCGTCGTTGGCCTCGCGGATCCGCTCGCCGAGGTCCTCGGCGCGGGAGTCGACGGTGGCGTCGGCGCCGAGGCTCTGGACCAGCTCGCGCTTCTCGTCGCTGGAGGCGAGGCCGATCACCTTCGCGCCTGCGCGCTTGGCCAGCTGCACGGCCAGGGTGCCGGTGCCGCCCGCAGCGGCCTCGACGACGATCGTCTCCCCCGGCTCGATCCGGGCGCAGCGGTGGACCAGCGCCATCGCGGTCAGCCCCTGCAGCAGACCGCCGGCCCCCTGGTCGTAGTCGACCTCGGGCGGCAGCTCGATCAGCTGCGCCTGGGGCACCGCCACCTTCTCCGCGTAGCCGCCACTGCTGAGCAGAGCCGCGACGCGGCGGCCGTCGTTGGTCTGGCCGCTGATCTCGGCACCGGGGATCAGCGGCAGGGTCTGCTCGGCCAGGTAGTCGTTGCGGGAGGCGTGGGTGTCGGCGAAGTTGATGCCGCTCCGCTTCACGTTGACCACGATCTCGGCCAGTTTCGGAGAGGGGTCCGGCACCTCGGTGTACTGGAGAACCTCCGGCCCGCCGAACTCCTCGATCTTGATCGCCTTCATTGGACGCGGAGTCTCGCAGGGCGAGCATCCCGGGTGCGGTCTGGTCAACTACCCTGCCTGCGGGATGGCGCTCACGGTTGTCGGATCAATTGCGTTCGACGCGGTCAAGACCCCGTTCGGGGAGCGCGAGCGGATGCTCGGCGGCGCCGCTGTGCACTTCTCGCTGGCGGCCAGCTTCTTCACCGAGGTGCGGCCGGTCGGGCCGGTCGGCGACGACTTCGGCGCCGAGCAGTTCGCGGTGCTCGAATCACGCGGAATCGTCACCGACGACGTCGAGCGGGTCGAGGGCGGCAAGTCCTTCTTCTGGCGCGGCCGCTACGAGTACGACCTCAACGTCGCCCACACCGAGGACACTCAGCTCGGCGTCTTCGCCGAGTTCGAACCGAAGCTCTCCGAGGCTTCCCAGTCCGCGGACACGCTCTTCCTCGCCAACATCCAGCCCGATCTGCAGCGCCAGGTCCGCGCCCAGTGCAGCGCCGCCCGGCTCAGCGGCCTCGACTCGATGAACCTCTGGATCGACACCGCCAAAGACTCGCTGGTGGCGGCGATCGCCGAGGTCGACTGCCTGGTCGTCAACGACGCCGAGATCCGTCAGCTGACCGGCGAGTCCAACCTCGCCCGCGCCGCCCGCGCAGTGATGGATACGGGGCCACGGGCGGTGGTCGCCAAGCAGGGCGAGTACGGCGCCGCGCTCTTCACCGCCGACGGCTTCTTCGCTCTGCCGGGCTTCCCGCTCGAGGACGTGCGCGACCCGACCGGCGCCGGCGACAGCTTCGCCGGCGGCTTCTTCGGCTACCTCGACGGCGTCGAGGGCGAGCTGAACGACGCCGAGCTGCGGCGGGCGATGGGCTACGGCACCGTGCTCGCCTCCTTCAACGTCGAGGAGTTCGGGACCGAGCGGGTGGCGCGGCTGACCCGCGAGGAGATCGACGAGCGCTTCGAACGCCTGCGCGGGATGACCCAGTTCGAGGGCCCGGGCGTTCGCAGCGCTTAGGCGCCCTTACGGGCATGGTCAGCGCACATCCCGGTAACAGGGACGCCCACGGCGAACTGCGATACTTCGTCACTCCGCAACCCAGTCTTCAAAGGAGGGGCGATGGCCACCGAGCAGCAGACCCAGGATCCGAACGCCGACGCCGCCAACGCCTCCACCGACGGCAGCGGCAGCGGTAACGAGACGCTGACGGTCACCGACAACCGCACCGGCAAGAGCTACGAGCTGCCGATCTCAGACGGCACCGTGCGGGCGATGGATCTGCGCCAGATCAAAGTCGACGAGAGCGAATTCGGCATGATGGCCTATGACCCAGCCTTCACCAACACCGCCTCCTGCCGCTCGTCTGTCACCTACATCGACGGCGCCGCCGGGATCCTCGAACACCGCGGCTACTCGATCGAGCAGCTCTGCGAGAAGTCGACCTTCCTCGAGGTCGCATACCTGCTGATCTTCGGCGAGCTGCCGACTTCGGCCCAGCTCGACCGCTGGGTCTTCGACATCACCCACCACACCTTCGTCCACGAGGACCTGAAGCACTTCTTCGAGGGCTTCCGCTATGACGCCCACCCGATGGGGATGCTGCTCGCCGGCGTCGGCGCGCTCTCGACCTTCTACCCGGACGCGAAGCAGATCGACGATCCGGAAGAGCGCTACATGGCCGCGGTCCGCCTGATCGCCAAGGTGCCGACCCTCGCCGCCTTCTCCTACCGGCACAACGTGGGATTGCCCTACGTATACCCGGACAACGAGCTCAACTACGCCCAGAACTTCCTCTCGATGATGTACAAGAAGACGGAAGACCGGCATATCCCCAAGGAAGCGCTGGCGAAAGCGCTCGACGTCCTCTTCATCCTCCACGCCGACCACGAACAGAACTGCTCGACCAATGCGGTGCGTGGGGTCGGGTCCTCCGACGTGGACCCCTACTCGGCGGTGGCGGCCGGGGTGGCGGCGCTCTACGGACCGCTGCACGGCGGTGCCAACGAGGCGGTACTGCGGATGCTGCGGCGGATCGAGTCGGTGGAGAACATTCCCGAGTTCCTCGAGCGTGTGAAGCAGCGCGAGGAGAAACTGATGGGCTTCGGCCACCGCGTGTACAAAAACTACGATCCGCGGGCGCGGATCATCCAGCAGCACCTGGACGAGGTCTTCGAGGCGACCGAGTACAACCCGCTGGTCGAGATCGCGCGCGAGCTGGAGAAACGCGCGCTCGACGACGACTACTTCACCGAGCGCAAGCTCTACCCGAACGTCGACTTCTACTCGGGGATCATCTACGAGGCGATGGACATCCCGACCGACATGTTCACGGTCATCTTCGCCATCCCCCGCACCGCCGGCTGGGTCGCCCAGTGGATGGAGATGCAGGAAGACCCGGAGAAGAAAATCGCCCGCCCGCGCCAGATCTACACCGGCGCGCGGGAGCTGCAGTATGAGCCGCTCGCAAGCCGCGAGGGGCCGGAGAAAATCGTCGGGCCGCCGGCGCGACGGCCGAAACGCCCGCGGCGCGGGGCGTAAAGCTCAGTCGGTCTGAGGTGGGATAGGCGTCGGGTGTCCCTCCCCAGACACCCCTCGCTTATGGCTCGGGGTTGAGTG
>JBIOWB010000028.1:0-3155 GCA_044868125.1 Solirubrobacterales bacterium
CCCTCCCCGTTGTTGTCCGCGGAGGACCACCCCCGGCTTCCCCTCCTCCAACCGCTCAAGAATTTAAATACCTGAATCCCAATCGGGTTTGCTACCTTTCCATCCATGGAGGTAGCCGTCGCAGAGAACAAGGAGCAGCGGGGCAAGGGCCGGGTCGGGACCCTGGAGAACCCGGAGACCTACGAGAACGTCCCCGGCCACGTCATCCCGATCATCGAGCGCGAGTTCGACGACTTCGACAACGAAGCCGAGGAGTTCCTCTCCGGCAAGCTGGAGGAGCACCAGTTCATCGGCTTCCGCCTCAAACAGGGCGTCTACGGGCAGCGCCAGCCCGACGTCCAGATGATCCGGATCAAGCTCCCCTTCGGCGGCGTCACCCCCGAGCAGATGGACTCCTTCGCCAGCGTCGTCGAGAAGTACGCGCCGCTGAACAAGGGCCACATCACGACGCGGCAGAACATCCAGATCCACCACGTGCCGCTGCGCGACACCGAGCTGCTGCTGCGGGAGATCGCCGAAGCCGGCCTCTCCTCGCGCGAGGGCTGCGGCAACACCGTCCGCAACGTCACCGGCGACCCCTGGGCCGGCGTCGCCGCCGACGAGGTCTTCGACCCGACCGCTCACGGCACCGCCTACGTCCGCTACTTCGTCCGCCACCCGACGACGCAGCTGATGCCGCGCAAGATCAAGACCGCCTTCACCGGCTCCGACGAGGACCGGGCGATCACCGGCATCCACGACATCGCCTACATCAGCCGCGAACGCGACGGCGTCAGGGGCTTCGAGGTCCGGGTCGGCGGCGGCACCTCGATCATGGCCCGCGTCGCCCCCACCCTCTACGAGTTCGTCGAGGCCGACAACGGCGACTACCTCAAGGTCGCCGAGGCCGTCTTCCGCATCTTCGACCGCCAGGAGTGGCTGCGCGTCAACCGCGCCCGCGCCCGGATCAAGGTCCTGGTCGACAAGATCGGCATGGACGCCTTCCGCGAGCTGGTCGACGAGGAGCTGCAGGGCGACTGGGTGCAGGAGCGCGAATTCGGCCCCGAGCTGGTCGAGCGCCTCAGCTACGCCCCCGACGAGGAGGCGAACGCGCCCGAGGCGCCGCTCGCCCCGTCCTCGCCGAACGGCGACCGCACCGAGTTCGAGCGCTTCCTCCAGGGCAACGTCGAGCCGCAGCGCCAGGAGGGCTTCTCCACGGTCGAGGTCAAGGTCACCCGCGGCGACCTCACCCCGGAGCAGTTCCGCGGCCTCGCCCAGATCATGCGCGAGTTCACCGGCGGTGCCGCCCGCAGCACCGTCCAGCAGAACTTCGTCCTGCGCTGGGTCCGCGACGAGTCCCTCTACGACGTCTGGGAGCGGCTCACCGCGCTCGGGCTCGGCGAGGCCGGGGCCCGCGAGATCACCGACGTCGTCTCCTGCCCCGGCACCGACAGCTGCAAACTCGGGATCACCTCCTCGATGGGCCTCAACCGGGCGATCAAGGAGCGGGTCGACTCGATGCAGATCACGGATGAGCTGAGCAAGCGCATCCACATCAAAATGAGCGGCTGCCCGAACGGCTGCAGCCAGCACCACATCGCCAACATCGGCTTCTACGGCGCCTCGCTGAAGGTCGGCGGCCGCCAGATGCCGGCCTACATCCCGCACATCGGCGGCAACTTCGAGGGCGGCGAGGTCGCCTTCGGCAAGCGGCTGAAATCGCGGCTGCCGGCGAAACGGGTGCCGGAGGCGGTCGAGCGCTGGGTGCGGCTCTACGAGTCCGACCGCAACGAGGGCGAGGAGTTCAACGCCTTCGTCGAGCGCGTCGGCGCCGAGGCCTTCGAAGCGGCGGTCAAGGAGCTGACCCTGCCGGCCGAGTTCAGCCTGGAGACGATGCAGCAGTTCATCGACTGGAACCGATCGAGCCCGTACGAGGTCGTGCGGGGCGAGGGAGAGTGCGCGATCTAGCTCGCGCACCAGCGGAGCGATGAAACCACCTCCCGTCACCCTGTCGGGCACCGTCCCCACACCCGCGGACCTCGACCACGAGGCGATCGCCGCCGAGCTCGAGCAGAGCACGGCGCGGGAGGCGCTGGAGTGGATGTTCGAGAACTTCGGCGAGCGGCACTACATCGCCTGCTCGTTCCAGAAAACGAGCACGATCACGGCTCACATGGCGAGCACGGTCAACCCCGAGGCGCGCTTCTTCTACCTCGACACCGAGGTCCTCTTCGAGGAGAGCTACGAGACCCGCGACCGCCTCGCCGAGGCGCTGGGGATCGAGTTCGACCGCTTCCACAACCTGACGCTGGCGGAGCAGGAGGCCGAGCACGGGCCGGAGCTCTGGAACCGCGATCCCGACGCCTGCTGCGCCATCCGCAAGGTCGAGCCGATGCGCCGAGCCCTGTCTTCCGTAGACTGCTGGGTCGCCGGCGTCCGCCGGGCGGACTCCAGCACCCGTTCCAAGACCCCGAAGTTCGCTTGGGACAAGCGCTTCAACCTCTGGAAGCTGAACCCGCTTGCGGATTGGACCGAGCGCGACGTTTGGAACTACATCCGTGAGCACCACCTCCCGTACAACCCGCTTCACGATCGCGGCTACCCGTCGATCGGCTGCACCCACTGCACCAAGCCGGTGGAACCGGGCGGGGACCTGCGCGACGGCCGCTGGAGCGGCCTCGCAAAGACCGAGTGCGGGATCAACTAGAGCTTCCCGGCAAGCCGCCCCAAACCCGTTCCCGACCCGATAGGTGAGACCTTCCGACGATGAGTGAGACCATGGCTGAGCTGTCCCTGACCCTTTCCGAGCGCCACACGGCGGACTTCGAGATGATCGGCAACGGCGGTTTCGCGCCGCTGACCGGCTTCCAGGGCTCCGCCGACTGGGAGCGCGTCTGCAGCGAGATGCGGACCGCCGACGGCGAGTACTGGCCGATCCCGATCACGCTGGCGACCGACCTCGACTGCGAGGTCGGCGACGTCGTCGAGCTCTCCTCTGACGAAGGCAAGAAGCTGGGGCGGATCACCGTCGAGGAGGTCTTCGAGCGCGACGCCAAGCGCGAGGCTGAGCAAGTCTACGGCACCACCGACGAGGCCCACCCGGGCGTCGCCGCGATCTACGAGGAGGGCAACCGCTGCATCGCCGGCCCGATCGAGGTCGACGCGCTGCCCGACCA
>JBIOWB010000029.1:0-3677 GCA_044868125.1 Solirubrobacterales bacterium
CCTCCAGCGCGCCCATCGCCGGCAGCAGGGCGTGGGTGACCTCGTCCAGCGCCGCCAGGTGGACGGCGGAGGGGAAGACGTCGTTGGAGGACTGGCCCATGTTGACGTGGTCGTTGGGGTGGGCCCCGTCGCCGGCGAGGTTGGCGATCACCTCGTTCGCGTTCATGTTCGAGGAGGTGCCGGAGCCGGTCTGGAAGACGTCGATCGGGAACTGATCGTCGTGCTCGCCTTCGGCGATCGCCTTGCCGGCATCGGCGATCCGGTCGGCGAGGTCGGAGTCGAGCTTGCCGAGCTCGCCGTTCACCTCGGCCGCGGCGCCCTTGATCCGGCCCAGCCAGCGCACCACCGGCACCGGCACCGGCTCGCCCGAGACGGGGAAGTTGTCGACGGCCTTGGTGGTCTCGCCACCCCAGAGCTGCTGCTCGGTCACAGTCAAATCGAAGCCTCCATCGAAGTTCTTGCTCCGTGGAGGGTATTGCTCCGCGGCCCTCGGCCGCGTTTCTAGCCGCCGGAGTGGCCGGCGTCGAAGCCTTCGCGGTAGGCGGAGAGGAACTGCGGCGAGAGCGGTTCCCTGCCGGGCGCGAAGCGGGCGGCGACGGTGAGGCGGCGGACGAGATCGGCGTGGATGCCTTCCGTGTCTTCGGCGCCGCCCTGGGCCGCGCCGAGCAGGTAGCCGAGCTCGACCGCGGCCGGGCCGCCGTCCTCTTCGCGCGCTGCCGCGTTCAGCGTCGTCGCGGTCTCGACCATCGCTTCGCCGACCCGCGCCAGATCGCCGCCGCTCTGGTTGGGGGCGAGGCAGTCGCTTATCGGCGTCTCACCGGAGAGCAGCACTTCCCCCGGTGCGTCCCGCAGCGCCGCTTCGTAAGCCCCCGCCCCTTCGAGGCAGGCAACCGGCGTCGAGCCGTCCTGGCTCCCGCAGCCGGCAAGGGCAACAACACAGCTCACGAAGATCACAAAACGCACACGCATCCCGCGCATCCTATGAGCCGCCCCATGGGGGTGTCTGACTTCAAGCCCCTATATGGACCCCTGAAGTCAGAAACGTCTGCGGGGCTAGTCGCCGCGCGGGGAGACGCCGCCGCTGGTGACCTGCGAGATGCCGCCGGAGGGACCGGGGGGCGGAGGGGGTTTCGGTGCCGGCTGTTCCTTGCCTCGGGTGCCGGGCCTTACGCCGGCGAAGCTGACCGGGAAGACTTCGACCCACTGCGCGAGCGTGAATTGCGGCGCCGGCGCGTGGTTCCAGGAGAGGTGGAGGTGGTTGCCGCAACCGTGGCCGGAGTCGCCGTCGTAGCCGACCCAGCGGAAGGGCGGACGGGGGCGGTTCTGCGCCGGCTCGGCCCAGTGGGCGAGGCGGGTGATCGCGGCCCAGGTGGAGTCGCACTTGTCGCCGCCGTTCAGCGGCACGAGGTCGACCGCGAGCCCGTTGTAGTGGTCGGAGCCGCGCACATGGCAGCCGTGGCAGCCGGCGTGTTCGCCGCTCGGCAGCGGGCCCGAGTAGCCGTCGGTGACCAGGATCGGGTAGCGCTTGGCGATCCAGCGCAGGTCGGGGAGGATCCGCTGGTCGACCATGTCGCCTTCCTCGTGTGGGATCGAGGCTGGGATCGGGACGATCTTGCCTGGCGCGTAGAGCAGCTTGGTCGTCGGCAGCGGCGCCGCCTGCGAGTAAGCGCAGATCGCGAGCAGCGGCGCCAGGGAGAGGGCGAGGACCGCGAGGACGCGGGTCCAGGCATGGGCGAAGAGGCGATGGCTCACCCCCGCTTTATCGGCGCTACGACGCCGGTGCCTTGAATCCTGCCGCGCGCACGCCGAACTGCATCAAATTCTGGCCTTGTAACAACCAAATTTGATGCAGTTCGGGATTCGAGTATCTGGTTGGCCGGCCGGATAGGGTTCGCTGCGTGCCAACTGTCCGCGAAGCGACTTTTGACCTGTTCCGCGCTCACGGGATGACGACGATGTTCGGCAACCCGGGCTCGACCGAGTTGCCGATGCTCGCCGACTTCCCGGGCGACTTCCGCTACGTGCTCGGCCTGCAGGAGGCGGTCGTGGTCGGGATGGCCGACGGCTTCGCCCAAGCTTCCGGCAAGACGACCGTCGTCAACCTCCACACCGCGCCGGGGGTCGGCAACGCGATGGGGGCGATCTTCAACGCCCAGGCCAACCACTCGCCCCTCTTGATCACCGCCGGCCAGCAGGCGCGGGCCCAGATCACCCTGCAGGCGAACCTGACCAACCGCGACGCGACGCGGATGCCGCACCCGCTCGTCAAGTGGTCCTACGAGCCGCCGCGGGCCGAGGACGTGCCGCTGGCACTCGCGCACGGCGCGCACCTGGCCGGGCTGGCGCCGCGCGGCCCGGTCTTCGTCTCGCTGCCGATGGACGACTGGTACGCAGAGGTCGACGAGGCCGACGCGCGGGCGGCGATCGAGCGGCAGGTGACGGCGCGCGCCGTCGCCGACCCCGAGGCGGTGCGGGCGCTGGCCGAGCGCCTCGACGCCGCCCGGAACCCCGTCCTCGTCGCCGGCCCCGACGTCGACACCGCCGGCGCCTGGGACCTCGCCGTCGCCCTCGCCGAGCGCCAGCGCCTGCCGGTCTGGGCCTCGCCCGCGACCGGCGGCCACCGGCTCGGCTTCCCCGAGAACCACCCGAACTTCCGCGGCGTCCTGCCGCCGGCGATCGGCCCGGTCGGGCAGACGCTCGAGGGCCACGATCTGATCCTCGTCGTCGGCAGCTCGGTCTTCCCCTACTACCCGCACATCCCGGGACCGCTGCTGCCCCAGGACGCGAGCCTGGTCGCGATCACCAGCGACCCCGACGAGGCGGTGCGGGCGCCGATGGGCGACGCGATCGTCGCCGACGTCCGCCTCACCCTGGAGGCGCTGCTGGAGGCGGTGCCGGAGTCCTCGCGCCCGGCGCCGGAGCCCAACCCGGGGCCGGGGGAAATCCCCGCCGAGGATCCGCTCAACTCCTCGACCGTCCACACCGCCCTCGCCGAAGTCATGCCCGAGGACGCGATCGTCGTCCTCGAGTCGCCCTCCTCGACCCTGGCGCTGCGCAACCAGCTGCGCCTCTCCCGTCCCGGCAGCTACTACTTCAGCGCCGGCGGCGGCCTCGGCTTCGGCCTCGCGGCCTCGGTCGGCGTGCAGCTCGCCCAGCCGGACCGGCCGGTCGTCTGCGTGCTCGGCGAGGGCTCGGCCCAGTACGCGATCGCCGCCTTCTGGAGCGCGGTCGCCTACCAGGCGCCGGTGACCTTCCTGGTCCTGCAGAACTCCGAGTACGCGATCCTCAAGTGGTTCGCCGAAGTCGAGCAGGTGAACGCGGCGCCCGGCCTCGACCTGCCGAAGCTCGACGTCGCCGCCGTCGCCGAGGGCTACGGGGTGAAGGCGCACCGGGCGCGCGACCGCGACGAAGTCGCCGGGGCGCTCGGCGCGGCGCTCGCCTCCTCGCAGCCCGAGCTGGTCGAAGTGCCGGTCGCGCCCGGCATGTCACTGTTCTAGGCGATGGTCGGTGATCTGGACAGGTGGGCGAGGGCCGGGGGATGCCCGCCGCCCTCGCCGAGATCGCGCCCGCCTCGCATCCGGCGGCCGACCGGGCGCCTGAGTGGGTCGCGGGCGGCACGCCGCAGCCGCTGCGCGGGGAGTTGGAGGCGCTGCTCGGCGCCGACCGGGTCCTGAGCC
>JBIOWB010000030.1:0-15171 GCA_044868125.1 Solirubrobacterales bacterium
GCGATCGAGGCCGACAAGGCTGAGATCGTGGTCGCCCCGGCCTTGCCCCGCCTACTCAGCCACGTCGGGATGATCAGCCCGGGGCTGGCGGTGCGAGTGGCCGGCGGAGGCATGGGACAGAAGGCGGCGGCCGAGGTGGCGGCGGGACACCCGAAGGACAAGAGGTAAGAGGAAGACTTTTGGAAGGAGAGAGATGAGCAGCGATTCCTTCGGCGCCCGTTCGACCCTCCAAGTAGGAGGCCGCGAGTACGAGATCTATCGACTCGATGCTCTGCAAGAGAAGTTCGACGTCGCCCGCCTGCCGTACTCGATCAAGGTCCTGCTGGAGAACGTGCTGCGCTTGGAGGACGGCACCTCGGTCGGCGCCGAGGACGTCGAGGCGATCGCCTCCTGGGACGCCGGCGCCGAGCCGAGCGTCGAGATCCCCTTCCAGCCCGCCCGCGTCCTCATGCAGGACTTCACCGGCGTCCCCGCCGTCGTCGACCTGGCGGCGATGCGCGACGCGATGGAGGAGATCGGCGGCGACCCGGCCGCGATCAACCCGCTGGTCGACGTCGACCTGGTGATCGACCACTCGGTCCAGGTCGACGCCTTCGGCAACGAGCGCGCCTTCGCGGTCAACGCCGAGCGCGACTTCGACCGCAACCGCGAGCGCTACTCGTTCCTCAAGTGGGGCCGGCAGTCCTTCGACAACTTCCGCGTCGTCCCGCCGGCGACCGGCATCTGCCACCAGGTCAACCTCGAGCACCTGGCCCAGGTCGTCTACAGCCGCGAGAGCGGCGGTGTCCTCCAGGCCTACCCCGACACCCTCGTCGGCACCGACTCGCACACGACGATGGTCAACGGCCTCGGCGTCCTCGGCTGGGGCGTGGGCGGGATCGAGGCCGAGGCGGCGATGCTGGGCCAGCCGATCTCGATGCTGCTGCCGCAGGTGGTCGGCTTCAGGCTCTCCGGCGAGCTGCCCGAGGGCGCGACCGCGACCGACCTCGTCCTCACCGTCACCGAGATGCTGCGCGAGCGCGGCGTCGTCTCCAAGTTCGTCGAGTTCTTCGGCCCCGGCCTGCCGACCCTCGGCCTCGCCGACCGCGCCACCCTCGGCAACATGTCGCCCGAGTTCGGCTCGACCTGCGCGATCTTCCCGGTCGACGCCGAGACGCTGCGCTACCTCGACCTCACCGGCCGCCCGACCGAGACGATCGAGCTGGTCGACGCCTACGCCCGCGAGCAGGGAATGTTCCATGACGAGAGCAGCGAGGATCCGGTCTTCTCCGACCTGCTCGACCTCGACCTCGGCGACGTCGTCCCCAGCCTCGCCGGACCGAAACGGCCGCAGGACCGGGTGCCGCTGTCGGAGGCGAAAGAGGCCTTCCTCGAGGCGATGGGGGAGCTCGACCCCGATGCCGCGGAGGAGATGGGCAACGGCCGCGACGAGGCGATCGAAGAGTCCTTCCCCGCCTCCGACCCGCCGGCCGAGGATCACGACGACGAGCGCGGCAGGCCACGCCCCGCGGTCAGCGCCACCGCGGCGCCGCCGAAGCGCACCAGCGACGCGATCGAGGTCGGCCTCGAGGACGGGACGCGGTTCGAGCTCGACCACGGCCGCGTCGTCATCGCCGCGATCACCAGCTGCACCAACACCTCCAACCCGAGCGTGATGATCGGGGCCGGTCTGCTCGCCCGCAACGCGGTCCAGCGCGGCCTGCGGCGCCAGCCCTGGGTGAAGACCTCGCTGGCACCCGGCTCGACCGTCGTCACCGACTACCTGGAGGGGGCGGGTCTGACCGAGCACCTCGACGCGCTCCAGTTCAACCTCGTCGGCTATGGCTGCACCACCTGCATCGGCAACTCCGGGCCGCTGGCGCCGGAGATCTCGGCCGCGGTCGCCGAGAAGGATCTGACGGTCTGCGCCGTCCTCTCCGGCAACCGCAACTTCGAGGGGCGGATCAACCAGGACGTGAAAGCGAACTACCTGGCCAGCCCGCCACTGGTCGTCGCCTACGCGCTCGCCGGCCGCATGGACGTCGACCTCGGCAGCGAGCCTCTCGGCGAAGGCTCAGACGGCGAGCCGGTCTACCTGAAGGACGTCTGGCCCAGCGCCGAGGAGATCAAGCGGGTGGTCGGCGACTCGGTCGCCTCGGAGATGTTCGAGCGCAACTACGCCGAGGTCTTCGCCGGCGACGAGATGTGGAACGCGGTCGACGTCCCCTCCGGCGACCGTTACACGTGGCCCGACTCCACCTACGTCCGCCGTCCCAGCTTCTTCGAAGCGATGCCGGCGCAGGCACCGGGAGTCGAGCCGATCGCCGGCGCCCGCGCGCTCGCCCTGCTCGGCGACTCGATCACCACCGACCACATCTCGCCCGCCGGGGCGATCAAAAGGGACAGTCCCGCCGGTCGCTGGCTGACGGACCGAGGCGTGGACGCGAAGGACTTCAACTCCTACGGCTCGCGTCGCGGCAACCACGAGGTGATGATCCGCGGCACCTTCGCCAACATCCGCCTCCGCAACCAGCTGGTCGACAAAGCCGGCGGCCACACCCGCCACTTCCCCGACGGCGGGGAGACGACGATCTACGACGCCGCGATGCAGTACGCCGACGAAGGGGTGCCGCTGGTGGTGCTGGCCGGGAAGGAGTACGGCTCCGGCTCCTCGCGCGATTGGGCGGCGAAGGGGACGAAGCTGCTCGGGGTCCGCGCCGTGATCGCCGAGAGCTTCGAGCGTATCCACCGCTCCAACCTGATCGGGATGGGGGTGCTCCCGCTGCAGTTCGCCGCCGGCGAGGGCGTCGCCTCGCTCGGCCTCAGCGGCGAGGAGACGTTCGACGTCGGCGACCTCGAAGACGGTGGGGCGAAGCGGGTGACGGTCACCGCCCGCGCCGACGACGGCTCCGAGAAGCGGTTCGAGGCGACGGTCAGGTTGGACACGCCGAACGAGGTCACCTACTTCCTCAACGGCGGAATCCTTCAGGCCGTGCTGCGCAAGCTGAAAGGGTAGGCGCAGCGGGGCCGCGGGAGGCAGGGGGGTCCGCGCGACCCTCACTGCACCTGCGCGTCGGTAGCCAGGGAGGGATGCCGACGCGGCCGTTCCCCCTGGCGGGACTGCCCTGAGGAACAGTCAGGGTTTAGCTATAGCGGCTCTTCCCCGCACGGTCAAGCGTGATCGAGCGTTTTAGCCCCGTTCTGGCGCGGTTTCCCCGGCGGCTTCTTGGGAACGGGGATGTACGGCGACTCCCCAGCCCTTGCGCTCGATCAACTCGATCCCGATCACGCTGCCGACCGGGCCGACGGGGGTGAGGGTGGCGGCGAGCAGCGTGTAGGGGGCCTCCTTGCGGATGCAGGCGACCCAGATCACCACGCAGAGGGCGATGAAGCCGAGCCCGTGCGCCCAGCCGAAGAGCATCGTCACGGTCTCGAACCCCGGCAGCAGCCAGAAGGCGATCAGGCCGCTGAAGATCCCCAGCTCGATCCACGAGAGCAGCTTGACCCGGACGAAGAGCTCGCGCGGGACGGGCTTCTCGAGCGGCCGTCCAGCCATCGTCGGCTAACTGCCCGCGGTCAGCGCGGTGAGGACGATGCGCTCCTGCTCGCGCGCGTGCGCCCCCGAGTAGCCCTCGCCCGGGCTGGCGCGGCCCTGACGGCCGATGTAGGTGAGGGCGACGCCCTCGGGGAGGATGTCGGGCATGCGGCGGGACATCACCTTCCAGGCGCCCATGTTGCGCGGCTCCTCCTGCACCCAGGCGATCTCCTTCAGGTTCGGGTAGGAGGCGATCAGCCGCTCCAGCTGTTCCTTGGCGAACGGGTAGAGCACCTCGACCCGGGCGATCGCGACGTTCTCGGCGGCGGCGCGACGGTCGCTCGCGTCCATGTCGTAGTAGACCTTGCCGTTGCAGAGGACGAGGCGCTCGACGTTCTCCCTGCGCTCGGCCGCGGTCGGGTCGTCGAGGATGAACTGAAGTTCGCCCTCGGTCAGGTCGTCGAGGCTGGCGGTGGCGCGGTCGAGGCGCAGCAGCCCCTTCGGGGTGAAGACGATCAGCGGCCGCGCCTTCTTGATCAGCGCCTGGCGGCGCAACAGGTGGAAGTACTGGGCGGCGGTGCTCGGGTTGGCGATGCGGATGTTGCCCTCGGCCCCGAGCGCGAGGAAGCGCTCGATCCGCGCGCTCGAGTGCTCCGGCCCCGAGCCCTCGTAGCCGTGCGGCAGCAGCAGCGTCAGCCGGCTGGTCTGCCCCCACTTCGACTCGCCGGCGACGATGAAGCTGTCGACGATCACCTGGCCGGCGTTGGCGAAGTCGCCGAACTGGGCCTCCCAGAGCACCAACGCGTTCGGGTTCGCCGCCGAGTAGCCGTACTCGAAGCCGAGGCAGGCGGCCTCCGAGAGGGGGCTGTTGTACAGCTCGAACGGCGCCGTGGCGTCCTCGAGGTTCTGGATCGGCGTGTAATTGAGGCCGGTGTTCTCGTCGTGGAGGACGAGGTGGCGGTGGGAGAAGGTGCCGCGCTCGGTGTCCTGGCCGGTGAGGCGGATGTGAACCCCGTCGGTCAAAAGCGAGGCGAAGGCCAGCGCCTCGGCCTGGCCGAAGTCGATCGCGCCCTGCTCGAGCGCCTCGATCCGGCGCGCCAGCGGGCGGCGCAGCTTGCGGTGGACGTTGAAGCCCTCGGGCGTCTTCAGCAGCTCCTCGTTGAGGTGGCGCAGCTTCGCGGCCTCGACCGCGGTGTGGACCGGGGGGCTCGCCGTGCGGTCGAGCAGTTCGCCGGTGCTGGTGGTGGCGCCGGTGACGGTCGGGTCCTCGTACTCGCCCGCCTCCATCTTCTCGCGCAGCGCCTTCAGCGCCGCCGACATCTCGGCGTGGCGCTCGTCGGAGAGGCGCCCGACCTCCTCGGCGGAGACCGTCCCCTCCTCGATCAGCCGCTCGGCGTAGATCTCGGAGACCGGCGGGTGCGATTTGATCTTCGTCGCCATCGTCGGCTGCGTGTAGGCGGGCTCGTCGGTCTCGTTGTGGCCGTAGCGGCGGTAGCCGATCACGTCGATGACGATGTCCCGGCACCAGCGCTCGCGGTAGGCCATCGCCAGGCGGATCGCCGAGATGCAGGCCTCGACGTCGTCGGCGTTGACGTGGATGATCGGCACGTTGAAACCCTTCGCCATGTCGGCGGCGTAGGGGGTGGAGCGCGCCTCGTCGGGGTCGGTGGTGAAGCCGACCTGGTTGTTCTGGATCAGGTGGATCGTGCCGCCCGTCGTGTAGCCCGGCAGCGCCTGCAGGTTGAGCGTCTCGGCGACCACGCCCTGGGCGGGGAAGGCGGCGTCGCCGTGCAGCAGCACCGGCACCGCCCGCACCGGGTCGTGGGAAAGATGTGGGCCCTCGAAGTCCTGCTGGAGGAAGCGGGTGCCGCCGGTGACGACCGGGTCGACGAACTCGAGGTGGCTCGGGTTCGGGTAGAGCCGGACCGAAATCTTCTTGCCGTCGGCGGTCTCGTAGACGCCGCGGTGGCCGTAGTGGTACTTGACGTCGCCGGTGCCGCCGTGGGGGATCGCCGCCACCGCCTTCACCGCGTCGATCTGCTTCGAGCCCTCGAACTCGGCGAGGATCGACTCGACCGAGCGCCCGAGGTTGTGGGCGAGGACGCTGAGGCGGCCACGGTGGGCCATCCCGAAGACGACCTCCTCGGCGCTCGCCCGCTGCGAGAGCGTGACGACTTCGTCGAGCATCGGCACGACCACGTCGAGCCCCTCGATCGAGAACATCTTCTGCCCCAGATACGTTTTCTCGAGGAAGCGCTCGAACTGGAAGACGTCGATCAGGCGGTCCAGCAGGCGTTTTTTCTCCTCGTCGCCGAGGGGCTGGCGATGGGCGCCGGTCTCGATCATTTCCCGCAGCCAGATCCGCTGCTGGTGCGAGGAGAGGTGCTCGACCTGGTAGCCGATCGTGCCGCAGTAGACCTCGCGCATCCGTGGCAGCGCCTCGAGCAGGGTCTCGCCGTCGACGCCGATCCGCAGGATCGACGCCGGGATCTTCGCCATCAGCTCGGGGGTGAGGTTGACGTTCTCGGGCTGCAGCGCCGGGTCGCCCTTCGGGGCGGAGCCGAGCGGGTCGAAGTGGGCGGCCAGGTGGCCGTGGGTGCGGTAGGCCTTGAGCAGCGAGGTCGCCGCCTGCACCGCCTGCAGCAGCTCTTCGTCGATCTGGCCCGGGGCGGTGGTCGGTTCGGCGCTCGGCGGGCCGGCGCCCAGCGGCGGCGCCGAGGCCGAGGCGGGGTGGGCCTTGGTGACGGCACCCGGGTCGTCGAAGTCGAGGTCGCGGGCGACCGACTCGTAGAACTCGTCCTCGCCCTGCAGCAACTGCTCGACCCGGCGCAGGAAGGCGCCCGACTCGGCGCCCTGGATGACGCGGTGGTCGTAGGTCGAGGTCAGCGTCATCACCTTCGAGACGCCGAGCTGCTTGATCCGTTCCGGAGAGGCGTGGCTCCACTCCGGTGGGTAGGCGATCGAGCCGGTGGCGATGATCGCGCTCTGGCCGCTGAGCAGGCGCGGGACCGAGGCGACGGTGCCGATCCCGCCCGGGTTGGTGAGGCTGATGTTGGTGCCCTGGAAGTCGTCGGCGGAGAGCTTGCTCTCGCGCGTCTTCGCGATCAGCTCCTCGTAGCGGGTGTGGAAGCCGTGGAAGTCGAGCTCGTCGGCGCCCTTGATCGCCGGGACCATGAGGCTGTGGGTGCCGTCCTTCTTCTCGACGTCGACGGCGATCCCGAGGTTGACCGGGTTGCCTTCCAGCGCGAACGGCTTGCCGTCGCGCTGCTCGAAGACCCGGACCATCACCGGGAACTCCTTGGTCGCCTGCACGATCGCCCAGGCGACGAGGTGGGTGAAGGAGACCTTCAGCCCGCGCTCCTTCAGCACCGCGTTGATCGCCTTCCGCTTGGCGTCGAGGGTGTCGACCGCGATCGTCCGAAGCGAGGTGGCCGTCGGGACGGCCCGGCTTCCGTCCATTGCGTTGGCGAGCATCGCGGCAGCGCCACGGAGCTGCCTGGCCTCGCCCTGCGGCGCGGCCGTCGCACCGTTGCCGTGAGCCAGAACGTCCTCCTTGGTCACCTTGGCGCCAGGACCCGAGCCACTGACCGAGGCGAGATCGACGCCGTTGGCCTCGGCGACCCTCCGAGCCAGCGGCGTGGCGCGAACGTCGGTCGACGAAGCGCCGTTGCCAGCGGGTCCTGCCGCGGCAGGGGACCCACCCCCACCGGCAACGCCGGCTGGAGTCCCCCCTGCGCCGTCACCCACGGGAGACGCCGCGTCGGTCGACGCTTCCATCTCCGCGAGCGGTTGGCCGACCTTGACCTCGTCATCGACGGAGGCAAGCAGCTTGGTGATCACTCCGTTGGCGGGGGCTGGAATCTCAGCATCGACCTTGTCGGTTGAGATCTCCACCACCGTGTCGCCCTCGGCAACCGAATCCCCCTCGGAGACATGCCACTCGAGCACGATCCCGGAAGACACCGACTCGCCCATCTCGGGCATCGCGATCTGCACGGTGGCCGTCTCTGGCATCTCCGGGTCCAGTCTAAGGAAACAGGTTTACCGGCAGCGCAAGGGAGATACCCTGCAAGCCGATGAGCTATTTCGTCACCGGCGCAACCGGATTCATCGGCCGCAACCTGGTCGAGAAGCTGCTGCAGCGCGAGGGCACGGTCTACGCCCTGGTGCGAGCGGGCTCGCGCGGCCGCCTTGAGGAGCTGCGCACCGGCCTTGGCGCCGACGGTGCCCGCATCGTCCCCGTCACCGGAGACCTCTCCCAGCCCGGGCTCGGCGTCTCCGAGGAGGACCTGGTGGCGATGCGGGGGGAGATCGACCACTTCTTCCACCTGGCTGCGATCTACGACCTGATGGCCGATGCCGGGGCCCAGGAGATCGCGAACGTCGAGGGGACGCGCCACGCGATCGAGCTGGCCGGCGCGCTCGAGGCCGGCTGCTTCCACCAGGTCAGCTCGATCGCCGCCGCCGGTCTCTACAAGGGCGTCTGGACCGAGGAGATGTTCGAGGAGGCCGAACGGCTCGACGTCAACCCCTACTACCGGACCAAGCACGAGTCCGAGCGGCTGGTCCGCGACGAGTGCCAGCGGCCCTGGCGGGTCTACCGGCCGGGGGTCGTGGTCGGCGACTCGCGGACCGGCGAGATCGACAAGATCGACGGTCCCTACTACTTCTTCAAGGCGCTGCAGCGGCTGCGCCGGGTCGCCCCGGCCTGGCTGCCGACGATCGGGGTCGAGGGCGGCGAGATCAACATCGTCCCGGTCGACTACGTCGCCGCGGCGATCGACCACATCGCCCACAAGCCGCGGCTCAACGGGCGCGCCTTCCACCTCACCGACCCCAGTCCGCACACGGCCGGCGAGGTGATCAACATCTTCGCCCGGGCCGCCGACGCGCCGCAGATGGCGCTGCGGGTCGGCACCGAGGTGACCGAGCCGGCGGCCGGGGCGCTGCGGAGCGCGCTGAAGCTGCTGCCGCCGGCCAAGCAGGCGGCGAAGGCGGCGCTGAACCAGCTCGGATTACCTCCGGAGCTGCTCGCCTACGTCGACTACCCGACCAGCTTCGACTCGACCCAGGCGCAGAAAGCGCTGAAAGGGTCGGGGATCGAGGTGCCGCCCCTGGAGAGCTACGCGGCGCGGGTCTGGGACTACTGGGAGCGCAACCTCGACCCCGACCTGTTCAAGGACCGCTCGCTCTCGGCGGCCGTGCGGGGCAAAGTCGTGCTGATCACCGGCGCCTCGTCGGGGATCGGCCGGGCGACCGCGGTCAAGGTCGCCGACGCGGGGGCGACGGTGCTGCTCGTCGCCCGCTCGCTCGACAAGCTGGAGGAGACCAAGGACGAGATCGTCGCCGGGGGCGGCACCGCCCACGTCCACCAGTGCGATCTCTCCGACATGGACGACATCGAGCGGATGGCCGAGGAGGTGCTCGCCTACCACGGCCACGTCGACGTCCTCGTCAACAACGCCGGCCGCTCGATCCGCCGCTCGATCGCTCTCTCCTACGACCGCTTCCACGACTTCGAGCGCACGATCCAGCTCAACTACCTCGGCTCGGTGCGGCTGATCCTGGCGCTGCTGCCGGCGATGCGGGCACGCAAGAGCGGCCACATCATCAACATCAGCTCGATCGGGACGCAGACCAACCCGCCGCGCTTCTCCGCCTATGTGGCCTCGAAGGCGGCGCTGGACGCCTTCAGCCGGGTGATCGCCTCCGAGGTGGTCGACGACGACGTCCACATCACGACGATCCACATGCCGCTGGTGCGGACGCCGATGATCGCGCCGACGCGGATGTACGACATGTTCCCGGCGATCACGCCCGAGGAGGCGGCGGAGATGATCGCCAGGGCGATGATCCGGCGGCCGAAGAAGGTGGCGACGCGCCTCGGCACCTTCGGCGAGCTGATGTACGCGGTGGCGCCGAAAGCCAGCGACTCGATCCTCAACACCGCCTACAAGCTCTTCCCCGACTCACAGGCGGCGAAGGGGAAGAAGGACGAGGCGCGCGACAAAGCGCCGTCCACCGAGGCGATCGCCTTCGCGCACCTGATGAAAGGCGTGCATTGGTAGAGGGCGGGGTCCCCCTCTGACGGACAAATGCCGGGCCAATTAGCCCGGCATTTTGAGTATCCGCCCGTCAGAGGGGGACCCCGCCCTCTTTCGCGGGCGCCCCTGATGGACCGCAGGCTGAAGCATTGGGGTTGGGGATACGAGGACCAGGCACCTAGCGCGACGCAGCTGAGGGAGGCAGCTGAAGGGATCCGATCCCGGTTTGGGTTCGGGGGGGAGGTGGAGAAGCCGGCGCCGCTGGAGGAGGTGGTGCTGCGGGAGTCGCGGCTGAAGCGACCGGAGGCGTTCGGGGATCTGTTCTCGGATGGGCGCTACGAGCGGGTCTCTCATGCGCTGGGGAAGGCGTACCGGGACGTGGTGCGGGGCTTCTACGGGAAGTTCGAGAACCCGCCTGACCTTGTTGCTTTCCCGCGCGACGAGTCCGAGATCGAGGCGGTGTTCTCCTGGGCCGAGGCCGAGGGGGCGGCGGTGATCCCGTTCGGCGGCGGCACCAGCGTGGTCGGCGGGGTGGAGCCGCGGCTGGGTGAGCGGCCGGTGGTCTCGATGGACCTGCGGCGGTTGGATCGAGTGTTGGAGGTCGATCCCCAGTCGCTGGCGGCGCGGATCCAAGCCGGCGCGACCGGCGCCGGTCTGGAGGATCAGCTGCGCGAGCAGGGGCTCACCCTCCGCCACTTCCCGCAGTCGTTCGAGTACTCGACCCTGGGCGGCTGGATCGCGACCAGGGCCGGCGGCCACTTCGCGACGCTGGAGACCCACATCGACGACTTGGTCGAGTCGGTGCGGGCGATCACTCCGCGCGGGACCTGGGAGAGCCGGCGGCTACCGGCATCCGGTGCCGGCCCCTCGCCGGATCGGTTGCTGCTCGGCTCGGAGGGGATCCTCGGCGCGATCGCCGAGGCCTGGGTCCGGGTGCGCCCGCGGCCGCAGTTCAAGGCGTCGGTGAGCGTCGAGTTCGACGACTTCGGCGCGGCGGCCGATGCCGTCCGCGAGGTCGCCCAGTCCGGCCTCCATCCCGCCAACTGTCGCCTGCTCGACGCCGACGAGGCCGGCTTCACCGGCGCCGGTGACGGCAAGAGCCACCTGCTCCTGCTCGGCTTCGAGTCCCCCCACCACCCCGTAGACGCCCCGATGGACCTGGCCGTGGCGATGGCCCGCGACCACGGCGGCGCACCCGGCAAGGTGCGCAAATCGATGCCGACGGGACGAAATCCGGCTGATGTAACCGGAAATCCTCCCGTCGACCAGGGAGATGCGGGCGATTCCGTCGATACCTGGCGTGGGGCGTTCCTGCTCGCCCCGTACCTGCGCGACACCTTCGTCGCCTGCGGCGTCCTCTCCGAGACCTTCGAGACGGCGATCACCTGGGACCGCTTCGAGGACTTCCACGCGACGGTGATGGAGACGGCGCGCCGGGCGGTCTCCGAGGTCAGCGGCGTTCCCGGCGACGGCCCCGGCTCACCTCGCGTCAGCTGCCGCTTCACCCACGTCTATCCCGACGGCGTCGCCCCCTATTTCACCGTCCTCGCCCCGGCGGTCCGCGGCGGCGAGGTCGAGCAGTGGGACGAGGTCAAGGCCGCCGTCTCCGAGGCGGTTATCGACGGCGGCGGCACGATCACCCACCACCACGCCGTCGGCCGCGACCATCGCCCCTGGTACGACCGCCAACGCCCCGCCCCCTTCGCTGCCGCCCTCCGCGCCGCCAAGGCCGAGCTCGACCCTGCAGGTACGCTCAACCCCGGTGTCCTCGTCGGTCCCTGACTACCCTTAACCGCAATGTCACGCGCAAAGCGGAAGATTGGCTCGCAGCAGGAGGATCGCTGGCGCGCGAACGAGGAAGCCCGCCGCCGACGCCTGCGTGAAGACGCGAGACGGCCCATGGCGGTGAACCTCGCCGAAGGCCTTGCCCTGAGCGAATTCCTTTCCACCTTCACCGGGAGCGCCCGGCGCAATTGAGCACCGATCCGCTGCGTCTGCGTGAGTTGCTGGAGCGCCTGATCGAGGCCGAGGTGCGGTTTGTCCTCGTTGGCGGCCTCGCTGTCAACGCTTGGGGATATGTACGGGGCACGGGGGACGTCGACGTCGTCCCCGATCCGAGTCGCGAGAACCTGTCGAAACTTGACAGCCTCCTGCGGGAACTCGAGGGGAAGGTAGAGGTTGGTGGGCGCCTCCTCGACTCCAATTCGATCTCCGCGTTCTTGCGGACCGGGGATAGAACGCTGGTTCAGACTCAGTTGGGTCGGATCGACGTCCTCCAAGGACTCCCTCAGGTACCCAGATACGAAGAGCTGGAGCGGAACGGAAAGGACGTCAATCTCGATGGACTGCCGCTTCGGGTCTGCTCGCTGGAGCACCTCTTGGCCATGAAGCGAGCCAGCGGCCGGGCGCGCGACCGCGACGACTTGGAGGCGCTCGAAGCCATCCAGGAACCCGACCAGGACCGGGATTGACGGCGCCCGGCGCTACCCTTTCGCGACTCGAATTCCTGGTCGGGTAGCTGGAAAAGATGCCCGAGCCGCGTCCGTCGATGGAAACGATCACCTCCGAACAGCCCACCGTGCCGGTCGAGCCGAGCCAGTCGCACGAGCCTGAGACCGGCGAGGTTGTGCCGCGCCGCTCGCCGCTGCGGGCGGCGATCAAGCTGGGGCGACCGAAAGAGTGGATCAAAAACGTCTTCGTCTTCGCCGGCCTGCTCTTCTCCGGCAATTTCAACCAGCCGCACGACGTCTTCGAGGCATTCGTCACCTTCGTCGCCTTCTGCCTGATCTCCAGCGCCGGCTACTACGTCAACGACCTGCTCGACGTCGAGCTCGACCGCAGGCACCCGAAGAAGCGGTTCCGCCCCCTCGCCGCCGGGGAGATCTCCGAGGGCGCGGCGATGACGATCGCCCCCGTGCTGACCGTCGTCGCGATCGCGATCGCCTTCACCGTCAACTGGCAGGTCGGGCTGATGGTCGACGGCTACGGCATCGCCCAGATCGCCTACAGCCTCGGCCTCAAGCAGCTGGTGATCATCGACGTGATGACCCTGGCGGGCCTCTTCATCCTCCGCGTCGCCGCCGGCGCCAGCGCCGTCGACGCCCACGCCTCCGAGTGGCTGCTGCTCTGCACCGGCATGCTCGCCGCCTTCCTCGGTTTCACCAAGCGCCGCCAAGAGGCCGTCTCCGAGCTGCACGAAGGAACCTCGACCCGCCCCGTGCTCGAGCACTACTCGCTGCCCTTCCTCGACCAGATGGTCTCCCTGGTCACCACCGGCACCGTGATCAGCTACGCGATCTACACCGTCAACTCGCCGCTGATCGGCAGCCGGATGATGCTCACCATCCCGCCCGCGGTCTACGGGATCTTCCGCTACCTGTACCTGATCTACGACCGCAACGACGACCGCTCGATGTCCGGAATCGTCGCCGGCGACCGCGGCATCCAGGGCGCCCTGGTCGCCTTCGCCGTGATCGCCTTCCTGCTGCTCTACGTGTTCAACTAGAGCGACTCCGAACTTTGGGTGGCTAGGGGGATACATGCCTCAAAGACAGCCATAGATCAGACGCGGGAGTTGATCGTCTACCTAGCCGAAAGGTCCAGTGACGACCCCCGCTTCGGCCGCGTCAAGCTCGCAAAGCTCTTGTTCCTTTCGGACTTCGGAGCCTTCGCCGAGTTCGGTGAGTCACTCACCGGCGCGTGCTACCGGAAGCGGCCTCACGGCCCGATGGCCGATGAGCAACTACTTGCCGAACGCGACCTCAAGGACTCCGGTTCCATCGAGGTTCAAGAGGTCGGTCGCTACATGTACACCCAAAAGAGGATCGTCGCCAAGCGCAAGGCGCGGATCGACTGGCTGACCCGGGAGCAACTGGGCCTGGTCGATGAAGTCATCCAGCACCACTGGGACGACGACGCGACTGATCTGAGCAACCTCTCCCACGCCTTCCCCGGCTACGAACTGGCCAAGGACGGCGAGGAGATTCCCTATCACGCAGTGTTCATTTCTCGCGAGCCTCCAACCCAGGAAGACATCGACTGGGGCCTGGAAGTCATCCGCGAGCGGTCCCTCGCCTAGTTAGGCAGGGCCGGGCGGCGCTCGAAAGGGCGCCGCCGAGTCCCCCCACCGTCAGGCATCCGGCAGCTCGTAGGCGTAGAGCGCTAGCCCCCACGCGCCGATTCGTGCAGGGGAGTGACCCCGGCCTTTCACTCCCGGTCAAGGCCAGGGCCACCGGGAGGCCGAATCAGCCCCCCTTGTTGATTGACGCGGCCGGGTGGACCGGCTCGCCGCCGATGATCTTCATCCGAGTTCACCCCCTTCCCTCGATTGGGGAACCCGGCCGTTAATAGAACTAGTTCAATCAGTAGAGCTTGCTCTACTAACCAAGGGAACGCCCGCAAATAGCGTTTAACTCAACCCCGCATTCGGCTATGTTCCCGCGATCTAAACCATTCAACTGTTCAGGAGGGGCTGCATGAAAGCGGGATCGAAGAGGCCTGGGAAAAGCCGAGCGGACAGGCGCTCGCCCGATGAGCAGTCGGTCTGCCAAGCGCTTAAGCACCCCATTCGCGTCCGCATCCTGGAAGTGCTCTGCGATGGCGATATCAGCCCGATCCAGTTCCTTCGCCGAGGTCTTTTGCCGCCCGGCTTCGACTTCGAAGGCGACGAGAAGAACGCGCTCTCACACGTCGCCTACCACTTCAAGCAACTCCTGGAGGCCGACTGCGTGGTCTTGCTCGAAAAGGTCCCGAGGCGCGGCGCCAACGAGCACATCTACCGGAGCAAAATGCTGGCGCTTCATACCGATGAGGACTTCGAGCTGCTGAGCTGGGAGGAGCGGAGAAATATCTCGCGCTCGACTTTGCAGATGCTGGTCGCCCGCGCCGAGGGGGCGATCTACCAAGGAACTTTCGACAAGCGGCCCGATCGCCACCTGAGCTGGGTGTCAATGCCGCTTGACGAACAGGGCTGGGAAGAGTTGCGCGATCTTCAGGCTGAGACCCTAGAGCGGGCTCAAGGCATCAAGGCGGCGGCGATTGCCCGCCAGCATGATCGAGGCGAGAAGGACAAGATGCCGACCTTCCCGGCGACGTTCGGGGCGCTGGCCTTTGAGTCACCGGGCGTGCCGGGCTAACTTCTGTTCGTCGAAAGGTTTACCCCCTTTGAAGGGATACATGCCTGGGTGGCTATAGCCCCCAAGAACCTCGGAGCTAACCCATCTCGACCTCGGGCCCGCCGCCCTCCATCAGGTAGAAGCGCGAGCGTGCCAGCTCCTCGCCGTTGACCGTGACGACGGCGGCGTGGGGTCCGGGGGTGGCGAAGGTGGCGGTGGCGGCGATCGACATTACGAGACGTTGCTCTTGGCCCTGGGGGAGGCCGGGGGGTCGGCCGGTCTCGAAGTTGGCGGTGAGGCCGTCGCCGAGCTCGACGCCGTCGGGGTCCTGGACGGAGACGACGAGCTCGTGGGGGTCGTTGGTCTCGTGGTAGGCGACGTCGATGCCGAGGCCGATCGAGAAGGACCACTCGTGGGGCAGCTCGGGGAGGCGGAGGACGTTCCAGCCGCCGCCGGTCAGGTAGAGCTTGCCGTTGACGGCCTCGCTGTGGTCGCAGAG
>JBIOWB010000031.1:0-6504 GCA_044868125.1 Solirubrobacterales bacterium
CGCCCCCGTCGGCACGGCCGCGCTGGTGGTCGGCGCGCTGGCGGTGTGGTCGCCGGTCATCGCCCGGCTCCCGGCCGCCCCGATCATCGTCAGCGGCGACCCGCTGGCGCAGGAGCTGGCCGGCGAAGCGGGCGCCGAGGTGGTCCCCGACCCGGGCGACGCCGGCCACGTCGAGGCGGCGCTGGCCGGAATCGCGCGGGCGGAGGTGGAGGGAGCGGCCTGCGTCGTGCTGCTGGCGGGCGATTGCCCGCTGCTCGACCCGCGCGAGCTGGACCGGCTGCTGACCGGGGTCCCCGAGCGCTACGTCGGCATCGTCCCGGACCGCCACGGCGCCGGCACCAACGCCCTGGCACTGAGCCCGCCCGGCGTGATCGTGCCGGCCTTCGGCGAGGGCAGCTGCGCGCGCCACGTCGCCCTGGCCCGCGCGGCCGGCATCCCCTTCGGGGTCGAGGAGCTGGCCTCGCTCGGCCTCGATCTCGATACCCCCGCCGACCTGATCGCCCTGACCCGGGAGCTGGAGGCGCAGCCCGGCCGCGCCCGGCGCACCGCCAAGGCGCTGGGGATATGAGTGGAGGCGAACTGCGGGCGCGCGGGATCGCCGGCCTGCCCGAGTTCGAAGCGGGGATGCGGGTGGGCGAGGAGATCGCGGCGCGCGCCCAGCTCGAGGACGGCGACGTCGTCGTCGTCTCCCAGAAGGTCGTCTCCAAGGCGGAGGGACAGGTCCGCCGGCTCTCCTCCGTCCTGCCGAGCGCCAAGGCGCGCAAGTTGGCCGCGGTGCTGGGCAAAGAGCCCGCCCTGGTCGAGCTGATCCTGAACGAGAGCCGCGAGGTGCTGCGGGCCGAGCGGGGCGTCCTGATCGTCGAGACCAGGCACGGCCTGGTCTGCGCCAACGCCGGCATCGACAGCTCCAATCTGCCCGAGCCGGACACCGTCTGCCTGCTCCCCGATGACCCCGACGCCTCGGCGCGGCGGATCCGCGGCGAACTCGCCGCTCTGGCCGAAGCGAGGGTCGGCGTCGTCGTCTCCGACAGCTTCGGGCGCGCCTGGCGCCTCGGGCAGGCGGAGGTGGCGATCGGCTGCGCCGGGTTGGCTCCGCTGGACGATTGGCGCGGTCGAGCGGACGCCGGGGGGCGCGAGCTGGAGGCGACGCTGATCGCGATCGCCGACGAGGCCGCGGCGGCGGCCGACCTGGTCCGCGACAAGGTCAGCGGCGTCCCGGCGGCGGTCGTCCGGGGGTTGGGCGACCACGTCGGGGCCGCCGACGGCCCCGGGGCCGCGGCCCTGCGCCGCCCCCGCGACGAGGACCTCTTCCGCTAGTCCTCGTCGGTCCCTGCCGCTACTCGGTTCGGGTTGGATCGAGCGTCGCCGAGGACAACGTCGAGCACCGCCGCGCCCCGCAGCCGGCCCTCGCGGATGTCGCCCAGCGCCCGCTCGGCCTCGGCCAGCGGGTAGACCTCGACCTCGGTCCGCACCGGCACCCGCGGCGCCAGCTCGAGGAACTCCTCGCCGTCGCGCCGGGTCAGGTTGGCGACCGAGCCCAGCGTCCGCTCCCCCCAGAGGATCTCGTAGGGGAAGGCGGGGATATCGCTCATGTGGATGCCAGCGCTGATGATCCGTGCCCCCTTGGCGCTGACCCGCAGGGCGGCCGGCATCAGCGCGCCGACCGGCGCGAAGACGACCGCGCCGTCGAGCGGCTCCGGCGGCGCCTCCTCCGCGGAGCCTGCCCACTCGGCCCCGAGCTGGCGCGCGAACCGCTGGGTCTCCGTGTCGCCGGAGCGGGTGAACGCGAAGACGCGCCGCCCCTGGTGCACCGCGACCTGGCAGAGGATGTGGGCGGCAGCGCCGAAGCCGTAGAGGCCGAGCCGCTCCGCGTCGCCGACCAGGCGCAGTGCCCGGTAGCCGATCAGGCCGGCGCAGAGCAGCGGCGCGGCCTGCTCGTCCGGATACCCCGGTGGGATCGCGAAGCAGAAGCGCTGGTCGGCGACCGCCAGCTCGGCGTAGCCGCCGTCGAGGTCATAGCCGGTAAAACGGGCGCCGTCGCAGAGGTTCTCCCGGCCAGCGCGGCAGTAGCGGCACTCGCCGCAGGTCCAGCCGAGCCATGGCACCCCGACCCGCTCGCCGGGGGCGAAGCGCTCGGCCCCCTCCCCCGCGCCGGCGACCGTGCCGACGATCTGATGGCCGGGGACCAGCGGCAGCTTCGGCTCGCGCAGCTCGCCGTCGACGATGTGTAGGTCGGTCCGGCAGACCCCACAGGCGTCAACGGCGATCAGCAGCTGGCCGGGACCCGGGACCGGATCCGGCAGCTCGACTGCTTTGAGAGGGCGGCGCGCCTGCTCGAGGAGCATCGCGCGCATCGCTAGTAGGTCTCGAGCGTCTCGTAGAGGGTGGTGCGCTGGGCCGGTTCGCGGCCGGCGGCGCGGGCGGCGGCGATCAGCTGCTCAGGCTCCAGCCGGACCCCGTGCTGAGAGCCGGCCATGCGCGAGATGTTCTCCTCCATCAGGGTGCCGCCGAGATCGTTGACCCCCCAGCGCAGCGCCTCGGTCGCCCCCTCCAGCCCCATCTTCACCCAGCTCGCCTGCATGTTGGCGACGCTGCGGCCGAGTGCAAGCCGGAAGGCGGCAGTGTGCTTGAGGTTCTCCTCGATCGAGATCTCCTCGATCCCGTGCGTGCGCCCGAGCAGCGTGTTGAAGGGGATGAAGCTGAGCGGGACGAACTCGGTGATGCCGCCGGTCCGCTCCTGCAGCGCCCGGACCACCCGCATGTGGCGAGCGAGCTCGCGCGGCTCCTCGATGTGGCCGAACATCACCGTCGAGGTCGATCGCAACCCGGCCCGGTGGGAGGCCTCGATGATCTCGACCCAGCGCTCGACCGGCAGCTTGTTCGGCGAGATCCGCTGGCGGACGCCGTCGTCGAGCACCTCGGCCGCGGTGCCCGGCGTCGAGCCCAGCCCGCACTCGAGCAGGTACTCGAAGACCTCCAGCGGCTCCTTGCCCGAGCGCTCGCAGGCCCAGTCGATCTCCATCGGCGAGTAGGCGTGCAGGTGCAGGTGCGGCGCCACCTCCTTCGCCAGCCGCAGCCAGCGCCCGTACTCCTCCAGCGTCAGGTCGGGATGGATGCCGCCCTGCATGCAGAGCTCGGTCGCACCGAACTCGACCGCCTCGCGCACCCGCGCCGCGAAATCCTCCTCGGCGACTTCGTAGGCGTCCGGCGAGCGCCGCCCCTGCCCGAACCCGCAGAAGGCGCAGCCGACCAGGCAGACGTTGGTGAAGTTGATGTTGCGGTTGACGACGAAGGTGACCCGGTCCCCCGCCAGCTCCGCCCGCAGCTCGTCCGCGGCGACCCGCATCTCCTCGATCGCCTCCGGCCGCGTCTCGGCGAACAGAGCCGTCAGCTCGTCCTCCGACAGCAGCTCCCCCTCCCGGCCCTTGGCGATTGCCTTCTCGGCGAGCCACGGCGCGATTGTCTCTTCCGACCGCCGCCCCGACCCCCGCCTCGGGATGAACGACCAGTACTTCAGCTTGATCACGTCGAGGACCCCCTGCTCCATCCACTTCGGGTCCATGTACTGGGGGTAGACGCACAACCGCTCGGTGAGGGCGTAGCCCCGCGGTGCCAGCTCCTTCCGCACCTGATGTGGCGACGGGAACGGCTCCTCGGGCGAGATGTGGTCGCCGTTGGCCGACAAACCCCCGAGATCAGTGGCTCCAGCTTCCACCAGCTCGGGCCAATGCTCTGAGAGATTCGGCGGGATCTGGATCCCGACACCTGGCATCAACCGGCGACACTCGCGGATCAGACGCTTGATCTCCTCAATCCCCACGGGCTCCGCCCACGCCGGCATCGCCGACGTGGGTGACCCCGGAGGAGCCTCCACCTCTCTTGCGACGGAGGGGTCACCCACGTCGCCGCCCCAACGTCTGAGCGAAGCCTCGTTCGCGATCTCAGCAACCTCGGCGCCGTAGTAGCGCGGGTGGGGGACGAAGTTCTGGAGGATCACCTCTTGCAGGTGGCCGTGGCGCTGGTGGCTGGCGGCAAGCGCCTCCAGGGATTCGACGCGCTCCTGCTCGGTCTCGCCGATGCCGACAAGGATGCCGCTCGTGAACGGGATCTTCAGTTCGCCAGCGGCTTCGATCGTGGCCAGGCGAGCGTTCGGGTGCTTGGTGGGAGAACCGGCGTGGACGGTCTCCATCAGGCGCTCAGATATGGACTCCAGCATCAGGCCCTGAGAGGCGGTGACCTCGCGCAAGCGGGCCAGGTCCCCCTTGTCCAGCACGCCGATGTTGGTGTGGGGAAGCATCCCCCGTTCGAGGGCGCGTTCGCAGGCCCAGATGACGTAGCCGGTGAAGTCGTCGTGGCCCCAGGCGGCCAGGCGTTCGGCGATGACGGGGTTGACCTCGGGCCGCTCGCCGGTCAGAACCAGCAGCTCTTTGGCGTTGCGTTTCAGTGCTTGGTCGAGCTGGCTTTCGACGTCAGCGGGGGCGTGGATGTGCGCTTGGTGGGTGGCGAAGGCGCAGTACTTGCAGTAGCACTGGCAGGTGCGGGAGAGCGAGAGCGTGTAGTTGCGGGAGAAGGTGACCCTGCGCACGCGCTCAAGCTACTGCAACAGCCCGCCGGGCACGACCAGACGGCCGGGGGTGGCAGGGATAGAAAAAGCGCCACCCGGTCGGGTGGCGCTTGCGAAGCCTTGCCTCAGTCGGCGGGTTTGTCGCTGGTAGGCGTCGACCGTTTCGGGACCGGTGGCCGGACGTGCTCCGGCGGTTCCGTCGGCGGCAGTCCGCCCGGCTCGAGCACGAACCGGTAAACAGCGGCGGCAAGCAGCGAACCGACGATCGGGCCGGCGAGGTAGGGCCAGACGCCGCCCCACTCGTTGCCGACGAGCGCCGGGCCGAACCAGCGGGCCGGGTTGAAGCTGCCGCCGGTGAGCGGGCCACCGACCATGACGATGAAGCCCAGGGTGGTGCCGATCGCCAGCGGCGCCCACTCCTTGAAGCTCTTCTCCGAGTAGACCGCGGTGAGGATGACGAGGACGAGGACGAAGGTGCCGATCGCCTCGACGACGGAGCCGGCGAAGTTGCCGGCAAGCAGCCCGCTCACCTGCGCGGCGCCGTAGTGCGTTGCCCGCCCCTCGTCGAGCAGGAGGCCCTTGGCGAGAAGCGCGCCGAGAACGCCGCCGGAGAGCTGGGCCAGCATGTAGATGACCCCGTCGAGTGGCCGGATGCGACGAATCGCCAGCGCCCCCAGCGTCACTGCCGGGTTGAAGTGTCCGCCGCTGACCACGCCGAACATGACGATCAGGCCAAACAGCAGGAATGCATGGACGAGGCCGACGACGGCGAAGTCAGATCCGAACTGGGCCTGACCACCGGTCGAGACAAAAAGGATGACGACGCTGCTGATGAAAAAGACCAGCAGCAACGTGCCGATCAACTCAGCCAAATATGCGGCTAGACCTCTCTCCTGCACTCTTTCCTCCTCGGTTCCCGTGATCAGGTAAGCGGCGGCAGTGTACTCATATTCGCTGGATGAAATAGGTTTCGCGACCGAATGAGAAGGGCTGTCGCGCTGCTGGCGACCGCTCTCGCGCTCGCCGGCCTCGCCGGCTGCGGGGGAAGCGGTGCTGAACCGGGCGCGCCGAAAGGCGCGACGCTCGTGCTCGATTTCACCCCCAACGCCGTCCACGGCGGCATCTACGCGGCGCAGGCAAAGGGCTTCTACGAGGACGCCGGGGTCGACCTGACGGTGCAGCCGCCGGGGGAATCGACCGACGCGCCGAAGCTGCTCGGCGCCGGCAAGGTCGAGTTCGCGATCCTCGACGTCCACGACCTCGGCATCGCCCGCGAGAAGGGCATCCCCCTGGTCGGCGTGATGCCGATCGTCCAACGCCCGCTGGCGGCGGTGATCGTCCGCGGCGACGGGCCCGTCCACCGCCCCCGCAACCTCGAGGGGCAGCGGGTCGGCGTCAGCGGGCTGCCCTCCGACGAAGCGGTTGTCGACTCCGAGGTCGATGCCGACGGCGGCGACCCGGCCAAGGTCGACGAGGTGACGATCGGCTTCACCGCGGTGCCCTCGCTGGCGGCCGGCAAGGTCGCGGCCGCGACCGGCTTCTGGAACGCCGAGGCGGTGGCGCTGCGCCGCCAGGGCGTCCCGATCCGCGTCTTCAAGGTCGACGACTTCGGCGCTCCGCCCTACCCCGAGCTGGTGCTGGCCACGTCCGAGAAGCTGCTGAAGAGCGACCCGGAGCTGGTCGACGCCGTCGGGTCGGCAACCCGCCGCGGCTACGAATTCGCGGCGGAAGAGCCCGAAGCCGCGCTCGACGACCTGCTGGCCGACAACAAGAACCTCGAACGCGCCGACCAGGAAGCCCAGATGAAGGCGCTGCTGCCGGTCCTCCGCCCACGCCCGTTCGACCCACCTGTTCTCAGGGCCTGGGCGACCTGGGACCTCCAGCACGGATTGCTGGAAAGGCCGCTGGACACGACGAAAGCGTTCCGGCTGAGCGGCTCC
>JBIOWB010000032.1:0-3323 GCA_044868125.1 Solirubrobacterales bacterium
CCGGTGCGCAGCGTCGAGGACTTGCTGGCGGCGCTGCGCCGGCACAAGTCGGGCGACCGGGTTGCCGTGGCCGTTGTCCGGGAGGGCAAGAGGCTCACGATCGACGTGACGCTGAGCGGCCGCGCGAGCGGGTAGCGACACGTTCACCCGACTCAGTGGCAAGCCGCCGGCGTTCGCGGCCGAGGTTGTAGGTGCAGAGGGTCTTCGACTGGGGAGAGCGGCAGCTTCGAGAGGCCCACGAGGGCCTCTCGGCTTATGAAGGAGGGCTTGACGAAACCTAGCCTGTGCCGTCGGGCCGCCCTGCCCGCCCCGAGGCCGCGTCCTCGGTCGCACCCGTAGCCTCTGGCTACGAGCACTCCCTGCGTCCTTGCCTCGGAACGGCCAGCGCACCCCGACGACGAGTGAGGTTCGCCAGGCCCTCCTCTAGTGCGGCAGCCAGGCGTCGGGGTCGGCCGCGATCTCGGCGACCTCGTCCGGGAGCTTTCCGGCGGCGAGGTCGGCGAGCGTCACCGTCTCCAGGACGGCGCGCAGGTTCGCGCGCACTGCGACCCACGTGTCGCGCAGCGGCTCGGCCGCCCCGCGGTACTCGACCTGCTCCGGCCGCTCGCCGCGCACGTTGGCGATCGGGCCCTCGACGGCGCGGATCACGTCGGCAAGCGAGATCTCGGCGGGCTCCTTCGCCAGCCAGTAGCCGCCCTCGGCCCCGCGCTGGCTTTGCACGAGTCCCGCGTGCTTGAGGTCGAGGAGGATGTTCTCGAGGAACTTAAGCGGGATCTTTTGGGCCTGGGCGATTCGCTCGCCTTTTTGGGGCCCGCCGTTCGCCGACGCCGCCAGCTCCGCGCCCGCGCGCAGCGCGTAGTCCACCTTCGCCGAGACCCGCATCTTCTTTGATTGTGGCACGCGCTTTCTTCTTCGGAGCCGGAGCCTTCTTCTTCGGAGCCGGCGCCTTCTTCTCGGTCTTCACGTCTTTGTCCGCGGCAACGACGCGGTTCTTCCCCGCCCGCTTCGCCTCGTAGAGCGCCTCGTCGGAGGCGGCGACGAGCTTCTCAGCCGACGCGATCTCACCTTTGACCGCAACGCCGAAGCTGGCTGTCACCTTGAGCAGGCGACCGTCCGCTAGCTCGGTGCGCGACCTCGAAATCGCGAGGCGGAGCCGCTTCGAGAGCTGCAACGCGCCCTCGAGGTTGGTCTCCGGCACGAGCACGACGAACTCCTCGCCCCCGTAGCGCGCGGCGAGGTCGATCTGGCGCACGCCCTTGCCGAGGATCTCGCCGATCGTCCGGAGGACCGCGTCGCCGGCCGGGTGCCCGTAGGTGTCGTTGACCTTCTTGAAGTCGTCGAGGTCGATCAGGATCAGGGCGAGCGAGTCACCGATCCGGTGGGCGCGCCGCCACTCGAGTGCGAGCTCCTCGTCGAACATGCGGCGGTTGGCCAGACCCGTGAGCCCGTCGGTGGCCGCCTGCGAGGCGACGCGACGGAAGTCGCCGATCGTGCGCAGGATGGGGCCCGCGAAGAGCAGGGCGATCAGCACGAGCAGCGCGAAGGATCCGATCGCCGCGTAACGGACGCGCGCCTTGTACGGCGCCACCCTGTCCTGGATCGCCCGCTCGGGCCGCAACGCGAGCAGCCGCAGGGCTTGGGCATCCGGGATTCGGGCGGCCAGCGAGCGATAGCCGTGGCCGCCAAGGCCGACCGTCTGCCCCTTCGTCGAGAACGTGAGCGCCGTCCCGACGACGCGGCCACGTCGTGCGATCACGAGCCGGTCGCCCTTGGCATGCGGCGCGTCCTGGGTCAGTCGACTCGAGAGCTGGGGGCCCAGAGGCACCGATGCGACGACCTTGCCGATCCGGTGGCCGTCGACGGTCAGCCAGACCGAGCGTCTGAGCGCCTCGCCGGAGACACGCGCGCCTACGCGCCGGCTGCCGAGGAAGAAGGAGACACCCGGCTGGCCGGACGCGATGCGCGCCAGCTTGGCGGGCTGCTTCGCGATGAACGCGCGCTGGACATCGGGCGAGCGGGCGAGGTCGGCGGCGCGGGTCGAGGAGTCGTCACCGAGCCGGCTGAGCTCGCGCAGCCCGCTCTGCAGCTCAGCACGCAGAGCCGCGTCCGCATGTGCGCGCTCGTTGCGGAGTGCGTTCGCCTCCAGGATCCGCACGGTCGAGGCGACCGGGATCGCGCCGACGATCAGCACGCCGACCAGGAGCTGGATTCCCGCCCTCCGCTCGACCGGCGGCTTGGCACGGCGACGCCGGCCGGCGCGTTGCTGCTCGGCCGCAGCGCTGGCAGCGGTGGCCGCAGGGCTCATGTGACGCTTATCGGCCTCGGAAACGGCCCGCTTGAGCGATTACGCTCGAAACGGAGTCTCAGAATTCCTTGTCGGCCGGCCCGGACTCGGTGACCGTGTTCGTCGGCCCAGTCCAGACCATCGTCGTCGCGTTCGGCCGTTCCTTCACCTTGCCGCTGAGGAGGCCGAGGGAGACGGTGACCGTGTTCCCGCTGGCCGTCATGACCGAGAAGTTGAAATCGACCGTGAACGAGTAGTCGCCACCGAGGCTGACCGAGCCCAGCGCGGCGAGGGTCGAGCCGAGCGAGTCCCGGACGGTCAGCACGTCGTTCTTGGCGTTGTTCTCGAAGTGGACGGTGACCAGGGTCGCGCTGCCGTCCCAGCCTGCCAGGACGAGCGACGGGACGACGGCGCCCGCGAAGGTGAAGGTGATCGTGTCGCCGCTCTGGGCCTTGCCCGCCTTGTTCCCGTTGTTCTGCGTCTGCACGTCGGCAGCCGCGGGCATCGCCTGCGGTGGCGGTGGCGGGGGAGGCCCCGGCGGAGGCGGAGGTGAGGGTGGGGGTGGCGGCGCAGGCGGAGGTGGCGGAGGCGACCCCGGCGGAGGCGGGGGTGGCGGAGCAGGCGGCGGCGGAGGCGGAGGAGCAGGCGGAGGAGGCGGCGCGGGCGCAGGCGGAGGCGGGGGCGGAGGTGGAGGTGGGGGCGGAGGCGGAGGCGGGGGAGGAGGCGGAGGCGGAGGTGGGGGCGGGGGAGGAGGCGGAGGCGGGGGTGGAGGCGGCGGCGGTGGCGGCGCGGGAGTCGGCTCAGGCGCGGGTGCAGGAGGCGGAGGAGGCGAGGCGCTCGCCTCGCCCAGGGGTGAACTGGGGCCGAGTCCCGGCGTGCGAGCCGGGACCGAGATCGTGATATTGCCGCGAGAGGAGCCGTGACCCGCGCCTCGCACGACCACGTGGGTCCTCGTGCGCTCGAGAAGCCTCACCTCGCGGATGATCCTGGGGCTGACGCTGGCCGCGGCCACGACGAGCTGGCGCGAATTCCCGCCGCC
>JBIOWB010000033.1:0-36363 GCA_044868125.1 Solirubrobacterales bacterium
CGCCGGCCGCGCTTGATCTCGCCGCGCCGCTTCTTCGCCTCCAGCCGGCGGCGCTTGCTCGCGTGTGTCGGGCGCGTCGCCGTGCGCGGGCGGCGCACCTCCAGCGCGTGCGCGAGCCGTGCCGCGAGCCGCTCGAGCGCCAGCTCGCGATTGCGCAGCTGCGAGCGCGTGTCCTGAGCCGACGCGGTGACCCGCGGGCCCAGCCGGGCGGCGATCCGCGCCTGCTGCGAAGGCGTCAGCGTGCTCGACGCATGCACGTCGAAGACCGCCTCGACGCGCGAGGCGGTGACGTTGGCGTGCTGGCCGCCGGGGCCGGAGGAGCGGCTGGCGCGCAGCTCGATCTCCGCCAGCGGCAGCGAGAGCCCCTCGTTTATCCGCAGCTCCTCGGCCACGGCTAGCCGGCGAGCTCGGGAATGTGCTCTTCGAGGTGCCGGGCGATCGTCTCTCGCACCCAGCGCTGGGTCTCGGCGTCGGCCATCCGGTAGCGGCCGAGCAGCATCTTCTGGTCGCCCAATGGCAGCCCGGCTATCTCCCAGCGCACCGCCAGGCGCTCGAAGAGGAGCTCGGACCGGCGCCGCCAGGCGTCGTCCTGCGAGGCCGCCGCGCTCGCCAGCCCCTCTTCCACCTTTGCGATCGTCCCGGCGCTCAGCGCCTGGCGCAGGGTGAGTACGTTGCCCTCCGGGTCGGCGTAGTCGACGGTCGACGGCTTCTCGCGCGGGCGTCTCTGCTTCTTCCGCTTCGCCATCAGACGGTCGGCTCCACGCTAGATCTAGGCCAGCGCGTCGATCTTCCCGGCCAGCTCGAAGTCGGCGGCGGTGAGACCACCCTCGGAGTGGGTCGAGATCGTCACCGTCACCCGGTCCCAGGAGATCGCCACGTCGGGGTGGTGGTTCATCGCCTCCGCCGGCTCGACCAGCTTGGAGACGAACTCGACGGAGCCGACGAAGTCGCCGCGCTCGAAGCACTTCTCGATCGCCTCGCCGGAGCGCCCCCAGCCGGAGAGCCCAGCCAGCCTCTCCTCTATCTCCGCGTCACTCAGCAGCGCCACGCGCTTATGCTGGCAGGCAGACGATGGCGATGCAATCGGGACAGAAGCCGGTCCTCTGGCAGATCGAGGTCTCGCACTACAGCGAGAAGGCGCGCTGGGCGCTCGAGCACAAGGGAATCGACCACGTCCGCCGCACGCCGCTGCCGGGAATGCACATCCCGATCGCGCTGTTCCTTACCCGCGGCGGCCAGCCGACCTTCCCTGTCCTGCAGATGGACGGGCGCACGATCGGCGACTCGACCGCGATCGTCGCCGCCCTCGAGGCGAAGCACCCCGACCGTCCGCTCTACCCCTCGAAGCCGGACGAACGCGAGCGCGCACTCGAGCTGGAGGACTGGTTCGACGAGAACCTCGGTCCCCACGCGCGGCTGCTGCCCTTCCACGACCTGATCCAGGAGCCCGAGCTCTTCGCCAAGATCGCCGCCGAAAGCGTGCCGGGGCCGCTGGGCAGGGCGAAGCCGGTGGTCGGCGCCTACGCCCGCACCTACACCAGCCTGCGCTGGGGGGCAGACAGCGACGAGGACGCCGAACGAGCGCGCGAGGCAATCGTCGCGGCGCTCGACAAGCTCGAGGCCGAGCTGGCCCAGGGCGACGGCGAGTTCCTCGTCGGCGATCGGCTCAGCGTCGCCGACGTCACCGCCGCCTCGCTCTTCTACCCGGTGGTCATCCCGCCCGAGGGGCCCCTCTCACCCGACCTTCCCCGACCCCCCGCCTTCGACAGCTTCCGCGACGAACTCAGCGACCGCCCCGGCTACCGCTGGGTAGAAGAGACCTTCCGCAAGCACCGCTAGCGGCAGAGGTCTCGCTTCTGTCACAGAAGATCTTCAAAGAATTTTCTTCCTACGACAAAAAGTTGCATCTTGATCTGTAGGGTGCAAGTATGCGGACGATGGCGCCCCCCGACGAAGTCCTGAACGAGCGCTTCACGCGGATCGACGAACGATTCGATGGAGTCGACGAAAAGTTCGCCCGGGTCGACGAAAGGCTCGTTGACGTCGATCGACGCATAGCGGAAACGGCGCAGGATACGAATCGTCAGCTGAAAGAAGTCGACCGTCGAATCACGGAGACGTCGAAGGACACGGACCGCCGTCTCGAAGAAGTCGGCCGCCGAATCACGGAGACGTCGAAGGACACGGACCGCCGTCTCGAAGATGTCGACCGTCGAATCACGGAAGGCAAAGACGAGACGAATCGGCAACTCAAAGAAGTGGACCGTCGAATCGCCGCGAACACCGCAGAACTCAAGAGCTTCAGGCAGGAGATAAGCGCCTTTCACTCCACCTTCCAACGCGGCAACTACATACTGGTCGCAACGATGGTCGGAGCGATCCTGACGCTCGTCATCAAAGGCGGCTGATCAGCCCCCGATCGGGGCTCTGGGGTTGGCGCCCCAGAAGATCACGGTGCCGAGCATGCCGATGATGTGGACGGCGACGATGTTGAAGACCATCGACTTGGCGGTGGCGGTGCCGACGCCGACGGGGCCGCCGGAGGCGGTGTAGCCGTAATAGCAGCCGACCAGCACGATCACGGTCGCCATCACCATCCCCTTGATCAGGCTGAAGATCACGTCCGGGGGACTCTGGTACATCCAGAAGATCAGCAGATAGCCGCCCGAGGAAACGTCGCCGACCTGCTGCACCACCGACAGATAGCTGGCGGCGTAGATCAGCCCGATTCCGACCATGTAGAGGAACGGGATCGCGATCCAGGCCCCCAGCAGGCGAGTCGCGCAGAGGAACGTGAGCGGCTGAATCCCCATCACTTCGAGCGCATCGATCTCGTCGGAGATCCGCATCGCGCCGATCTCGGCGACGATTCCGGTCCCCACCTTGGCCGAGAGGATGTACCCGAATGCGTACGGCAGTCCCTCCCGCAGATCGCAATAGGCCGAGAACAGACCGGCCAGCGATGGCGCGCCGATCGAGCGGTTGAAATAGGCGCCCTGGAGGCCACATTGGAGACCGAGGATGAAGACGAAGGCCCAGATGATCAGGGCAGAGCCGAAGATGAGGATGCCCGCTTGGCGCAGGCTCTCCCCGAAGAACTTGAACGCCCGCCCCGAGTAGACCTGCCCAGCCACCCGAAGGCCGAAACGGCCGATCTCGCCGAAGGAATCGAGCCAGTTGCGCGGGACTTCCAGCCAGGCGTTCACCGGACCGCCTGGAGTTCGGGATTGGTGGCGAGGATGACCGAGCTGACGACGAACTGGAAGAAGAAGACCGCGACCAGGGCGATCACCACCGCCTGGTTGACGGCGCGACCGACGCCGGCGGCCCCACCGGATGCCGACATCCCCTTGTAGGAGCAGACGACGGCGACGATCGCTCCGAACATCGTGCACATCAGGACCGAGGCCCAGAGGTCGGTGATCGTGGCGTTGGTGAAGAGGGTGGCGAAGAAGCCTCCAAGCGGCTGGTGGTAGAGCAGCTCAGCGGCGATGCCGGCGCTGAGGCCCATGACGATCGCGAAGATGTCGAGCAGGGCGGTGACCACCATCAGCGCCAGGAAGCGCGGCACCACCAGGTTCTTGACCGGGTCGACGCCGAGCACCTGCAGAGCGTCGAGCTCCTCGCGGATCTTGCGGGCGCCGAGGTCGGCGGTGATCGCGGTCCCGGCGACGCCTGCCACCACCACGGCAGTGACGAGGGGCCCGACCCAGCGGATCGCGATCACTACGAAGAACCCGCCGAGGCGATCGAGCGCGCCGAACAGGGAGAGGATGCCGGCCGCCTGCAGTCCAGGGGCACCGAAGTTGAGGGCGAAAGTCGAGATTATGAGCGGGAACCAGGAGAGCCTCAGCACGAAAAGAAATTGCCAGACGAGCTCCTCTCCGTAGGGGAAGGGAGGTCTCACCGCGGAGACCACCGTCCGCACGGCGAGGATCATCATCACCCCCACCTGGGTGAAGACGCCGCCGACCGCCCCGGCTCCCTTGCTCAGCGCTCCCTGCTGTGCCATCGAGGCACACAGTATCTATCTCTACAGTCCGAATCAACTGAGACAGATGAGGGTCGGGTGGCCCCCGCAGGAGCCTCCCCAAATCTGCGACGGAGGGACCTCCCCAACCGCCGCCCCGCCTCAGGGATTCAGGACGATCTTCAGCGCTTCGCGGCTGTCGTAGACCCTGTAGGCCTCGGCGGCTTCGTCCAGCGACATGTGGTGGGTGACGAGCGGGGCGGGATCGAGCTTGCCTGCCTCCATCAGGGCGAGGACGCGGTCGACGTGGGCGATCACGTTGGCGAGGCCGAGCCGCAGCTGCAGCCCCTTCAGCCAGGCGAGGCCCAGCGGCACCTCGCCCTTGCCGGCGTAGGCGCCGATCCCGGAGACGGTGCCGGCGTCGCGGCAGAGGCTGATCGCCAGCGCCAGCGGTCCCGGATCGCCGACCGCGTCGACGACGACGTCGACGCCCAAGCCCTCGGTCGCCGCCCGCACCGCCTTCTTCGGGTCGTCCTCGGTCAGGTGCAGCGGGGTCGCGCCGAAGCGCTCGGCCATCTGCAGTCGTTCCTCAACCGTGTCGATCGCGAAGACCTCGACCGCCCCACCAGCCATTGCCGCCTGCACAGCGCAGAGCCCGACCGGCCCCAGCCCCAGCACCGCCACGGTATCGCCCGCTCGCATCTCCGCGTGGGCGACGGCGTGGTGGCCGGTCCCCATCACATCGCCGGCGAACAGCGCCACCTCGGCCGACATCCCCTCCGGCACCCGCCGCAGGGTGAGGTTCGCACGTGGGACCAGCAGCAGCTCCGCCTGGGCCCCCTGCAGGTCGCCGAGATTGGCGCCGTGGCCGAAGGTCCGGCCGTTGCGGCAGCGGTGGTAGTCGCCGCGCAGGCAGGAGGCGCAGGTCGCGCAGGCGGTGTGGAAGGTGCCGAGCACCCGATCGCCGACCGCCACCCGTTCGACGTCGTCGCCCGCCGCGAGGACGGTGCCGACGAACTCGTGGCCGATCGTGAACCCCGGCTCGACCGGCACCCGCCCGTGGTAGATGTGGAGGTCGGAGCCGCAGATGCCGCTCGCCTCGACCCGGACCAAAGCGTCGTCGGCCGCGACTATCTCGGGGTCGGGCTTCTCCTCGACCCGCACCTGCTCGGGCGCTTGGAAGGTGACGGCGCGCATGCGCGCGCAACGCTACAGGGTCAGCTGCTGACGCCGGCGACCTGGAAGCGACTTTTTTCGCCGCCCGGGCTGGCGGTCTCTTCGATCCGCGCCTCCAGTGCCAGCTCCTTCTCGAAGTCGGCGGCCTCGCCGTGCTGGAAGGAGACGTCCTTGCCCTCGAGCAGCTCGATGAAGATCTCGACGAAGCGGGCGTCGAGCTGTTTGCCGGCGACGCGACGGAGCTCTTTGATCGCGTCGTAGCTAGACATCGGCGTCCGGTAGGAGTCTCTCGCGGTCATCACGTCGTAGGTGTCGGCGACGGAGATGATCCGCGCCAGCTCCGGGATTTCGTCTCCCCCCAGGCCGCGCGGATAGCCTTTGCCGTCGATCCGCTCGTGATGGGCGAGGATGATCTCCGCCACCGGGCCGTAGCCGTCGAGCGAGGAGACGACGCGGGCGCCCTGCTGCGGGTGGCGCTTGATCAGCATCCAGTCCTCGTCGGTGAGCGGCACGTTGGCCTTGAGGATGCGGTCGGGAAGGATGAACTTGCCGATGTCGTGCAGGAGCGCGGCGATGTGGACGAGCTCCTCCTCGCGGCGCGAATAGCCGGCGCGCTGGGCGATCGCCCGCGAATAGCGGGCGACGGCGGCGCTGTGGCGGGCGGTCATCTGGTCGCGCAGGTCGAGCGTGCGCAGCATCGCGCTCAACATCCCGACCTGGAAGCTCGCCAGCTGCTTCGAGCGCAGCTCCAGCTCCTCGGCCCGCTGCTGGGAGACGAGCAGGGCGCCGAGCAGGTACTGGAAGGTGACGAGGACGACGCCGAACATCGCGACCCCGGCGAGGCCGACCTGGACGTAGAGGTAGGCGACGCCGACCGCCATCAGCGCCGCCGCCAGCTCCGAGGGCAGCAGCGGGAACAGCGCCGTGCGAACCTTGCCGAAGAACGAGCTGCGGTCCAGGTAGCACGAGTAGGACGCGATCATCGAGAAGTTGATCGCCAGCGCGACGAGGAAGACACCGAAGATCAAGGCATAGAAGGAGGCGTCGTTTTCGCTGATCCGACTGGAATCGACGATCTCGTGGAAGAGGATCCCGCTCACCAGGGGGAAGGTGGCGTAGGTGAGGAGGTTGTTGAGCAGGTAATGGCCCTCGTCGCGCCAGCGCAGCCAGCCGGCGAGGATGGTCAGTACCCCGATCACCGCCGCCGGGGTACCGCCGAGGAAGACCATCGCCAGGACCAGAGCCAGGAAGCTGCCGGAGATCTTCACCTTGGACGTGGTGCTGATCGCGGTCAGGTCGCTGAAGACCGAGAAGCCGAGCAGGATGCAGAACAGCGGCAGGTCCCAGCTGCCGCTCGAAGCGCGCCAGACCCCCGCGGCGGCAACCAGCACGAGGCCGGCGACCATGGCCACTATCGCTCTCCGAGTGGGACGGGACTGAGCCATCTTTGTTCTGAATCGACCTATAGGGGACTGCTCATTAGAGCCCGCTTACCAATTCACGAGCGGGTTCCGTTTCCCTGCGCGGCTCGCTGGTCGGCGGTTCCGCTATTTGGGAACTTCTAAGTTAGACGCGTGGCAGGGGATCGGCAAGAGCATTCAGCCGCATGGCCAAATTCGCCCAAAATCGGATTCTCGTCCGATCTGGCCTCGGCGCTGCGCAGGGGTCGAGCGAGCGATTCCGAAACGAAGAAGGGCGCCCCATCCGCGGCGCCCTTCAGAAGTCTTGGTGCAGGCTCAGAGGAAGTGCCTGCTGAGAAAGCTTAGTGACGGTAGCCCATGTTCTTTGCCCCTTCCGTAGTCGTTGAAGCCCGCAACGTTGTGCGCTGCATCGTGGAGTCGAACAATTTCTGGGCAGTTTGTAGCACAGATTGGCGGAAACTTGTGCATCTGCAGGAAAAGTTGTGCAGAAATGCAGTAAGACGCTCGGCCAGATATGCCTGAGCCGCAACTGACCTCCCCCCTCCGCAGGCCGCTCTTTCGGCGGCTGGCCGCCTCGTACGCGATCAACGAGCTCGGCGACTGGATGGGGATCATCGCCCTCTCGGTGCTGGTCTTCGACCGCACCGAGAGCGCCCTGGCGACCGCCGCCCTCTTCATGGGAACCCGTTTTCTGCCGGCGCTTTTCGCGCCGATCCTGGTCGCCCACGCCGAGCGGCCACCGCCCAGGTTCGCGCTTCCGGTCATCTATTGCGGGGAGGCGGCGGCTTTCGGCGCCCTCGCCCTGACGGTCGACCACTTCTCGCTGGCGGCGGTCGTCGTGCTGGCCGCGATCGACGGCGCTCTCGCGCTCGCCGGGCGGGCCCTGACCCGCGCTGTCGTCGCCACGGCGCTGGAGCCGACGGGCGAGCTGCGAGCGGGCAACGCGGTCCTCAACGTCGCCTTCACCGGTGGAGCCGCGGTCGGGCCCGCGGTCGCCGGCCTCGTGGTGGCCGGTTTCGGGGTTCAAACGGCGCTGCTGTTGGACGCCGTGTCTTTTTACGTCATCGCCTGGATCCTGTTCAGCGCCGGATCGATGCCCCAGGCAGAGCCCGAACCGGGGCGGATGCGCGATCGCGTCCGCGCCGGCCTCGCCTACATCCGCAGCGAGACCGTGTTGCGGCGGGTCTTCACCGCCCAGGGGCTGGCCTTCGTCTTCTTCGCCGCCGTCCTCCCGGTCGAGGTCGTCTACGCCAAGGAAACCCTGGGCACCGACGACACCGGCTACGGCGCAATGCTGGCGAGCTGGGGAGTCGGGATGGTGCTCGGCAGCTTCATCTTCGCGCGGGTCCGCGAGGCATCGCTGGCCCACCAGCTGCTCTTCAGCACGCTCGCGATCGGCGCCGGCTACCTCGGCCTCGCCGTCGCCCCCACCCTCGCCGTCGCCTGCGCGGCCTCGATCGTCGGCGGCGCCGGCAACGGGATCCAGTGGGTCGCGGCGATCAGCGCCGTCCAGGAGCTGACCGCGGAAGCGATGCAGGCGCGGGTTATGAGCGTGCTCGAGTCGATCGGAGCGGCGATGCCGGGGGTCGGCTTCGCGCTGGGCGGGCTGATCGCGGCTCTGGTGACGCCGCGAATGACGTTTTTCGTCGCCGGTTCCGGGGTAATCGCCATAGTTGCGGTGATGGCGCCGATGCTCGGGGGCCGTTGGCTGGAGGGCGATGAACGCTCGGAGCCCGAGCTTGACGACCGCGACGAAGTTGTGGTGGAGTTGCTTCCGGGGAGAAACCCCGGCAATCTGGATTTGGAGGAGGGACCTTGAAGAAGCTAGGGGGAATTAGCACGGTCATGGCCGTTGCAGCGGTAGCTGCGATTGGACTGGCCTCATGCGGAGGCGGCGGCTCGACCGGCGGTGGGGGCAAGGAGGGAGGGATCCTCAACGCGACCTACAAATCGTTCCCGGACTACATGGACCCGGCGCTCTCCTACACGGCGGAAGGCTGGACCGCGATGGGCGAGATCTACATCCCGCTGCTGACCTACAAGCACGCCGAAGGCAGCGAGGGCAGCGAAGTCGTCCCCGGCCTGGCGAAAGAACTGCCGAAGATCAGCAACGGCGGCAAGACCTACACGCTCTTCCTCCGCAAGGGGCTCAAATACTCCAACGGCGAACCGGTCAAAGCCTCCGACTTCCTCTATGCGGTCGAACGCGTGTTCAAGGTCAACTCCGGCGGATCGGTCTTCTACACGGGCATCAAGGGCGGCGAAAAGTTCGCCGAAACGAAGAGCGGCGGCATCCCGGGGATCAAGACCGACGACAAGACCGGGGAAATCAAGATCGAACTCGAAAAGCCGCGGGGGACCTTCACCAACGAGCTGGCGCTGATGTTCGTGGCGCCGGTCCCGCAGGGGACGCCGAGCGAAGACCTCTCGGCCAACCCGCCCCCTGGCACCGGGCCCTACATGATCACCGACGTTCAGGGCAAAAACGGCTGGGAATACGAGCGGAATCCCTACTGGGCCAAAACCAACTCGAGGGCCATGCCCGAATATCCGACCGGGATCGTCGACGGAGCCAAGGTGACCGTCGTCCGCAACGACGAAACCCAGGTCAACGACATCGAACAGGGCAAGTACGACTGGATGCAGAACCCGCCACCGGCATCCCGGTACACGCAGGTCAAGGAAAAGTACGAGGGCACCCAGTTCGAGGTAGAGCCGACGATCAGCACCTACTACTTCTGGATGAACACGACGGTGGCGCCGTTCGACGACGTCAAGGTCCGCCAGGCGGTCAACTACGCGGTCGATCCCGCGGCCCTGGAACGGATCTACTCGGGCCAGCTCAAAGCCTCGCACCAGATCCTGCCCGAAGGGATGCCGGGACGCAAGGACTTCGACCTGTACCCGCACAACATGGCGAAAGCCAAGGAAATGCTGGAAGAAGCCAAGCCGTCGGACATGGACATCACCGTCTGGACCGACAACGAAAGCCCGAACAAAGAAGCCGGCGAATACTACGAAGGCGTCCTCAAGGAAATGGGCTTCAACACGAAGCTGAAGGTCATCAACGCCGACAACTACTTCACGGTGATCGGCAACCGCTCGACGCCCGACCTCGACACTGGCTGGTCGGACTGGTTCGAGGACTATCCGCACCCGAACGACTTCTTCCAGCCGCTGCTGGCGGGCGAAAGCATCCTGGACACCAACAACGGCAACTTCGCCCAAATCGACGAACCGAGCCTGAACAAGGAAATCAGCGAACTCCAGGAAGAACAGCTCGGGTCCGAACAGGAAGAGCGCTACGCGAAACTGGACAGGAAATTCATGGAATTGGCGCCGTGGGTGCCCTACGGGCAGCGTACGCTGGACACCTTCGTCTCCGACGCGATCAACCTGGAGAACGTCATCTACAATCCGACGTTCTTCCAGTACCTGACCAGCTTCGAATTCAACGAATAGGGCCAGGAACCCAGGACTGACGGAAGTGACGATCGACCCCCAGCCTGAAGCGACGATTCCGGCTGGGGGTCCCGTTCCGAAGCGGCCCGAGGCCAAGGGCGCGTCCGCCGATTACGGCCCCTGGCGGCTGGCGCTGAAGCGGTTTCTGCGCAACCGCGTCGCGGTCGCGTTCCTGGGTCTCTTCCTCCTCGTCGTCGCCTTCGCCCTGGCGGCGCCGCTGTGGGCCCACCACGTCGCGCACACCGGCCCGAACCAGACCCACACGGTCGAAAAGCTGCACGTCAACGGCGAGGTGCGGGAAGTGGTGACGGTGGAAGGGAAGCCGATCGGGCCGCAATGGCTCGAAGCCGACGGCAGGTTCTTCCTCGGCGCCGACAGCCGACTCGGCCGGGACGAGATGGTGCGGCTGATGTACGGCGGGCGGATCTCGCTCTTCATCGGCGTCGTCGCGGGCCTGATCACCACCACCCTGGCGGTCGTCCTCGGACTGCTCGCCGGGTACTACAGGGGCTGGGTCGACACCGTGGTCGCGCGAACGCTCGACGTTCTCTGGTCGCTGCCGGTCCTCCTCTTCGGGATCGCGCTCGGCATCTCGCTGGCCATCGGAGGGCTGAAGATCGGCCCCTTGGAACTGTCGGGCGGCTCGATCTGGGTGCCGATCTTCGTGATCAGCGTCTTCACGATCCCCTACGTGGCGCGGCCGATCCGGGGGGAGGTCCTCTCCCTGTCGGAGAAGGAGTTCGTCGAAGCCGCGATCGCCCAGGGCGCCGGGCCGCTGCGGGTGATGTTCGCCGAGATCCTCCCCAACCTCGCCTCGACGATCATCGTCTTCTTCACCCTCAACATCGCCAACACCATGCTGTTCGAGGCGGCGCTCTCCTTCCTCGGCGCCGGCGTGCAACCGCCCAACTCCTCCTGGGGGACGATGATCTCGATCGGGGTCGAACTGCTGGCGACGCAGCCGCTGCTGGCGATCGTCCCCGGCGTGATGATCATGCTGACGGTGCTCTCGCTGAACATCGTCGGCGACGGCCTGCGCGATGCCCTCGATCCGCGCTCGAAAGTCCGCCTCGAGGCCCGCACCGGCATCGCCGAGCCCGGGGGAGCGGCCGTCTGATGCTCCGCTTCGCCGTCAGGCGCCTGGTCGGGATGGTCTTCGTCCTCTTCGTCGTCTCGGTTCTCGTCTTCGTGATCTTCAACGTGATCCCCAATTCGCCCCCGGCCCAGCGCCTGGCGGGCAAGAACGCGACCCCGGTCCTGGTCAAGAGCATCGAAGAAGAATGGGGATTCGACGAACCGCTGCCGGTCCAGTACGCGACGATGATGAAGAACGTCTTCACCGGCGAACTGACCTCCTACTCGCCCCGGATCCCGGTCAACGAACAGATCGAGGAAGGAATCCCGGCGACCTTCTCGCTCAGCATCGGCGCCGGGATCATCTGGCTCAGCTTCGGCCTGATCCTCGGCTATCTCGCGGCGACGCGGGCGGGCGGCTGGCTGGACCGGCTGCTCACCGGGGTGGCGATCGCGGGGATATCGATCCCCGTCTTCCTGCTGGCGCCGGTGCTCATCTACTTCCTCACCTACAAGCTGGAAATCTTCCCCAACGGCGGCTACGTGAAATTGACGGACGACCCGTGGGAATGGCTCACCCACCTGATCCTGCCCTGGTTCACGCTCGCCGTCCTCTCGATCGGCTTCTACAGCCGGGTCCTGCGCTCGAACATGCTCGACGTGATGAACGAGGACTACGTGCGCACGGCGCGGGCGAAGGGACTGAGCGAGCGGCAGGTGATGACGCGACACGTCCTGCGCAACTCCCTGATCCCGATCGTCACCCTCTTCGGCCTCGACTTCGGCGCCACCATCGCCGGCACCGCGATCATCACCGAAGTCCTCTACGGCGTCCAGGGCGTCGGCTACTACGCCGCCCAGGCGATCTCGAACCTCGAACTCCCGCCGATCATGGGCGTGACCCTCTACGGCGCCTTCTTCGTCGTCCTCATCAACACGCTGGTCGACATCGCCTACGCCTACCTCGACCCGCGGGTCCGCCTGGGGGCCTCGGCGCGATGACCCAGGCGCTGCTCTCGGTCAACGACCTGCGCGTCGGCTTCGCCACCGAAGGCGGGCTGCTGCAGGCGGTCGACGGCGTCAGCTTCGATCTGCGACCCGGCGAAGTGCTGGCGATCGTCGGCGAGTCCGGCTCGGGCAAGAGCGTCACCGCGCAGACGATCATCGGCCTCACCCGCTCGAAGAACTCGCGGATCGAGGGCTCGGTCGAACTCGACGGCGAGGAGCTGGTCGAGGCGAGCGACGCGACGATGCGGCGGCTGCGGGGCGAGCGGATCGCGATGATCTTCCAGGACCCGATGACCTCGTTCAACCCGGTCTACCGGCTCGGCGACCAGATCGTCGAGGCGATCCGGGCCCACGACGGCGACGTCGACAAGGGGAAGGCGCGGCAGCAGGTGGTCGATCTGTTCGAATCCGTCGGCATCCCCGACGCGGAGCGACGGGTCGACAGCTACCCGCACGAGTTCTCCGGCGGGATGCGGCAGCGGGCGATGATCGCGATGGCACTGGCGCTCGAGCCGGAGGTGCTGATCGCCGACGAGCCGACCACCGCGCTCGACGTGACGATCCAGGCCCAGATCCTGCGACTGCTCGAGGATCTGAACCGCGAACGCGGGCTGGCGACGATCCTGATCACCCACGACCTCGGCGTCGTCGCCGAGGTCGCCGACCGGGTGCTGGTGATGTACGCGGGCCGGGTGGTCGAGGAAGGCACGCTCGACGAGATCTTCTACGACCCCCAACACCCCTACACCTGGGGGCTGATGGGCTCGCTGACCCGGCTCGACCGGCCGCGGCCGCACCGGCTGCCGCAGATCGCCGGCTCCCCGCCCTCGCTGCTGGACCTGCCGGAAGGCTGCCCCTTCCGCCCCCGCTGCCCGCACGAGCTCTCGAAGTGCCGGCAGTACCCGGGGCTGGAGGCGCGGCTGCCCGAGGAGACGGGCCATCGCGATCGCTGCTGGCTGACGCCGGAGCAGAAGCGCGAGAAGCGCCAGGTCGAGGGCCAGATCGGGCTCGAGGCGCCCCGGGAGGCCCCGCGGGCATGAACGACGGGGCCACGAACCCGAGTGCGCCCCTGCTCGAGGTCACCGACCTCGTCAAGCACTTCCCGATCAAGAGCGGGGTCCTGATCGACCGCGAGGTCGATCAGGTGCGCGCCGTCGACGGCGTCAGCTTCAAGATCGACCGGGGCGAGACGCTCGGCCTCGTCGGCGAGTCGGGCAGCGGCAAGTCGACCGCCTGCCGCACGGTGCTGCAGCTGATCAAGCCGACCTCGGGCTCGGTCAGGTTCGAGGGGCGGGAGATCGCCGGCCTCGGCCGCCGCCAGATGCGGCCGCTGCGGCGGGAGATGCAGATGATCTTCCAGGACCCCTACGCCTCGCTGAACCCGCGCAAACGGATCGGCCAGATCGTCGGCGACCCGCTGCGGCGGCAGGGGGTGGCGAAAGGGAGCGACCTGCGGCGACAGGTGCAGGAGCTGCTCGAGCGGGTCGGCCTCGCCGGCGAGCACTACAACCGCTTTCCGCACGAGTTCTCCGGCGGCCAGCGGCAGCGGATCGGGATCGCCCGGGCGCTGGCGCTGAAACCGAAGCTGGTGATCTGCGACGAGCCGGTCTCGGCGCTCGACGTCTCGATCCAGGCGCAGATCGTCAACCTGCTCGACGACCTCCAGGACGAGCTCGGCCTCGCCTACCTCTTCGTCGCCCACGACATCGGCGTCGTCCGCCACATCTCCGACCGGATCGCGGTCATGAACGAGGGCAAGATCGTCGAGCAGGGGACCGCCGACCGGGTCTGCGAGCACCCGAAGGACGACTACACGAAGAAACTGCTGGCGGCGGTGCCGATCCCGGACCCGAAGGAGAGCCGGGAACGGCGGGGGCAGGCGACTACCGCCTAGGGACGGAGGTTGGTGGCGGGCGGGTCCTGTCGCCGCTACTCGCAGCATCCGCCGGTAACCCGTTTTCCGCCCGCTCGCGCCGGCCGCCGGTCAAGGCTCTCGCATAGGCTCGCTAGAGATGGCTTTGCCCCTCTCACCGCCGATCAGGCCGCAATTGGCCCTTACTCGCAAAGAGCTTCCGAGGGGAGAGGAGTGGGCTTATGAGCCTAAGTTGGACGGGTTTCGGGCGATTGTGTTTGTTGATGGGGATGAGACCTACATCCAGTCGCGTGGGGCCAAGCCGTTCAACCGCTATTTCCCGGAGCTGAGCTTCGCGCCGGGGCGCTGGGTGCTCGACGGCGAGCTGGTGATCCGCGACGCCGACGGCAACCTCGAATTCGACTCGATGCAGGAACGGATCCACCCGGCCCAGTCGCGGATCGAGCTGCTCGCGAAGGAGATCCCGGCGAGCTACATCGTCTTCGACCTGCTGGCCGAAGGGGACCAGGTGCTGTGCGAGCGGCCGCTGCGCGAGCGGCGCCAGCGACTGGAGGCGATCGCCGAGGGGGCCGGGTTGGAGCTGACGCAGCTCACCACCGACGCCGAGCAGGCCGAGCGGTGGCTGGCGAGCATCGAGGGGGTGATGGCGAAGGACCTGAGCGCGCCCTACGAGCCTGGGAAGCGCAGGGGGATGGCGAAGGTCAAGCGCGAGCGGACGATCGACTGCGTGGTGATGGGCTGGCGCCCCGGCAAAGAGGAGGGCACCGTCGGCTCGCTGATCCTCGGCCTCTACGACGGCGACGAGCTGCGCACCGTCGGCCACATCTCCGGTTTCTCCAGAGCGGCGAAACAGGGCATGCGCTCGATGCTGGCGCCGCTGGAGACGGGCGAGAGCGGCACGGCTGAGCCGAGCAGGTGGACGGGCGGGCGCGAGCTCGAGTGGGTCGAGCTGCGGCCGGAGCTGGTGATCGAGGTGGGGTATGACCATGCGGCTTCAGGACGGATCAGGCATGGGGCTCGGTTCCATCGGTTCAGGGACGACAAACGGCCGTCCGAGTGTCGGTTCGATCAGCTCGATGAAGGGAGCTAGAAGAGGGAGCTCTGGCGGACGGGTCCTGTCGCCGATTTGGTTCCACCGCCCCTCGCATTTGGCGAGGGGCGGTCCCCCAAATCCGCGCCACCCGTCCGAAAATCCTTCTGCCTAGACGGCGGCTGCTCGGAGCCGTTGGCGGCAGGCTGCCTCACCCTGCTGCGACCCCAGCCTTTCAAGGCGCGGGTGGCCAGCCGCCGCTGTTGGGGTTGCAGATAGGACCGGCCCTTGTAGAGCTGTTCGTATTTCGGGAGGAGGTCGGGGCGTTTGGCTTCCAGCCAGGCGAAGAAGACGTCCTTGACCTCGCCGCGGAGGTGGAGGGCTACGCCGCCCAGGAAGGAGGCGTCGGCGGCTTTGGCGCGTTCGACGATCGGTTGGACCTGGTCGGGGGCGTCGTTGATGCCGGGCATCAGCGGCGCGATGAGGACGCCCGACTCGATGCCGCGCGCCCGCAGCTCTTCAACCGCGTCCAGTCGCGCCGCCGGGCTCGGCGTGTGCGGCTCGGTCGCCCGCCAGGCGTCCTCGTCCAGCGTCGGCACCGAGAGGTTCACGGACACAGGCACCTTCTTCGCCATCCGCTCGAAGATCTCGACGTCCCGCATCGCCAGCGGCGACTTCGTCAGCACCGACACCGGCGTCTCCGCCGCCTCCAGCGCCGCGAGGATCTCGGGCATCATCCGGTACCGACTCTCCACCCACTGGTAGGGGTCGGTGTTCGTCCCCAGCGCCACAAGCTCCCGCCTCCAGCCCGGCCGCGCCAGCTCCGCCCGCAGCAGCTCCGGCACGTTGACCTTGACCACGATCTCCCGTTCGAAGTCACGGCCCGGGCCCAAGTCCAGGTAGTTGTGGGTCCTCCGAGCGAAGCAGTAAACGCAGCCATGAGTGCATCCCCGAAACGGGTTGATCGTCCAGCTGAAGCCGTAGCGGCCGCCGGGGACGTGATTCAGAGCCGAGCGGCCGCGGATCTCGTGGAAGTTGATCCCCATCGCCTCCGGCGCATCGAAGGTGCGGACGACCGTGCCCGCGCCCACCCCCGGTAGACGAAGGTCGTTCTCGACTCGCTGCTCGTCCCAACGCATACGAACACATGTTCGCACAACCTGGGGCGGGGCCGGCAGCCGCGCCCGAAGCACCTCAAGCGCGACTCCTGTCGCGCGCTTCGGGAGGGGCTATCGGCCCCGCCCCAGCCGTCTGCTCCTCGAAGTGCTTGCTCAGCATCGTCACCTGCCCCTGGTAGTTGGAGCCGAGCCCGCTGCCATAGAGGCGCTCCGCGGGCGCCGACATCCGCTCCAACCCCAGCTTGCAGACCGGCTGGCGGTGTTCGACCATGAAGGAGACGTCGCGGGCGCGGACCTCGAGCGCGGCCCGGCTGCCGTGCCGGTCGCCGTCGGGGTCGTAGCCGAAGCCCGGATCGAAGAAGCCGGCGTAGTGGGTTCGCAGCTCGCCCGCGGTCGGGTCGTAGGCCATCATCTCCGCCGCGATCTGGGGCGGGATGCAGACGCCCTCGGCCGAGAGCAGCAGGTAGAAGATCTCCGGCTCGAGCACGACCCGCCCGCCCGGCTCGGGGTAGACCGGGTCCCAGTAGTCGGTCCAGCGGTAGGCCCGGATTCGCGAGAGGTCGACGGGGAGGCTGTTCTTCTTCGCCCGGTAGCCGACGACGCGGTCGGTCGGGCCGGAGAGGTCGAGGCTGAGGAAGAGGCCGTCGCTGACCGCCATCTCCGACTGGCGCAGCGCGTGCGAGTCGAGGTAGAGGAGGGGGAACTCGTCCTGCAGGCTGCGGATCTCCCCGTCGCCGAGCCGCACCTCCCCACGAGAGAGGCGCAGCTGGTTGAGAGAGAGACCCGCCCGCACCTGGATCGCGAACGAGCGCGGCACGACCTCCAGGTAGAGCTTGCCGCGGTAGCCGACGCGGATGTCGTCGAAGCGGTGGTGGCGGTCGGTGATCACCCTGGTGAAGACGTCGAGCCGGCCGGTCGAGCTCTTCGGGTTCGCCTTCCCGCGCACGTCCTCGGGCAGGTTCAGCTCCTCGATCAGCGGCACCAGGTAGGGACGGTCGCGCTCCAGCACCGCCCCGTCGCGCAGGTCGACCCGCTGGAAGGCGAGCCCCTCGATCTTCTCCTCGACGGTCGATTCGACGTCGGGCAGGAACGAGCAGCGCAGCGCCCAGGCGAAGTCGCCCAACCGCAGGTCGACGCTCGCCGGCTGCACGGCCTCGGGCCGGATCCGGAAGTCACCCGAGCTGATCCACTCGGAGTCGATCGCCTCGTTCAGCGCCTGCGACGGCAGGACGCCGTTGATCGGCTCGCTCATCCCGCGGAGATTATGCGCCGCGCCTCCTCCGCACCGAGGTAGGCGGTGAGGACGAACTCGAGAATCTCCGGAAATAGCTCGGGAAGCTGCTCCGCTTCGCGCGCCAGGACCCGTCGTCCCAGCATCGCGGCGACCCCGCCGACAACCGCCTCGTCGGTGGCCTCCGGGACTTCGGTGCCGGCTGGGCTCGCGGGCGCTCCCCGGCGCAGGTCCTGCACGAAGGCTTCGAAGGCGAGCTGGTAGCGATCGTAGACTCCCCGGCCGGCGCGCAGGCCTTCGATCAGGACGATGCTCGCCAACGCGGGTTCGGTCGCGAACAGGTCCAGCAGGGCCTTGATGGCACAGCGGATGCGTTCCGCCCAGTCCGCGTCCTCTGTTTCCTCGCAGGCGGCGCGAAGGCGCCTGCGGATGCGCTCGACAGCCGCGTCGTAGGCGGCGACGAAGCAGTCGTCCTTGCTCTCGAAGTGCTTGTAGAAATCGCTCTTGGAGACGGCCGCCCGCTGCCCGATCAGCGCGACGGTCGTCTTCTCGTAGCCGACCTCGTAGAGCGCCAGGATCAGGCCAGAGATCAGCCGTCCGCGCTGATTACGCGCGACAAACTCGGGCGAGAGCCCGTGACGTCCCCTTGGCAACCGCTCCATTTCCTATTGGAGTCTGTCACCGTACTCCTACTTTCGCCTCGCGGTGCTCCCGATCTTCCCTACACCGAGGTACGGCGAGAGGACGAATTGGGACAGTTCCGGCAGCAGTTCGCCAATATTCTCGGCTTCCCCGCGCCGAATCTGCTGCTGGACGATCCAGGCGACGCCGCCGGCCAGCGACTCCTCGATCGTCTCCGGCAGATCCTGGTCACGAGGGGCGCTCTTGCGCAGCAGCCTGACGAAGTCGCGCACGCCGGCGTCGTAGAGGCGGGCTGAGCTCGGCGTCGCCGAGATCGCCTCGATCATGCACATCCGGGAGGCATCCGGGTGCTCGGCGATGAAGTCGAGCAGCGCCTCGAGGCCGGCGACGATCTGGTCCTCAGGAGAACTGGTCCTTTCACAGGCTTCTTCGACCACCACCCGCATTTCGCTCAGGGTGGTACCGACGGCGGAGAGGAAGAGGTCCTCCTTGCCGTCGAAATTGTCGTAGAGCGTTTTGCGGGCGACCGCTGCCCGCCGGACGATGTCGGCGATCTTCGTCGCCTCGTAACCCTGTTCCGCGGTCAACTCCGCGATGGCATCCATCATCCGCCGCCGCTTGTGGCCGGCGACGAACTCCCTTGGCAGCTCGGGCCTCATCGAGGTCATTCGGATCCTCCCCCCGTCCGAGGAAGGCTGATTCGAGGAATAACGGCAGCGCCGCGTTGCGCGCGCGGCTCACCTTTGTTCTGGTACCGTGAGAGAACTTCTCTTGTTTTTAATTCAAACTTGTGAGTTTTTCGGTGCCCTTCGATCGAATTCAGCTGAGCCAGGAAACCCTTCTCGCTGCGATCGGAGACGACTGGCCACCGGAGCAGGTCGAGGCGGCCCTCGATCTGCTGGCCAACAGTAGCGGCAAGTTCCCGTCCGGAGTTCGCAAGCTCCCGCCGGACCTGATCAAGGCGATCCAGCGCGAGCGACTGATCGTCGCCATGCTCAATGCCGCCGCGGAGCTCGGGTACCTCGAAACCAACGTCCAGGACGTGATCGACCGTGCCGGCGTCTCCCGCCCGACCTTCTACGAACATTTCTCGAACAAAGAAGACTGCTTCCTCGCCGCCTTCGACACCAGCGCCGAGCGCCTGAGCAAGACAGTGGAAGCGGCCGTCCGCAAGGGCGGCGCCTGGCGCGCCAGGGTGCGTTACGGACTCGAAGCGTTGCTGCGGTTCGCCGCTCACGAGCCCGACACCGCGCGCACCATGGTGGTCGAGGCACGCGCCGCCAGCGCCGCGGCCGTCAGGCGGCGTGTAGAACTCCTGGACGATTTCGCCCGGTGCCTCGACGAGCAGGCTCAGAAGCTCCTCTCCGATCCGCCCTCGCAGAGCCCTGTCACCGCCCCGGGAATCGTCGGCGGAGTCGAGTCGCTTCTCTATTCCCGTCTCTGCAAACGCGAATTCGACCAGCTCGAATCCCTTCTTCCCTCGCTGATGTACTTCGTGGTCCTTCCGTATGAGGGTCATGAGGCGGCTGGTGAGGCGTTCGCGGTCAACTAACTCCAGAGTACTAAAATTGGACAGGAAGTACAGCTTTTTTTTCGCTGGGCCAACCTGCCACCGATACGCGTCAAAGACGCCTCAATCCGACCTCGGTCGCGCTGGCTCTCGTCGCCGAACAGTTGGTCAGCTAGCCAGCCAGTCCAATTGTCGACGCCCGCTGAAACGAAGGCAAATCAATCTGTATTCCCGTCTGACGGGAAGCCAAACCTCTCGCTGTCGGATTCGCCGAACCGCTTCCGCGTACAATCCGCCGTCCCGCGTAAGACCCGGAGGGGTGCCGGAGTGGTTGAACGGGGCGGTCTCGAAAACCGTTGGCCCTCGTAAGGGGGCTCGTGGGTTCGAATCCCACCCCCTCCGCTTTGCAGAGCGCAATCCCGCATGAGAGTTGAGATTGCGCCGCCTCGACCTCGCCGATCGCCGGAGGTCAGAAGGGGTCAACGAAAGTCAGGAAAAGGCTGTTTTTCACCCCTTTCGTTCCCCCCACGTTCCCCCGAGGGCTGGTTTGGGCTAATAGATCACGAAGCGCCCGGACCGGGAATCCGTTGCGTTCTCCCAGCGCATTTCGCGGATGAGCTCGCACGCATCGACTTCGACCGCGCCGGCCATTTTCAGGATGGTCCCCAGCCTGGGTATCCGCAGGCCGCGCTCAAGCAGGCTGACCTCGACGCGGTGCAGGCCGGCTCGTTCGGCGATCGCCTGCTGCGAAAGCCCAGCCTCCTTGCGCAGCCAGGTCAGGTTCTCGCCAAAGCGACGGCCCAGGGGCGAGGCTTCGCTCTTTTTCGTCGGCGAGGCCATGACTAGCTGAGCCCCAGCGTCGCCAGCACCCAGGGCGTTTCTTTGACCAGCGGGGTCGCCTCGTAGAAGTGCTGGACAGCCCCACGCACCTGCTCTTCGGCGACGATCTCGACGGCGCCTTGCCTCCATCGGCCCCGTCGCGAAGGCATTGGGCCCTTCCCGAACGCGCCTTCTGCTCCGCCTTGGCCTGCACTGGGTGTTCGCCTTCTTCACGCTGGCGCTGCTCAAGGGCGTCTTCATCAGGCACTACTACGCATGGTGGCTGCTGCCGCTGATGACTGCGATGGCGGTGTACGCAATGCGCTTCATAGCCTGGCGGCAAGCGTCACGCCTCAGGCCGCCCGCGCTCTGACGGAAAAAAGGTTCAACCCCGTCTATTCGGGCGAACTTGGTTGACTGCCAAGAAGGAATTGCGCCCGCACCTTCCAGCGTCCCCAGTCGGGCTCGACCTCTTCAAGCAAGATGACTTCGCGCGCTACCGACTGGATCGGCAAGCTGCGCTCGACGTCCGCGTCCGCCTCGTCCATCAACGCGGCATCCCCGTGCGCGACGGTCAGGTGCGGCACGACGCTGTCGAACGCTTCCTCATAGGGCGGGTACCCGGGGAAGCGGCGAACAATCGCCGCGGTCAAGCGGACGAAGGGCACGGCCGGCTCGGGTGCGAGGTAGAGCGTTGTGGGAAATCGCGCCCGTTGACGAAGCTCAAATGCGAAGGCGCTTGCTTCTCCGATGACCTCCGCAAGCGAACCGATGACAACCTCATCGAGCTGTGAGACGGGCGCGAACGGAAAGACCAGCGTGATGTGCGCCGGCACCCCAACCGAGGGCTTGTCGTTGCAGGTCTCCTCCCGCCACTGGTCGACCGCGCCGGCGGCCTCGGGAACGGGGATGATGACGGTGCTTCGCAACGCGCTAGGCATGAAGCGCCTCGCCGGATGAGCGGAGGATCGGCGGCAGGTTGGCGAGCGGCCGGACGACCGTTCTCCCGCGCCGACGCTCCCACCACTGTCGCAGGAGCGGCCCGACCCGGAGTTGAGATTGAACCGCTGCCATCGCGGCCGACTCTAGTGCGCCCACGTATGCTGGTCGATTACCGCGCGGTAATCGAGATACGCACTGAGCCAGCCTCGGGATTAGTCTGCACCATGCCCTATCGAGGTTCCTACCTCTGGCGGCTGCGTCAAGCGGTTGGCCATGAGCTCATTCTCATGCCCGGCGCGATGATCGCCCTCCAGCGGGACGACCAGCGCATCCTCCTGACCAAGCGCACCGACGATGGAAGTTGGTGCTTGCCTGCTGGCGCCGCTGAGCCGGGCGGGAGCTTTGCCCGGACGGCGATCGACGAGCTGGCCGAGGAGACGGGGATCAAGGTCGTAGAGGCCGACCTCGTTCCCTTCGGCTGTCTATCGGAGGCAGAGGCGCACACGATCCACTACCCGAACGGCGACATCACCCACTGCTTTGCGCTGCTCTTTCTGGCGACGACTTGGCAGGGAGACGCCCGCCCCAACGAGGAGGAGACGACGGACGCGATGTTCGTCGACCCGGCGGCGCCTCCAGGGCCACTTCATGCCCCCACTGGTCATGCGCTGGAGCTCTTGCGAAGCTATCTCGACAGCGGCGCTTTCCAGCTCCGCTGAGGCCGCGCTCTCAGATTTTCGATCTGGTTTCGTTCCCCCAGCCGTTCCCCCGAGAATTGGGGAAGCTAGGATTTGGCTCCGCAGTGCCCCGGAGGGGTGCCGGAGTGGTTGTAACGGGGCAGTCTCGAAAACCGTTGGCGTCCTTTGGGCGCTCGTGGGTTCGAATCCCACCCCCTCCGCTTTGCACTGCGCAATCCGGTTGCTCAGCGAGTGGGCTCGCCCGTAAAGCGATAGCCGACCCCCGGATCGGTCCGGATGAAGACGTGCTCGCCCGGGGGCTCGATCTTGCGGCGAAGGTTGGCGATGTGGGCGCGCAGCACCTGGAGGTCGTCTTCGTACTCGACCCCCCAGACCTCGACCAGGAGCTGGCGATGGGTCATCAGGCGGCCGCGGTTGCGGACGAGGACGCGGAGGAGGTCGAACTCGGTCGGGGTCAGGTGGACCTCCTCGCCGTCGCGGCGCACCACCCGCGCCGCCAGGTCGATCTCCAGACCGTCCACCGAGAGGGCTGGCTCCTCGCTCTCCGGCCGCGCCCGCCGCAGTACCGCTTCCAGCCTCGCGACCAGCTCCCGCGGCCCGAAGGGCTTGGTGACGTAGTCGTCGGCGCCGGCGCTGAGCGCCTCGACCTTGCGGTCCTCCTCCCCCACCGCCGAGAGAACGAGGATCGGCATCTCGCTCCACTCGCGCAGGCGCCGCGTCACCTCGACCCCGTCGAGGTCGGGCAGCATCAGGTCGAGGATCGCCGCCTCGGGCGGGCGCACCGCCGCCAGGTCGAGCGTCTCCTCCCCCGTCGCCGCGCTCACCGTCTCGAAGCCGGCGTCGCGCAGGATCACCCGCAGCGCACGGACGATCTGCGGCTCGTCGTCGCAAACGAGAATCCGCGGCCGCTCGCTCACCCCTTCTCCTCCAGCGGGAAGGCGACGACGAAGGTGCTGCCCTGGCCCGGCACCGACTCGACCGCGATCTCGCCACCGTTGGCCTCGATGAACCCGCGCGCGATCGCCAGTCCCAGCCCCGAGCCCTGCCCCTCCCCCTCGCGCCGGTAGAAGGGCTCGAAGATCCGCTCCCGCTCCCGCTCCGGGATGCCGGCTCCCTGGTCGACCACCCGGACCACGACCCGGCCCCCGGTCTGACGGGAGCGCACCAGCACCGGCCTCCCGCCTCCGTGGCGCACCCCGTTCTCGATCAGGTTGGCGAAGGCGCGCTCCAACTGCGCCGGGTCGGCGCTGAGGAACGGCAGGTCGGGATCGATCGCGAGCCGGACCTGCTCCGGCTTCGCCCCGATCGACTCGCGCGCCGCCTCCAGCGCGCCGCCCAGATCCACCTCCTCGCACCGCGGCGGCGCGCTCCCCGATTCGAGCCGCGAGACGTCGAGCAGGTTCGCCACCAGCCGCGAGAGGCGCTGGCCCTCCTCGATCACCGCCTCGCTCAGCTCATGGCGCTCCTCCGCGTTGACGCTGGGCGAGTCGAGGGCGGCGCCGGCGGCGATGATCGAGGTCAGCGGCGTGCGCAGATCGTGGGAGACCGAGCGCAGCAGCGCCGTCTTCAGCTCGTCGCTGCGCCGCAGTGCCCCCGCCTCGATCGCCTCCGCCTCGATCCGGTCGCGCTCGGCGGAGAGCTCGCGTAGGTCGGCCAGCACCCGGTCGGTCTCCTCGCGCCGCCGCTCGGCCTCAGCGGCACGCGCCCGCGCCAGCTCGGCGAGGCTGCTGCTGGCGACGGCGACGATGACGAAGACGACGAGGGCGACCGCATCGCGATCGGCGGCGACGTCGAGGCGGCCGGTCGGCGGGATATGGAACCAGTTGAAGGCGAGCGCGCTGGCCACCGCAGTCAGCAACCCCAGTCGCCAGCCCCAGATCGTCGCGATCAGCAGCACCCCGGGGATGTAGACGACGCCGAGCGAGAGCGGCGGCGCCACCGACTTCAGCGGCCAGACGACGAGCGTCCCCACTGCGACGGTGGCAAGAGTCGCCAGCAATCCCCATGCGGTCGAAGGAGGCTTCCCCGTCAGGTCGAGGGCAGGAGTACGTCGCGCCATCCCTCCACACTAGTTCCGCATCCGTCCGTCGCGGCCGCCACGTTGCCGCCCTCGACGATCACCCGGCAGGGGCGCTTCGCCAGCAGGTAACGCGTCGTCGGCCCCAGCAGCCGCTCGTCGCTGGGGGCGTGCTCGGTGCTGACGTAGATCAGATCCGAGGCGCGCTCGCGCGCCTCTTCGACGATCGCCCGCCCCGGGTTGCGGGTGCGGATCAGCTTCGTCCGCACCCTCAGCCCGCGCGCCCGCGCCTGCAGGCGGGCGATGTCGAGCACGCACCTGCCTTCGTATTCCTCGACATCGAAGTCGCGGTCGGGGAGCTCGTGAGCCTGCGGGATCTTCAGCACGTAGAGCGCCTCGACGGTGGCGTCGGGGTCGACCACCGCCGCCGCCCGGTGCATCGCCTCGGCGTCGACGCTGGTCCCGAAGATCGGCACCAGCACCGATTTGTAGGAGACCTCGAGGAAGTCGAGTGGGCGCTCGTGGCGGCGAGCCCGCTGCAGCTCGCGCGGGTCGAGCCCGAGGCGGCGGCGGTAGAGCAGGTAGCCGGCAACGCCGGCCGCAAGCCAGGCGGTGCCGATGATCCGCGCCTCGGGGTGCAGGACGATCACCGAGACGAAGGCGGCGCCGGTTCCGATCGCCCCGATCGCCGCCGTCAGCGGGATCTCGGCTCCGCGCCAGCGCACGTTCCAGGGCGCCCGGTAGGGGCGGTCGACGTCGGGCCGGCGCCGGCGCAGGGCGATGATCGAGACGTGGGCGATCGTGAACGAGAGCATCGCCCCGAAGCTGTAGAGATTGCCGAGGAATTCGGTGTTGCCCGGCAGCACCAACAGCACCGCGATCGCCGAGAAGAAGATGATCGTGAACCAGGGGGTGTGGTAGCGGCGGTGGAGCCTGGCGAAGGCGCCCGGCAGCTGCCGGTGCTCGGCCAGGCTCCAGGAGAGGCGGGAGATTCCGATCATCCCGGCGTTGGTGGCAATCACCAGGATCGTCGCCGCCAGGGCGCCGACGTAGTAGTTGGCGGCGGTGGCGAGGGTGCCGTGGAGGCCGAGGGCGGAGACGATCCCCAGCACTGGGTCGTCGGCGTAGGTGGTGCCGAGCGCGGTGGCGTAGTGGCCGCCGTGGTGGGTGACCGGCAGCGCCGAGAGGGCGATCACCGAAATCCCGACGTAGAGGCCGAGCACCGCGATCAGCACCATGTTGACCGCCTTCGGCACCTGCTCGCCGGGGTCGCGCGCCTCCTCGGCCATGTTGGAGACAGTCTCGATCCCGGTGTAGGCGAGCATCGAGATCGAGACGGCGAAGACCAGCTGCGAGAAGCTGGGCGCGACCCCGAAGTGCACCTGGCCGGCGAGCGTGTGGGGGTCGAGGACCAGGACCGCGCCCAGAGCCACCAGCCCCAGCTGGGTGAAGAGGTCGAGCACGGCGAGGGCGATGTTGAGGTTCGCCGACTCGCCGAGGCCGCGAATGTTGACCAGCGCCAGCAGCCCGATCACCGCGACCCCGCCGACGACGTCTCCCGGCGCCTGCCCGAGCGCCGGGAAGAAGGCGCCGAGGTAGTGAGGCACGAAGAAGGCGCTGATCGCGATCGTGAGGATGTAGTCGAGCGAGAGGCCCCAGCCGGCGACGAAGGAGACGACCTCGTTGAAGGCGTGGCGGGCGAACGAGGAGGAGCCGCCGGCCTCGGGGAACATCGCCGCGCCCTCGGCGTAGGTCTTGGCGGTGAGGGCGAAGAGGCCGCCGGCGAAGAGGAAGACGAGCGGGGTCAGCCCGAGCGCGTGGGCGGCGACCAGCCCGAGCGCGTAGTAGATCGAGGAGCCGACGTTGCCGTAGGCGGTCGCGAAGAGACCCGGCACACCGACCGTTTTCCGCAGCCCTCGTACCTTCAGTTGCGCCATTCCGGGTCGCATCGATCCTGCGCCCGGGTACGTCAAGACGGCATGAAGAAACGACCGGACCGCATACAGATTCTGTGAAGGCCAAGGTGGGAACGGAAACCGCTCTCGCTGCTCGAACCCCGCCCCTCCGCGCGATTTCCTCGCCCTGCTCGGCGCGGCGGTCGCCGACCGCCGCTAAAGGTCAACCCGGCGTTGCCGAGACACCCATGTGGGCAACGGCATCGAGCAGACGAAGCTGGGGCAGTTCTTCGACCACCACCCTCGCCTGCTGCGGACGCTGGCGCTGTTTGCCCTGATCTGGGGCCTCGGGTACCTGTCCTGGCGCGTCGGCTGGAGCGGCGAAGGGGCGAGCCCGGTCGTCTTCGCGATGCTGCTCGCCACCGAGGTCTACGGCCTCTACGCGCTGGCGATCCTCACCTGGTTCTCCTGGTCCCGCCCGACGACCCGGCGACCCCCGACCACCCCGGGGCGCAGGGTCGACGTCTACGTCTGCACCTACGACGAGCCGGTCGAGGTGGTGATGGCCACCCTCGCCGGCTGCCGCGCTCTCACCTATCCCCACACCACCTACCTGCTCGACGACGGTCGGCGATCGGAGATGAAGGAGCTCGCCGCGCTCGCCGGCGCCGAGTACCTGACCCGGCCCGACAACGCCCACGCCAAGGCGGGCAACCTCAATGCGGCGCTGCCGCGGACCGACGGCGACCTCGTCTTCGTCCTCGACGCCGACCACGTGCCGATGCCCGACGCCCTCGACGCCCTCGTCGGCTACTTCGACGACGAGCGGATGGCGATCGTGCAGACCCCGCACGACTTCTTCAACCACGACTCGGTCCAGCACTATCGCGTCGGCCGTCACGAGCAGTCGCTCTTCTACCGCGTCGTCTGCCCGGGCAAGGACCGCCACGGCGCCGCCTACTGGTGCGGCTCGGCGGCGCTGATCGACCGTCGTGCCCTGCTCGAGATCGGCGGCGTCGCGACGGAGACGATCGCCGAGGACTTCCACACGACGATCCGGCTGCTGCGGCACGGCTGGCGCAGCAGCTACCACGACGAGGTCCTGGTCCAGGGCCTGGCGCCGCACGACCTCGACGGCTACCTGCTGCAGCGCGACCGCTGGGCGCGGGGCAACCTCGCCGTCTTCACCCTGCCGGAGTCGCCGCTGCGGGCGAAGACGATGAGCCCGAAGCAGCGCCTCTCCTTCCTCGCCAGCCTGCTCGCCTACCTGGCGCCGCCGATGCGGCTGCTGCTCCTGCTGACGCTTGGCGTCGTGCTCTGGACCGGGGAGCTGCCGATGAAGATCAGCGTCACCGCCCTCGCCGCGCTCTGGGTGCCCTACGTGGCGCTCAACTTCAGCGCCGGAGCGGCGCTGGCGCGCGGCTACATGAGGATCCCCGAGAGCGCCCACTACGAGCTGCTGACGATGGAGATCTACACCCGCGCCCTGCGTTGCGTCGTGCGGCCGGGCAGGACCGCCTTCAAGGTGACGCCGAAGCAGGGTCGCGACGGCGGCGGCTTCGAGGCGCTTCGCAAGCTGCACCTGGTGATGTTCTGCACGGTGCTGCTGGCAGCGGGCACGGCGATGCGACTGCTCGATCTCGTCGGCGCCGGGCCGCTGCCCGACCTCCCCGGCATCGCCGCGGTGGTGGTGCCCCTGCTGGGCCTGTACGAGCTGCGTCGCCTGCTGGCCACCAGCATGGCCGTTGCGCGCCGGCGTCAGCGCCGGCTCGTCTACCGCTTCGAGGGCGACGCCGAGGCCCACCTCTACAGCCCCGACGCCCATACGCCCGCGCGCCTCGTCGACGCCTCCGCCACGGGCGTCGGCCTGGTCGCCGAGGCGCCGCTGGAGATCGGGAGCCAACCGGCGGTGCTCCTGCAGCTTGCCGACGCGCGCGGGGAGCTGCACGCGGTCGCCGCCAAGGTGGAAGTGCGCACCAGTCGCGAGACCGGGGGGAAGTTCCTGGTCGGCGCCACGATCCTCGAGATCGATCCCGATGCGCGCCTGCAGCTGATGGAGTGGTGCTACGTCGTCTGCAGTCACGAGCGGTTGCGTGGCCACCGCCCGGCGACCCCTGGCGCCGACGAGGAGACGATCGTCGTCTCCCTCGACGACTACCGCGCACCGGGGCCGGCGGCGCTGCGGCATTCGGTCGCGGCGCTGCGGCAAGCGTAGATCGCTGAATCGCTACTCTTTATCAACACGGCGGTTCGCCGATCGGGCGGTGCCGCGGTGAGGAGAGGACCGGCATCATCGGCCAAGAAATGCCGGCCCTCTCGATCGCAACGGAGAGGATTCAGACACTCCATTACATATCTGAGTATAGAGTCAACCTCAAATACTCGGCGAGGTGCTGAAATGGGAAACCAGCTCCTTGCGGCCGATCTATTCCCCGCAAAAGCCTTGAAACTGGCTGAGTTCTGATTAGAGTACTTCGGAGTCTTTAGAACGCTCGGTGGGCCGAGGAAAGGAGCCGAAGGATGGCCGAGGAGAGGGCACCGCAACGACGCACCTGCGCCCAGATGGTCGTGCACGAGCTGCTCGTGGAGACGCAGCCGGAATACCGCGAACGGCGTCTCGCCGCCGAGGACGAAACGCGCCGCAGCATCGACAGCGGCCAGGCGATGCGGGTGACGGCGAAACTGATCACCATCCCGGTGGTGGTCCACGTCGTCCACCGTCGCGACTCGGAGAACATCTCCGATGCCCAGGTGAAAAGCCAGATCGCCGCCCTCAACCTCGATTACCGCGCGAAAAATCCGGACAGGAAAAAGGTGCCGAACGCCTGGAAGAGCCTCGTCGTCGACTCCAACATCCAGTTCAAGCTGGCGAGCAAGGACCCGAAAGGACGGAAAACCTCGGGAATCACCCGGACCGCCACCACCGTCGCCTCCTTCGGGCCTGACGACAGGGTCAAGTCGAGGAAAACCGGCGGCGCCAATCCGTGGCCGCGCGACCGCTACCTGAACATCTGGGTCTGCAGCCTCGGCCAGGGCCTGCTCGGCTACGCGCAGTTCCCCGGCGGTCCCGCGAAGACCGACGGCGTCGTCATCCTCAACACCGCCTTCGGCACCAGAGGGACGGCGACGGCACCGTTCGACAAAGGGCGCACGGCGACCCACGAGATCGGGCACTTCCTCGGCCTGCGTCACATCTGGGGCGACCGCAACGACTGCAGCGGCAACGACTTCGTCGCCGACACGCCCCCGGCCCGGGAAGCGAACATGGGCAAACCGAAATTCCCCCACATCACCTGCAACAACGGGCCCACCGGAGACATGTTCGTGAACTACATGGACTACGTCGACGACAACGCGATGTTCATGTTCACGGCCGGGCAGGTGGCGCGGATGAACGCAACGCTGGCGGGCCCGCGCAAGAAACTTGCGCGGCTGTAGCGCCCGCGGCGGCCTCTGAGATGCTGCGGGGGTGAACGCGCCCGACCGCGAGGCCCTGCCGGGGAAGTGGGTCCACCTCCACGAGGAGGACAGCGAAGACGAGCTCGTCTTTCGCCCGGCCGCCCGACCGCTGCCGCCGGCGCGGGGCCGTAGGTCCTTCGAGCTGCGGCCCGACGGGACCTACGTCGAAAGCTCGCCGGGGCCGGTGGACGTGCCGGAAACGACGATCGGGCGCTGGCTGCTCGAGGACGACCGCCTCGTCCTGCGCCCCGACGGCGACCGTCCGGTGGAGAGCTGGCGCGTGGTCGCCGCGGAGAGCGACCGCCTGCGGCTCAGGCGCCCCGACTATGCGATCCAGCCCACGAGCAGCAGCGATGGAATAGCATCACCGGCCGTGGATATCGGGCTGCGGCCGCTGTCGCCGAAGGGCGAGCAGATACTCGATGAACTCGAAGCCGACTATGGGGTGAGATCACGCGAGCGGCTACCGAGCGGCGAGCGCCTCTATGTCATTCGCGACGCTGACGTGGCCCGGCACTACGAACGCCACCTCGCAGGGTTCGACGCAGACTGGCCCTCGCACGTCGCATTAACGGTCCACTAGAGACGCGAGACCGCTAGGCTCCTGCGCGTTTGTTCTTGGGAACGAAGGGAGACGCGCCACACGAACGCAGTAGAAACGGCTGGCTCACCGGGGTTGCGCGTGGGCCGTGGCCTTATGGAAAAGGGCACGCTGATGGTGACGACCCATTGGATTCGCTACGCCTCGAAGGGGAGGCGCGCAAAGGACGGGTTCTGGGAGCCAGACGGAAGCCTCGCCATAGAAACCGATCTTGGAAGCCCGCCCGGTTTCCGCGTTGGGGGCAATCATTTCGGCGGCAGTCGCGTCCCGTTAGCGGGGAGGCGAGAGGCCAACGACTTCGGAGAAATCTACACGTTGGTTGTCGGGGCTGGAGATCACATCCGCCAGGAAATGCAGACCGCTGCGCTCGAAGGAATGGCTGGGTCCGGCGGTGGCGGAACTGCCTCCGAAATCAAGGACCTTGTTGCGCTCCGTGACGCCGGGGAGCTATCGCAGGACGAGTTTGAGGCGGCAAAGGCACGGCTTCTCGGTGGGGCATAGCCAAGGCTCTCGACCAACCCTCACGAAAGTAGCCCGCGCTTCTTCTCCTCGAACTCTTCCTCGGTGATGATGCCTTTGTCTCGCAGGGCAGCGAACTTCTCAAGCTCATCCGCGGCAGAGTTGGATTGAGAGGCCGCCGGGGCCGGCCTGTGCGCCTCGCGGATCGCATCCGTAAGGGCCTGGATGAATTGACCCCGCGTCTCCTTCTTGTAGGGGGACATCCCGAACTCGTGGTACCGGTCGCCGCCCTCGTCGGTGAAGATCCGCAAGGTTCCGATGCTGTCGGTCTCCAGTCGACTGATGCTGAGCTCCCGCAACGGCATCTCGGCCTTTCCGCTTTGGCCGCCGAACAGGAGCCTTTCAGAGGTCAGTACGAGCATTCCGCGCCCGTCGGCGACCGTCGGTGCTGCGGCCAGGATCGGCTCCTCAGGAGGTACTGCCGCTACGTCAGCTCCCCAGGAACGATATGGGCCCAGGAAGCTGTTTCGATCGGCCGGGTGAATGCGCTCGACGCAATCTCTCAGGTCCGGGCGCAACTCCTCGATATCAGCCGGAAGCCCACCGACGGCTTCCTGCGCGGCCTTTCTGCCCTCCCGCAATCGGTCCCGTAGTCCCATGAAGCCAACCCTATATGTGCAGAACGGTAAGCCGCTAGTTGTCCTACCCACGGACGTTGTGAACGCGGCTGATCGGCGGCCGGTCTCCAAGTGAGCTGTGCGGTCGACGCCGGTTGCAGTAGCGCAGGAAGGATGCCATGGCCCTGGCGCTGGAGAATCGGTCGAAGTCAGATCGACGCGCTCGTCCTACCGACGCGGGCAGCGGTTCTCTATTACGAGTTGGAGTACGCCTGATGGGCGGCGTATCGACCAGCGAGGCCGTCGCCGAGCGGCTCGGCCGGTTGAGGGCGAGTTGCGAGAGGAGGTCCGACTCCTAACGGCGGCTGACACGCCCCGGCGGCTACGGGCAGAGTGCCGCAAGCCTGTTTCTTCGGGCCGGGGTTGGCATAAGAGCCGTTCAGCGGAGAGGGTGGGATTCGAACCCACGAGGCGGGTTAACCCCGCCCACGCGATTTCCAATCGCGCTCCTTAAGCCACTCGGACACCTCTCCGGGTCCCTCACAGGGTATCGGCGCGATTGCCGCGGCGGTCGGCGAAGAACTCGCGCAGCGGAGCGGCGCACTCCTCCCGTCGGACGCCGGCGATCACCCGCGGGCAGTGGTTGAGCGCCGACTCGCCGAGGACGTCGAGGACGCTGCCGGCGGCGCCGGCCTTCGGGTCGGAGGCGCCGAAGACGACGGTGGGAATGCGGGCGAGGACGATCGCGCCCGCGCACATCGCGCAGGGCTCGAGGGTGACGTAGAGGGTCGTGTTCGGCAGGCGCCAACCCCCGAGCGCTTCGGAGGCCGCCCTGATCGCCAGCACCTCGGCGTGGGCGGTGGGGTCGCGCCGCAGCTCGCGCTCGTTGCCGGCGCGCGCCAGCAGCTCGCCGTCGCGGAAGATCGCGGCGCCGATCGGCACGTCGCCATGGCCCTCCGCCGCGAGCGCCTCCTCGATCGCGATTCCCATTCCCGGCTCATGGGCTGCAACGTCCGTGCCCGGGGGATTGCCGGCATTCACGATCAGGGAGTATGTCCGCCGACAACTTCCGCGGCAGCGCGGTGTTTTCGAAGGGCCGATGAGACGACATCTGCGAACCCTCCTGCCGCTGACGGCACTGCTCGGCTCGGGGCTGATCTCGCCTGCCGCGGAGGCGCGGACGGCGGTGGGCGCCGCACACGGCTTCGCGCCCCGCCAGCTGGTGGTCAAGTTCGAGGGGCAGAAGGTCGGCCACGCCCTCTCGCTCCCCTCGGGGACGGGCCTGCAACGGACGGCGCGGGCGCTTCGGTGGAACCCGCGCGTCGTCTACGCCGAGCCCAACTACGTCGCCACCGCCTCGGCCACGGCACCGGGCGAGCCGTTCGATCCCAACGATCCCGGGATGCTCGGCACGCCCGCGGAAGCGACGCCGTTGCTCGGTTACTGGGCCTACAAGCAGTGGAACTTCCTCGCTTACGAAGGCGCGGCGACCGAACGCCTACCCACCTCGCCCGGTGGGATCGACGCGGTGGGCGCCTGGCGCAACCTGATCGAAGCCGGCCGCCCCGGTGGCGCGAGTGTCGTCGTCGCCGTCCTCGACACCGGCGTCGCCTACCGCTCGTTCGGACATCGGTTCCGGCGCAGCCCCGACTTCGGCGCGGGGCAGTTCGTGCCGGGTTACGACTTCGTCGACCACGACCGCCTGCCGCTCGACGAGAACGGGCACGGCACCCATGTCGCCGGCACGATCGCCGAGAAGACCGACAACCGGATCGGCCTCACCGGGCTTGCCTACCGGGCGAAGCTGATGCCGGTGCGGGTGCTCGACCGCGACGGCCGCGGCAACGCCGTCGAGATCGCCAAGGGGGTCCGCTTCGCGGTCGCCCATCGCGCCCAGGTGATCAACATGAGCTTCAACTTCGCCTGCCGCAAGAAGGTGCCGGTGGTGGACGAAGCGCTGAAGGAGGCCTTCGAAGCCGGCATCGTCACCGTCGCCTCCGCCGGCAACCTCGGTTCCGAGGGATGCGTCTCGGAGCCGGCCACCGGGCCGCGCGTGATCGGCGTCGGCGGCACCACCGAGGGGGGGTGCCTGGGCGGTTACTCCCTCGCCGGCAAAGGGGTCGACCTCCTCGCTCCGGGCGGCGGGATCCCGAAAGGCGGCTGCCCCTCGGTCTCGGCGCGACCGATCTACCAGGTGACCCTGCGCCCCGGCAGCACCGGGGCCTTCGCGATCCCCGCCGCCTACGTCGGCACCTCGATGGCCGCCGCCCACGTCGCCGGTGCCGCCGCGCTGATGCTCGCCAGCAAGGCGATCAAGCGGAGCCTGAAGGGTCGCGGACTGGTCGAAGTCGTCACCAGGCGCCTGCGCCGAACCGCCCGCGACCTCGGCCTCCCGGCCAACGAACAGGGCGCCGGGCTGGTCGACGTGGGCCGCGCCACCGAACCGCGCTGAACGTCAGGTCGTTCTGACGATGATGACGCTGCAGGGGGCGTGGTGGGAGACGTTGTTCGGCACGCTGCCGAGCAGGTAGCGACGAGCGCCGGTCATGCCCTTGTTGCCGACCACGATCAGATCGGCCTTGGTCTCTTCGGCGACGTTGAGGATCGCGTCGGCGGGATCGGCTTCGACCGGGTGGGTCTGCACTTCGATGCCCTGCTTCTTCGCCTCCGCCGCGGCGGCGTCGAGAACGATGTTGACGTCCTCACGGGGCCCGATCTCGTACTGGACGTCGGCGGGCGCACCCGCCTGCTCGTCTTGCACCCGCCTGCCGGAGATCGGCTGGTAGGCGCTGACGATGCTGAGGGTCCCGCCGGTCAGCCTGGCCAGCTCGCTCGCCTGGCGCACCGCCTCGGCGGCAGTTTCGGATCCATCGGTCCCAACCACGATGCGTTTGAACACGCCGCCTCCTTCGGTCGCTGAACGCGTCGATACTAACGCTGCGCAGGGGATGCTTCGTGCTGCTTCGCCGGCAGGCCGCGGAAGCCGTCGCCGAGGATTTCGTTCGGCGTTTCGACCAGGCGGACGATCCCGATCGCCATCGCCGCCGCGAGGCAGACGACGAGGATCGCGATCGAGGCTTTCCAGACGAAGGGCACGGAGCAGACCCTAGACGCCGGCAGCCAGCGAGCCGCGCGTTATGGTGGAGCGCGATGGCGCTGGAGAAAGTCGCGGACGGAGTCTGGCTGCTGCGCGGGGACCTCCGCGGGGCGATGAACGTCTACTTCATCGAGGACGGCGACGGGGTCGTCCAGTTCGACGCCGGCACCAAGGCGATGCGCAGGAAGGTGCGGGCCGCCGCGGAGGAGCTCGGCGGCCTGAGGCGGGTCATCCTCGGCCACGCCCATGCCGACCACCGCGGCACCGCCCCCTACCTGGACGCGCCGGTGCTCTGCCATCCCGACGACCGGGCCGACGCCGAAAGCGACGCCGCGATCGCGCCCTACATGGACCTCTCGCAGCTGCCGGTGGCCTGGGTGCGCCGGATCTACCCCTTTCTGCTGCGGCGCTGGGACGGCGGCGCGGTGAAGATCGCCGACACCGTGATCGAGGGCGACGAAGTGGCCGGCTTCAAGGTCCTCCACTTCCCGGGGCACGCGCCGGGGCTGATCGGGCTCTGGCGCGAGAGCGACCGGGTGGCGCTGGTCAGCGACGTCGTCTACCTGGTCGACTCGGCGCGGCTGAAACCGCTGCCCGAGGGCGAGGCGAGCGTCCCCCACCCCGCCTGGGCCTGGGACCACCAGAAGGCGAAGGAGTCGGTGCGGCGGCTGGCGGCGCTGGAACCGCGGGTGGTGGCTCCCGGGCACGAGCATCCGCTGCGGGGCGAGAACCTGCGCGAGACGCTCGAACGAGCCGCCGAGAAGTACTGAAAGCGCCCGCTGCCATAAGTTCTGGCGCCTGATGATCGGGACCTGCGCCTCGGCGGCGCTGATCTGCGCCGTCTCGCTGCTGGTTGGCCGGGCCGTCCTCTCGCTGGCGGGACGGGACGAGTGGTCATGGCTGGAGCCGGCGGTGGGTTTCGGCGCGGTGCTGACCGCGACCGGCGTGGCGGCGCGGGCGCCGGGGCACGGAACCTCTTCCACCATTGCGTTGGTCGCCTTGGTGCTGGTCGCGGCAGCTGTCGTGTGGCGGGACGGCCATCGCCCCCGACCGATCGCAGCGGCGTGGCGGGAAGGGCTGCCGGTGGCGTTCGTCGTGCTGGTGGCGTTGGCGATCCCGTTCGCGGTCAGCGGCCGCTGGGGATTGCTCGGGGTCGGCTTCAACAACGACCTCGGGCTGCACCTGGCCTGGGCCGAGTGGCTGCGCAGCGGCTTCGGACCAGCACCGGACCCCGGCTATCCGCTGGGACCGCATGGGCTGGCGGTGGCGACGGCGGTGGTGCCGGGCATCGACCTCGGGCAGGCGTTCCTCGGCGAGATCGTCGCGATCGGGGTGATGACCGGTCTCACCGCACTCGGCGGGCTGCGGACGTTGAGCCCCGGGCGGCGGACCATCGCCGCGGCGATGGTCGCCCTCCCATACCTAGCCGCCTCCTACTACGCGCAGGCGGCCTTCAAGGAGACCGCCGAGGCCCTCCTCTTCCTCGCCTTCGCCATCTATCTCACCACCCTGGATGCCGCCCGAACGCCCGCGGGCCAGGCCGGGAGGGGTCCCCTTCCAGGCACTCAACCGCGGGCGCGGCGAGCGGTGTCTGGAGGGGGACCCCTCCTGGCCTGGCTCCCCCCGTTAGCCCTTGCCGGCGGCATCTTCTTCTCATACAGCTTCGCCGGGGTCGCCTGGCCGGTGGTGACGCTGGCGCTCTGGAGCCTGACCCTGCCGGCGGTGCGGGCGGCGCTGCGCCCGCGCTCGCTGCTGCGCGTCCTGCTGCGACCCGCGACCCTGGTCGCGATCCTCGTCCTCGCCGGGATCGCGGTCCTGGTCACGGTCGTCGGCCCCTTCGGCTTCGCCGGCAGCTTCAACAAGGTCGCGGGCAGCAACACCTACGGCCCCGTCTCCCCGATCGAGGCCCTGGGAATCTGGCCAGCCGCCAACTACCGCCTCGACGCCGCCGGCGGCCCCGACCTGCCCGGCCTGGCCGGAACGATCGCCGTCCTCACCATCCTCGCTGGCGTCGCCTGGTGGGTCAGTCGCCGCGAACCAACGATCCCAATCGCCCTAGGCGCCGGCGCCCTCCTCTACCTCGCCTCCCTCCCCACCAGCGGCGACTATGCCCAGGCCAAGGCCCTGATGATCATGGCCCCCCTAGCGATGCTCGTCGCCATCCGCCCCCTGCTCGAAGAGTTCCCGCGCATCGGGAGCCGGGGGAGGGGTCTCGCCGGACCCTCCCCGTTTTTGTCCGCCGAG
>JBIOWB010000034.1:0-6115 GCA_044868125.1 Solirubrobacterales bacterium
GTCACTCCGCTGGGCGAGGAGGCGGCCTCGACCTGATAGTCCTTCTCGAGGCCCTCCAGCCCCTCCCACAGGCGCGCGCCTCGGCCGAGCAGGATCGGGACCACCACGATATGCATGTGGTCCACAAGCCCCGCAGCGAGGAAGGCGCGGATCACGGTGGCGCCTCCACCGATGCGCACGTCCTGCCCGTCAGCAGCCTCCCGAGCGGTCTCGATCGCCTCGGCGGGCGACACGTCGAGGAAGTGGAACGTCGTGCCGCCCTCCATCTCAATCGACGGGCGCGGGTGATGGGTGAGGACGAAGACCGGTGTGTGGAACGGCGGGTCGGGACCCCACCAGCCCTTCCACTCCACGTCCTCATGCCATCCGGGGTAGCCGAACTTCCCGGCACCCATGATCTCGGCGCCGATCCCGGGATCGTGCAGCCGCACGAAGGCGTCGTCGATGCCGCCGCTTCCGCCGGGCTCGCCGAGCCTCTCGCGCCACCAGCGCGTGGTGAACATCCATTCATGCAGCCTCTCCTCGGCGTGGCCGAACGGTGCGTCGAGACTCTGACCTTCGCCGGTGCCGAAACCGTCGAGCGAGATGGAGAAGTTGTGGACGCGGGTGACTGACATGGCTGGTGCTCCTTCCGTGATCGGGGTCAGTTCTTGGAGGTGGTGCGGAAGACGGAGATTCGTCGCGGCATTCGGATCATCGCCGCCGCGACATGCTGATGTTCGAAGATCACGCTGCTCATCTGCGTCCTTCCTCGTTACTCGTTGTCCGCGTCACTCCCCTGGCCGTCCGTCGCCGTCGTGACGCCCGACCCGAGGCGCGCGGGCGCCCGAGCGCGGATTCGCTCACGCCTCGTCGCCGCCGAGCGGCGGCCCGAGCGTGGTGACCTCGGGGATCGGTTGCAGCGCCCACTCGGGTGGTTCCGCGCCTTTGCGCTTGGCGGCCATGCGGGCGAAGTAGCGCTCGAAGCCGGCCGGCGTGATGACCATGAACATGCGTGCTGGCGCGCCGCTCAGGTTGGCGTAGGTGGGGAACGCCGCGCGGGGCGACGGCGATCTCGCCGACGCGGCGGGTGACGAGCTCGTCGCCGAGCTGGAAGGTGATCTCGCCTTCGGCGATGTAGAAGGTCTCGTCGAAGTCGTGTCTATGCAGCGGCGGCCGCCCGCCGCCGCCGAGGTAGACGACAGCGACGTGGCCGTCGCTTTCTTCGCCTCGGAGCAGGACCTTCGGTGCGTCGTCCATGTGCTGTCCTTTCAGAGGCCGGGTTGGTGGTCATGTCCCAGGCAGCAGCGACGAGCAGGAGGACGATCAGCCGGTACCCCCACAGCCAGCGGCGTAGCTGGCGGCGCGCCTCCGCGTCGTCGCCGCGTTCGGCGGCCCGCGTCGCGGCGAGGGCGGTTCGGCTCTGGAAGGCGGCCCCGATCAGGAACGCCCCTGCGAACAGGCCGAGCCCGAGCTGAACCCAGAGCTGGCCGAAGTCCCAGGCCTCGCTATCGACGACGAGCCAGATGCCGAGCCCGAGCACGGCCAGCGTCGCCGGGGCGAGTACGAGCGGCCCGAGCAGGCGCAGGCTACCGGTGAAGCGGGCGACGGCGCCGGGGTCGGGGTCGCGCAGGACGCGACCGGCGAGCGCGTCGAGCATGACACCGCCGCCCACCCAGACCATGGCCGCCAGCACATGCAGGAAGAGGAGCCAGTCGTAGACCGTTTGGGCGGCGAGCAGCGTCGTCACCGCGCGGCCTCTACCTTGGAAATGGGGGTGGCGTGGGCGAGCTCGTCGCGTTCGCGCCTCCGGGGAAGGAGTAGGGCGGGGAGCAGGGTGGCGGCGATCAGGCCGGCGGCGATCCAGAAGGTGGTGCCGAAGGCGTCGGCCAGCGCGGGCGCGACGTCGGTGTGTCGGGCAGGTGGGAGGGCGGCGAGCTGCTGGGTGCCGTCGTGGACGCCGGGCAGGTTTCCGGCGATCGCGCGCTGGAGGACGATCGCGAAGATCGCGGTGCCGATCGCGCCGCCGGCCCGCTGGATGACGTTGAGCGCGCTCGTCGCTCGCGGCGTCTCCTCCCGGCTGAGCGTCTGGTAGAGCGCCGCCATCGAGGGGGCGACGGTGCTCCCGATCCCGAGGCCGAGCACGAGCAGGGCTGCAGCCAGGTACGTGTAGGAGGTGCCGGGGCCGATCTGGGTGTAGGCGAGGATCCCGACCAGCGCCACGGCGATGCCGGTGGTCACAACGAGACGCGCGCCGATCCGGTCGGTCAGCCAGCCGGCGAACGGCATCGCCAGCGCGGCGCCGACGCCTTGCGGAACGAGCAGCAGTCCCACGTCGAGCGGGCTCTCGTCGCGGACGAGCTCGTAGTAGAGCGGGAGCAGGATCAGCGAGCCAAATAGGGCTCCGATCAGGAGGAAGTTGAGCGCCGCCGCGGAAGCGAAGCCGCGCCGGCCGAACAGCGACAGGTCGATCAGGGCGGGGCGGCCGCGCGTCAGCGCGTGCCAGACGAAGAGCGCCATCAGCGCCAGCCCCGCTGCGACGGCCGCGACCGTCGTCGCGCTGCCGAAGTTGCCCTGGTTTCCGACCTCGGAGATGCCGTAGAGGAACACGGCGAGACCAGGCGAGAGCAGGGCGAGGCCGCGCAGGTCGAGACGCTGGCCTGGCCGCGGAGTCGCCTCCGGCAGCAATCGCTGCGCGGTGACGAGGGCGGCGATCCCGTTGGGCAGGTTGAGGTAGAAGAGCCACCGCCAGCTGATTTGGTCGACGATCGCCCCGCCGAGCACGGGGCCGAAGACGGGGCGAGCAGCATCGGCACGCCGACGAGGCTCATCATCCGCCCCCTCCGCTGCGGTCCGGCGGCCTGGGCGACGATGGCCTGGCCGACCGGGACGATCATGCCGGCGCCGAGCCCCTGCACGATCCGGAAGCCGATCAGCGAGCCGATCGACCAGGCGGCACCGGCGAGCAGCGAGCCGGCGATGAGCACGAGGAGCGCCGCGATCCAGACGCGCTTGGCGCCGAAGTGCTCGCTCGCCCAGCCGGCGGCCGGAATGACGCTCGCGAACCCGAGCATGTAGCCCGTCAGAACCCATTGGACCGTCGAGACCGACGTTTCGAACTCGCGCCCGAGCGTCGGGATGGCGACGTTCACGATCGTCAGGTCGAGCACCGTCATGATCGCGCCCAGCACGACCACCAGCGCGAGCACGACGAGCTCGCGGTCGATCCTCGCCGGGTGGACGATTGCGGCTCGCGCTCCATCGGCTCCTCTTGTCGATTCACGATAAAAATAAATTAACTCTAAGTTTGGAGGGATTCAAGTTTTGCTGGTAGGGTGCCGGACATGACGTTGGAGCTCGGGTTGCGGGAGCGCAAGAAGCAGCGGACGCGGCTGCAGATCGCGGAGACCGCGCGTCGCCTCTTCCTCGAGCGTGGCTTCGAGGACGTCACCGTGGCCGAGGTCGCACGGGAAGCCGACGTCTCCGTCGCCACCGTCTTCAACTACTTCTCGACGAAGGAGGATCTCTTCTACAGCGGCATGGAGGCCTTCGAGGCTCGGCTCGTCGCCGCCGTCCGCGAGCGACCCGCGGGCGAGTCGGTGCTGGCGGCCTTCCGCCGCGTCGTGCTGGAAGGGATACCGCGCCTCGGGACCGATGAGGCTACGGAGCTGATCGCGACCGCCGCCCGGATCGTTGGCGCCAGCCCCTCGCTCCAGGCACGCGAGCGCGAGATCGTCGCCCGCTACAGCGACGAGCTCGCGGCCCTGCTCGCGGAGGAGACCGGCCGTTCTCCCGGCGACGTCGAAGCGGCCTCGGCCGCCGCCGCGCTGATGGGCGCCCAGCGGGCGCTCGTCGCCTACGTGCACGCCGCCGTCGCCGCCGGTCGGCGCGGGGAGGGTCTCGCCGCCGAAGCACGAGCCAGGCCAAGCACGCTTTCGGACGGCTCGAGCGCGGGCTCGCCGACTACGCCGTCCGGGAAGAGCGGCGACCGAAGCGCGGCTGAGCGACGAGCCGCGCCTGCCCGGTGCCAAAAACTTGCGTGAGCCACTTGCGTGAGCCGAGAGGCGCGCCACCGCTACTGCAGCGACGCCACCTCGCCCAGCGGTAGGCCGTCGCGGATGGCACGGCTACGAAGAAGAGCGTTCTGGATCTGAAGCTCCATAAACGGCTCCATACCCACCGCATACTGGAGCTCTTGCAAAGTCTCTCGACAGAAAAAGCCGCGGTTTGCACGGCTCTTGCAGAGCCCTCTGACGGACTCGAACCGGCGACCCCATCCTTACCATGGATCGGTGGCCCACCGTCATACTGTCCGGCGTCTTCGCAGGTCGCGGTCATCCGTAACCTGCACAGTTATGTGCTGTGTTTGGCCCGGCCGAGCAGGGGCCGAAACCGCGGGGTTACTCCAGCCAGATCAGGTCGGCCAGCACTACGACGCGCTGCTCCTCGAAGACCTGGTAGTCGAGGAAGCCATGTCCGCCGGCGAGCGAGAAGATCACCGTCTTGTACTCTTCGCCACCCAGGACGGTGAAGGCCGCGCTGGCGGCCGTGGGGTCTGCGCGCAGGAACGCGACGACACCGGCAACGTACCCTTGAAGCTGCGGCGGGGCATTGCGGAGTTGCTCGCGGACCCGGAGTCCAACGATGACCCTATATCGGGAGGCCAAGCTCGGCCGCGACTTCTTCCCAGGGGACCGTGCCGGACTCATCGCCGCGGCGAACCTGTTCCAGCAGCTCGCGGATCTCCGCCTCCCGCTCTGGCGACTTGGGCGGCAGGCTGATCGGCTGCGCGGCGTCCTCACTCATGCGAGCAGCTTACATGGTGCCTCCCAGCCGGTCGAACAGCTCGGGAGAGGCTGTGGACAGCGACGATCACAGTCGGCGGCGAAAGGGTCGACCGCGAGCCAGGTCGAACTGATTGGATTGATGAACGGGTCGGAGCTTCAGGATGCCTTCGGGACCTCGGACTCGATCAGCCTCTTGACGTTGCGGAGGGTCCGCTCCAGGAGGGTTGGGTCGATCGGGCTGGTGCTCCCTGGGATCTCGATGTCCATAGTGAGGCGCGTACCGCCCTCACCCGTTGGCTCGATCCCCATCCGCCCATGGATCTGGACCGGACCGTCGTGGATCACCACGCCGAATGCCCGATCGGGTTCGTACTCGACGACCTTCAAGTGCCCTCGATCACCTCGCCGTAGTGCGTGTGGCGACGGCGGATCACGGTCCCCACGCCGATCGAACCCTTGGTCAGCTTCTCGAGCTCCATGTCCGGATCCGCGGATGATGCTCGGTGAGCACGCCGCCCACCAGACCTTCGGTGTCCGGCGGCAGGGCAGCGACCGGCTGGCCGTGCATTCGGGCCCGCTCGGCCAGGTCAGCAGCGGCGCGCGCGTGGATCTCCCTGGCCTCCGCTGCCCCCATCGGGTCGTTGATGATGACGGTGGCCTGGTCGGCATGCTGCATCGCCTGCTCAAGGTCGCCTGACCACAGGCACGACTCGGCGTGGGCGCACAGGGCGATCGCCTGCGGGATCGGCTGCTGGGGCAGCTCCCGCGACAGCGCCGCCACGCGGTCGGCGCATGCCGTCGCCGTGGACGAACGGCCACGTGCGGCCGCGAGCCTGGCCCGGTAGGCGTGCGTGAACATGGCGGGCACACCGGTGACCTCACGGGTTACGACCTCCTCAAGGATTTCGTGGGCCTCGTCCCAGCGTCCGAGGTCCAAGAGCAGATCGGCGAGCAGGTACTTCATGACGGGCGCGTAGCTCTTGTCCAGCCCGTGGGCGGCGACGTAGCGCAGACCGTCGCGCAACACCTGCTCGCGCATGGCCGTGCGGCCCTGCTGGCGGAGGGCCAGGTCGAGGGCGGCGTGGCCCGAGCCAGCTCGTCACCGGCGTCACAGGCGACGGCGAGATCGCGTGCCGCCCACAACGCGGCCAGTCCCATCACGTCTTCGGCGCGCGCATACCCCCATGCGAGCAGCGCCCGGCACCGTTCCAGCGGTTCCCCGCTAGCCTGAATTCCCACGTTAGGTCCGTGGGTTAACACCATGGCGCTTCGGATCAGCCGAACGAGAGCCTGAGCCTGCGGCCTTGCCACCAGGGGACCGGGATATCGGTGTCGGCGAACCCGGCGGC
>JBIOWB010000035.1:0-36936 GCA_044868125.1 Solirubrobacterales bacterium
CCCAACTCAGCCGAGCGGGCCAGGGCCATGGCATCCTTCCTGCGCTACTACAACCGGCGTCGACCGCACAGCTCACTTGGAGACCGGCCGCCGATCAGCCGCGTTCACAACGTCCGTGGGTAGGACATCTAGCGCCCCCGGCTGGATTCGAACCAGCGACCGTCGGATCAGAAGTTCAGCCGGAAAACGTCCAAGGGAGCGAATCTGCTCCATGCAGCCCGATCCTGTCCAAGGAGTTCGGCTGAGCTCGCTGGAGTTGGGGACCAATTTCGGGACCAAGTTTTGAGGCTGCGATCAGGAGCGCGATGACGCCGGAGCGTCTGCGCTGCTGATTTGCCAACGAAGCCCAGGCCCGAACTCCAAGACAAGACCATTCGGGGTGATCACTTCCCAGTTCGGCGGATCATCGATGGCCTCAAACCTAAATGGCTTGACCTCCAAAACCGATCCATCGGACAAAGGACAGTGCATCTCGCCCGAGGCTTCATCGATGCTTGAACCCTCAAGGGACAGGCCGATCAACAGCTTGGGATCCGGTGGCGACCACTCGGCACCTTGAGTCGAAAGCTGCCAGACATCTCCGTCCGAGTCCCGAACCTCAACGTGCAGGACGTGCGGATAGGCAATGCGAGCATCGACAATCGCTCCGTGCATGGAGCGGAGGACACTGCTGGGAGATGCATCTAGGGCTACGACGCTTGCCATTAGCCCTTCCATTGTCGCAGCCAGGCCAGCAGATCTCCATAGTCCAGGTGCTCCTTGCGACCCGCTCCCGCCTTATGAACGTGCAGAGCTTGACTCGCTTCATAGCGCTCCCGGGGGGTCAGGCCCAGCTCCTTGCACGCTTCACGAAACTGCTTGATGTCTCGCTTCTTGCTCATCGCATACCCGACACAGCAGGCGAGGATATCAACTGTGCGAGCCCTTTCGCTAACCTATTCGGCTATGGCGGAACGACGCGCTCGACGCAACGATTCGATCCCGACTGTTCTGCGCTCGATCCTGGATGATGCTGAGATCCCTCTGCCCAATGAGGTGATACGAGCATTGGCGACTGAGCGACTCGAAAGGGCGATTAGCTCCGAGCAGCTCGCACGGGTAATTGCCTACGAACGCGAGGACTTTCTTCGCACCCGGATGCCGCCGCTGCTGTGCTCTGTGATCGACCGTCGCGCGGTAGCGTTGCGTCCGCGAATCTGGGCACTAGGCGAGTGGCGACTGGCACGGCGAATCGCCACGCCCGATACCGAAGACCGCTGGCAGGGTGGCCTCGCGCTCATGCTGCTCGATCAGGTGCTACTGCGCTTTCCGTTGGCTTCCGAGAGACTGCGAAGCCTGACGCTTGAGGCGACCGCTCGTGTACTTGGCCCCGTAGCTGCCTACATTCCTGGCGAGCGAGGGCAGTGGCAAGACCTTCGGCGCGAAGTCGCGACTAAAGCCCATGACTTCAGCCCTGCGAGCCATACTGCTCAGCAGGTAGAGGCGGAGCAAACGCTGACTGCCTACGAGCCGCCGATCGCCGCCAGTAGCCTCTACTTCGGGCTCGAGCTGGCCGCGATCACTCAGCCAAAATCCGCACCGTCAAAGATCAGACTGCCAGCGAAGGGCGAGACGGGGACCCCGTTCGCTCAAATAGTCGTCGATCGTCTCCACGGAGAGGAGAACGCGACTCGCGAGGTACTCGCCTACCTGCAGGCTTGGTCCTTCGTTCGGGATGAGCTAGAGCGCCCGCCAACGCGCAGCGAGTTCGCTGACCACTGGCGTTATGACCTAGGGCAGGTTCGCCGCGAAGAAGAGTTGTTCTCTCTCGCCTTTCCCGAGGAGAACACCCCCGAGCGCTTGGTCAACCTCTTGGACGAGGGGCTCCCAAGAAGCGGACAGCTTGCACAGATGATCGCTGTACCGGTAGTGGACAGCGCCGAGGTAGCGGTCCGCGAAGCGCCCGCGACTGGGCAGCGCTGGCGCCGCCAGGACGGGGCAGTCTTGACGATCAGTAGCGTCGAGGGCTCGGCAGTGATCGGGCATCTGGATGAGCCGCATGGCGAGCGCTTGCTGTGGGCGAGTGGGCAAGACAAACTGAAGCGGGAATTCAAGCTTGTTCTTCCGAGCGATCTCTGGCTGGTTACTTTTGACGTTGAGGTCGAGCCATCACAACTCCTCGGTTTGATCGCACGCCACAACGATCTTGAGATGCACCGGTTTCGACGTCCTGGTGATCCCCGCCCTGGACGAACTGCCTTACCCGTGGGCACGGTTCAGCTTCAAGTGCTCGCGGCCGATGAGGAGGAGGCCCGGACCAAGGCTGTTGCGGCCATGGCGCCGGGCGCTGACCTTGATGCGGCTGGAGTGAGTGTGCGGCCTTTTCGGAATGACCTGTAATCCAGCATGTTGCGCCGCGGGTTGCGATCGGTAGCCGACAGCAAGTGACCGGGTTCAAGCTCGATTGTTTCTACGCCCCCGGCTGGATTCGAACCAGCGACCGTCGGATTAGAAGTTCAGCCGGAAGGTGTCCGAGGGAGCGAATCTGGTCCAGAGAGTTTGATTCTGTCCAAGGAGTTCGGCTGAGTTCGCTGGAGTTGGGGACCAATTTCGGGACCAAGTTTTCAGCGGATCAACTGAACGTCGGCAGCAACATCTGCCTCGAGCCATTTGCGATCGGCGGTCAACGCAGGAACATCGAGGCGCTCCGCCAATGCCAGACACGCCCGATCCGCCAACGAAAGCCCTTGGCGTTTCGTTATTGGACGAAGCCGCGCGACCGCCACGCAGTCAGCCGCCGTCAGCGGCTCGATCGACAGGGCCCGACGCGATCCTTCCGCCCGACGCAGCTCCGCAGCGGCCGCCTCTGGGTCCTTCCCAGCCTCGGCGAGCTTGGATAGGACCTCGGCCCAATTGACAACGCTTACAGCGGCTCCTCGCCCAATCGCCTCGATAACGACCGACGCGCCATCCTCCGCATGAAGGACGGCCATCAACGCCGCGGCGTCGAGAACCGACGCCGGAACGCTCTCAGCCACTGCGGCGCCGGCGAACCGCCGACTCGCCACTCTCAGCCGCTGCTTCCGCCCGACGATCCGCGATCAACTCGTCGACCAAGTTGCGATCCGGGGCGACGTCAGCAAAAAGTCCTCGCATCCGCTCCGCTGCGGCGCGGCGCCGTTCAATCTCGGATTTGGTGAGCCTAGTCGCGTGGGCCATGTTTGGATGGTATCGGCCGACCAGGATCCCTACCCCTCGCCATCTGCGGCTTGGAACGGCCCGTGCTCCGTCTCCAAGGCGCCGATCTCCTCCTCAGTGGCCTCACGCTCGTCCTGACCGAGCATCGCCCGCCAAGATGTGCCCTCTATATGAGCAGGCTGTTCCATCGCGAGAGATGGTGGCAGACCGATCGGCGAGGCCATTACCCTGAGCCCCATGCCTCACCACAAGCGCAAGCGGCCAAAGCATCGTCGAAGCGGCTGCCTTCTCTGTAAGCCGCACAAGCTGACGGCCAACGTGAAGGCGGATCGCCGGAAGAACTGTCGTGCCGCGCTCTCCCACGAGCGACGCGCCTGGTAGACCGCCACACTCCCTATTCGCTCCACCAAGGAAAAGCGCCCCCGGCTGGATTCGAACCAGCGACCGTCGGATTAGAAGTTCAGCCGGAAGGTGTCCAGCAGGCCGAATCTGGCCCAATAGAGCGAATCATGTCTAGGGAGTTCGGCTGAGTTCGCTGGAGTTGGGGACCAATTTCGGGACCAAGTTTCGGGGAGAGATCGAACGGAGCCGTTGCGGATAGGCCCCAGCAACACCCCGCCCTCCCCAAATGTGGTTCAGCCGAAAGCGCCAAGAGTTGGCACATCTTCCGAAGCTTCCGCACGGAGAGATTCGATATCTCTCCTAAGAGTAGATGCAATCCTTTTTCTCAAAGAGGCCGGATCAACAACGCCAGGCCGTTGGTCAATTTTGGCGTTGGAGAAGTCAATCAAAAACGATGGCGTATATCGCAATTTCTTACCATGAGCAGAGTGCACAGATAGGACTACTTGCCTCGATAGCAAGGGGTCTTCACGATCATGACGCCACTGCGAGCGGTCCAAGCCCGGAACCTGATAGGCGATTTCAGTCAGAAATTCTTCGGTGGCGAATTCAGTGAAATGCTCGCCTTGCTCATGTACAAACGTCAAGGCAAAATTCCATAGCCTATCTTGCTTGCCAGCAGCTAGGGCACCGATTTCCTGACGCAGAAAGGTTTTTTCATTGAACGTATCCGTCCGAAGCGGTCGATAGTTAAACCTTAATAAGCCAGGTCTCACCCATTTGGTGACAATCGAGGGAAGTATGACTCAACAAACTGTTTCACCGTCGGGCACTCAAGATCAGCGAATATCCAAACGGTTATCGGCGCCTCAGGTGATCCGAGGGTGGCCCCGTTCTGAGGTATGTCAGCAAGAAGTCCGGCGACTTCTTGCTTGACCTGCTCCTGATTTATGCCACCACTGGCGCCGAATCCCAAAACTGCAGTAACAGTGAGGATGGCTGCGATGACCAGAATGGGCAGGAGAAGCGCCAAACGTCGTGGGCGTGACGGATGTCGAGGACGCGCGGGTTCGGTGGCGGCACGCGCTTGACGGCGTTTTGCCTTTCGCCGGGCGTTGTACGCGCGAGACACTAACACTCTCCATTCCAGCAATTCCTGCTGAGAGAAAGAACTTACTTATATGTTATTAGCAATAAGTCTTGAGGAAGGGGGGCTCGGACAGGCAGACTTAGCATTCCAATTTAGTTGAATCAGTAGCTAGAGTGTTGGTCGTGACAGCAAGAAAGCTGCCGGTTTTACCCGCAGTCACGCATTCCACCATTTGCAAACATGATTCGCCTGGGTTCAGAACTTTTCCAGTGCAGGTGTCGGGTTGACCGTTGATTAGTTTGAAACCACTATTTACGAATACTTCAAGAGTATTGAAGGTTACAAACCCAGTATTTTTGGTAGTAACAATGTGCCTTTCATTGACTTTAAGGAATTTGACACTGGGTTTTGGAGAAACCGTCATAGAGGCGGAGCCTTCTCCGCCACCGCCGCCGCAAGCCGCTGCAACTGACGCACCAAGCAATGCCAGTAATGCAACGAGGCCGAGAAGTGAAACTAAGTGTGAGCGTAATCGGCTAGGCATCTGTTATCTCCCTTCATGCACTTACCGAGCCCCACAACCCGCAAAATGGGACGATAAAAACTTTTCAAGTTTATCAGAGAAGCCTGAGTTGTCAAATAGGAACTTTCGATGGCTTTTACCCCCAGGGGTCCGCTTGAGATTGCTGAATCAGGCCGCCAAGGGACGTGGGTAGGAACCGGCCCAAGCACCCCAGAGGCAGCACCACCCCTGCTGCGATTGATCCAGACCGTGGCTTCTATCTCAGCGTTTCTACCCGCCGAGCGATGTCAACGATAGATGCGTTGAGGGCATCGGTGATCGCCATGACGGCGCCCCAGGATGGGTTGGCATGACCGCGCTCGATTCCTGACAGATGTGCGACGGTGATTCCGGCCTTTTGAGCGACGGCTTCCTGGGTCATCCCCGTCTTGTCCCGCAGCTCCCGGATCGCAGCGCCGAGCGCTGGCTGTGGATTGCTTGAGCGGCGCATCACGGCGACAACCGTTTCAGATCGAGGTGCGGCAATTCCTGCTTGAACTATGGGACTTGTGAACTAGTTTTAGTTGCGCTACTGTCTCGTCCTGCATACGACAAGTGCCCCCGCGCTGCAGACACAGCCGGGGGCGTGGCACAGGAGGTGTTAGCTCCCATGCACGACAAGCCTATTGGCGCGGGGCACCAACGCGCCATGACGAACGCCGAGCGGGACGCCCGCGAAGAAAGACGGGTCCTCCGCGAAGTCCTCTCGATCTACCCGGAATCCCTGACGCTTGAGGAGTTGATCCGCGAGCTGACCGCTGCCCCGCCCGAGGGCTGCGACGAAGACGGGGTCAGAGTCGCGGTCCTTGAACTGACCGGCTACGGCCTGCTCCACCGGCTCGGCGATCTAGTCCTGCCGACCAGGCCCGCCGTCGTCCTCTACTCGATCATCCAGGCGGGCGAAATCTGATGGACGGGCGACGAGTTGACCGGGGCGCTGCCGCGCGCCTCGGTCGCAACGTGTTCAGGGCCCGCCGTCGCGCCGGCTTCTCCCAGGAAGCGCTCGGCGCTCTCGCCTCGCTGCATCGAACCGAGGTCGGGATGGTGGAGAAGGGCGAACGGCTGCCGCGAGTGGACACCCTCATAAAACTGGCCTCGGCGCTCGGCGTCGGCGCCAGCGAGCTGCTTGAGGGCGTCGATTGGGTCGTGCCCGCACCGACTCGGCCGGGGAGCTTCGTCGTCTCCCCCGGCCGAGAGAGGAGGTGAGCCATGCCGAAGAAGAAACGGCAGCGGAAGCCGACGGCCACTACTCCAGAGGACAGGCTGCTTCAAGTCCTCCGGCACCCGCTGCGAAAGCAGCTGCTCCGGCTCTACGTCGAGGAGGACGGGATGCTGAGTCCGAAGGAACTCTCCGTCTTCACGAAGAGGCACGTCTCCAACGTGGGCTATCACGTCCGCGTCCTCGTGGATTACGAGGCCGTCGAGATCGTCGCCGAACAACAGCGGCGCGGCTCGGTCGAGCATTTCTACGAGGCTACGTCCCTCGTTGACGAAGTGCCGTGGGGGCGGGCCGCTCTCGGGATCGAGGAGCCGGCATGAACAAGAAGCGATGAGCCTCCGGCTCCCCGAGGAGAAGGCGGCGGAGCTTGCCGCCGTCGCCCGCACCGACGAGATGACGATTTCAGATGCGGTCCGCGAGGCCATCGCCAAGCACATCGCCTCCCGTCGCGCAGACCCGGAGTTCAAGCAGCGAGTCAGGGAGCAGATCGAGGAAGACCGCAAGACCATGGAACGGCTCGCGGGGGAGGAGGAGTCTCAGAAAGGAAACTAGCGGCGCAGGTCGCCGCCTCGCCCGCTCCGGCATCCATATAGCCGAACCCGAATATGGAGGGGGGCCACTTTCGGGGTTCGGCCCCCTGTTGTAGTGATGGCCGCCCGATTTGCCCCCTGGCTCCGTGACCCGCTCCGAGGGAGGCTTTCTAAATTTTTGGCCGGGTTTGGCCGCCTCGTTCGACAGATAGGTATGAGGCACCGAACCGGCTCTAACCCGAAAAAGTCTGTCCACTTTGGCGGCTCGCTCCACCGTTCCTACATGGGCAGCGATTCGCCTTCATCGCTTGCCCCCCAAGTTCCAGGGGGTCCACTTTCGCTGCTCGCTGCCCCGTTGTACATGCGAGCAGATTTCTCCCCGCCGATCCGCCATCCCCTCACGCTTCGCGGATGGCTGCGCCCCTCGCTTCCCCCGTCGCTTCACGGGCGGGGAGGGGCAAAGGGCCGCTATTGCGCATCACAGCGCGGTTTGCGGGCCTTCCAGTTTGCCGACATTTCTACGCCACTCCCAATTCAAATCAAGACCAAGGAGGTCTACGTCATGTTCTCTATCAATCTCGATTCTGCGTCCCTTGCGCTCGACGCCGGCGCTAACACCTCCGCGCTGGTTCGGCAACGCTTCTCCAGCACCTCGGCGACCGTAATCGCCTTGTTGCTGAAAACTCCGCCTCCACAGTCGGTCACCGGCTCGGCGCTGCTCTCGCAGCACCTCGCCGTCAATCGACCGCTGCCCTGGGGGTCAGCATGAGTACGCAGGCGGGCACGATGAGCCCGCGAATCCCCGAAGCGAGCAGCGAGCTGCTTGCATCGCTCGGCGAGCATCGGGTCCTCTCGACCTCGCAGGTGCGCGCGATCCACTTCCCGGGCCGTAGCCCGCGCCGCGTCCAGCAGGCGCTCTCCCATCTTGAGCGTGCGGGCCTGGTCGCCTACGTCGAAACTCGCCGCGCTCCCCGGCGCGTGTGGTTCTTGACCGAGCTAGGGGCCAAATGGGTTATGGACGCCGGCGCCGATCGTCAGCCGAAGGTCCTCAGCCCGGAGCAGGCGGCGGGACCACTGCGCGCCCACACCCTGGGCGTCAACGAGGTCGGGATCAGCTTCCTGCAGGCGGCGCGCAAGCGCGGTGACGATTTCGAAGCACTTTCCTGGCGACACGAGGTCGCCCATCCCATGAACCGCGGCCGCGGCCGGGCTCGGCGGACGCTGATCGCCGACGCCATCTTCACCTACGCCCGCTTCGAGGAGCAGGACCTGTTCATCGAGCAGCGGTTCGTTGAGGTGGATCGCGCCACGCTCTCCGTTGAACGCCTGGTCGCCGAGCTCGCCCGCTACGGCCAGCTTGAACAGGCGCGAGAAAAAGCCGGGGGCGAGCGGCTCTGGAGGTACTACTACCGGCGATTTCCCCCGGTGATCTGCGCGCTGACGGGTGCCTCGCGCAAGGCGCTGTTTAGGCGTCTCGACGTCGCCCTCGGGCTGCTCACCGACCACCTCGCCCTCTCGAACCGTTACGGCGACCTAGCGATCTACTTCTGCCTTCTGGATGACCTCAAGGCTCGCGGCCCGTTCGCCCCGATCTTCTACAAGCTCGATGAGCTGGATCACCTGGTGGACTGGCTCGGTAGGCCGAGGGACGGTGAAGGATGACCGTCGACTCGACCCGGCGCGGTCCCTCGTCGCCGCTGCTCACCGCAGACGAAGCAGCCCGCCTCCTCCACATCCCGCGATCGACCCTCTACGAGCTGGTCCGCTCTCGCGGTCTCCCCCACGTCCGCATCGGCGATCGCGCCTTGCGGTTCACGCGGGCGGATCTCGAAGAGTGGATCGCGGAGAACACCTATGGGACGCGCCGACGACGCTAGATCGTCAGGCCGGGATCGGCGAGGCGTCCGGCTCCTCGAGGCGGAATGCTTCCGAGACTCGGTTGGCTGCGTCACCACGGTCGACGAAGGCGAGGTAGCGCCGCGTCGTTGCCAGGTCGGCGTGGCCCATCCACTCCATGACCTCGCGGGAATCGGCGTGGCGAATGACCGTGCTGCCGAACGTGTGGCGCAGGTTGTGGAATCGGAAGTCCTCGCGGAGGTCGGCAGCTCGCAGGGCGGCGCGGTAGCGGTCCTTCAACGACTTGTATCCGAGGTGCTGGCCCCGGTCGGTGCAGAAGACGAGATCGTCGTCGGCGGTGAAGTGGTCGCGCTGGCCGAGCCGCGCCAGCCGTTCGGCGACCTCCTCCGCCATCGGCACCGCCCGCTCGGTGCCGCCCTTCGGCGTCGTCGTCTCCCCCTGAGTCCAGTTCTCGCGGACGTGGATCGTCCGGCGGGTGAAATCAACGTCGCGCCAGCGCAGCGCCAGCAGCTCCCCCATCCGCAAACCGGCGAAGGCGGCGGTGTGGAAAAGCGCCGCGTCCTGTTCGTCCTCAGCCGCCCGCACCAACGCCATCACCTCCTCCGGGCGCAGCACGTCGATCGTCGCCGCCTTGCGCACTCGCGGCCGCTCCACCAGCTCGACCGGGTTGCGCGGCAGGCCGTAGACCCTCATCGCCCGCTTGAAGATCGAGCCGAGGCAGACGAGGTACTTCTGCCGCGTCCGGTTCGATCCGGGGTAGCCGCTGATCCAAGTCTCGATATCGCGCTCGGTGATCGTCTCGATCTTGCGGTCCCCAAACTGGCGGTCGAGGACGGCGGCGAGCGCCGTGTAGTCGCGCAGCGTCGAGGCCTTGCAGTCGCGGACGTTCTCGCAGTAGGCCAGCCACTCGGCGCTGGCCTCGCGGAACGTCTTGCCGGTCTGCACCAGCCCCGGCAGCGTCCCCGCCCGGGCCTGCCGCAGGATCGCGTCGAGCTGCGCCTGCGCTGTCGTTTTCGTGAAGTAGCCCTCGGGCGGCGGGGTCTTCTCCGTCCAGTTCAGGCCCAGCCGCTTTTTCTGCTGCCGCCCGTCCGGCAGCCGGTACTTCGCGTACCAGACCGTCCCGCGCTTGCCTTTGCGCTTGAAGACGTGTCCCGAAATCGGCCGCTGCTCAGGCTGAACCATGCCTCTATTCTAGCCGGTTTCGGGACCAATTGGGGACCAATTTCGCCAGTTTGTATCAACTGACTCTTGTTGATTTCGCTTGTCAAGCGGATTTCAGAGCGCCCCCGGCTGGATTCGAACCAGCGACCGTCGGATTAGAAGTCCGATGCTCTATCCGGGCTGAGCTACGGGGGCTCGGGTCGAGGGTAGCGTTGCAGGGAGCGGTTGGGCAGGGATAGGATCCGTGGTCATGGCAATCAAACTTCATAGGTGCTCGCTGATGTGGGTCAAGATTGGGGCGCATCCCTGCTGGAAAGTGCAGAAGGCGCTGGACGAGCAGGGGGTCGACTACGAGGTGGTCAAGGGGCCGCTGCGAGATCGCAGCGGGGTCGAGGAGATCTCGGGACAGAAGAAATACCCCGTGATCGAGTTCGAGGACGGGCACACCTATCGCGAGGAATCCGCCCAGATGGCCGAGCGGATCCGGGCCGGCAAGCTCTTCGACGCCTGAGCCGGTGCCCACCGTCTCCACTCCGAGCGCCGAGCTGCACTACGAGCGTGCCGGCTCCGGCGAGCCGCTGCTGCTGATCCAGGGGATGAGCGGCACCCACGTCGCCTGGGGCGAGCCGTTCCTCGAGCCACTGCGGGAGCAGTTCGACATCACCGCCTTCGACAACCGTGGGATCGGCCTCTCGGCTCCGATCGACGGCCCCTTCACGATCGTCGAGATGGCCGAGGACACGGCGGCCCTGATGGAGAAGCTGGGGCTGGAGAGCGCACACGTGGTCGGCATCTCGATGGGCGGGATGATCGCCCAGGAGCTGGCGCTCGCCCATCCCGAGCGGCTGCGCTCGCTGACCCTCGGCTGCACCTACTGCGGCGGCACCGGCTCGCGACTGATGCCGGAGGAGAACGCGCGCAGGCTGATGGAGGGGCTGGCCTCCGGGGACCGCGACGAGGCGATCCGCGCCGCCTACGAAGTCAACCTTTCCCCCGCCTTCCGCGCTGAGGAGAGCCATTTCGCCGCTTTCCATGAGATGGCGACCAGCGTACCCGCCGCGAAACGGACGATCGAACTGCAGGTGCAGGCGATCTTCGCTCACGACACCAGCAGTCGCCTCGGCGAGATCTCGGCCCCGACGCTGATCGTCCACGGCACCGAGGACGGGGTCCTCCCCTACCCCAACGGCGAGCTGATCGACACGTTGATGCCCTCCGCCCGGCTCGAGACCCTCGAAGGCGTCGGGCACATGTTCTGGTGGGAGCAACCCGAGGTCTCCGCCGAGCTGATCCGCGAGCACGCGCTCGCCGCCGGCCGCGCCTGAATCGAGGCCTATTCGATCGCTTCTTCGCCCGGCACCAGCGGCCGCTCTTCCGGCTTGCAGGCGGCCGGGTCCAACCTGCCGGTCACCTTGAACACGTAGTCGGCCTCGGGCACGATCGTCGGCTCGGAGATCAGCAGCTTCATCGCCGGGTCGTTCTTGACCCAGGCGTAGATCGGAAACTGGTACGGGTTCGGAGTGCCGGTGTTGTACGGGCCGGTGTCCTCCGTGTACTGGCTCATGATCACGTATTCGTAGCCGCCTTCGTCGATCAGGCGGCGCAGCTGCGGACAGCTGGTCGGCAGCCGGTTCGCCCCGTGCGGCCCTTTCACTCCAATGAACTCGACCTGGTTCGAGGCGTCGTTGCCGTAGAAGCCGTACTGGCCGAAGATGATCTCGCTGGAGCCGATGATCCCGATCGTCTTGTCGCGCTTTTTCTGGGCGAATTCATAGGCTTCGCGCGGCCCGCCTTCGCCGAGGAACGGCAGCGGGTTGACGTAGTGCTGATCGGCGTACTGGACCTGCTGCGCGCGCCCGAGCACCACCGCCAGCAGCACCACCCCGGCCGCGACCCCGACCACCAGCGCCCGGCTCGTCCCCATCCGGCTCCGTCCCAGCGACAGCCCCGCCGGCGTCCAGACCAGCGCCAGAGTGAGGAAGATCGTGCCGAGGATGTAGGTGGTGGCCCAGCGCGGCGTCGTCAACACCGTGATCGCATACACCGCGGCCAGGAAGTACAGCGTCATCCGCGCCCGCCTGTCAGGTGCCCGCAGCGGCCGCGCGATCGGCAGCATCGTCATCGCCAGCACCAGCCCCGGCACCAGGTAGCGCGTGTTGGTGAAGAAGCCGGTCGGCGAGCCCTCCTGCCCCGCCGCGGTCAGCGGCGTGAACAAATAGACGAGCGCGGTCAGCAGGGAGGCGACCGCGATCACCCGCAGGATCTTGTTGCGCGACCGCCAGGCGATGTAGACGGCGGCGGCCACGGCGACGATCAGGATCAGCGGCCAGAGCGGGCCGAAGGCGTTGTCGAGCTCGGGGAAGAACCAACGCCGGTAGATCGTCGGGTCGGTCAGGTAGTGGGCGACGGCGAAGCGCGGCCGGGGGTCGAGCGGCATCTGGTCGGGCGTCGGCAGTTTGAGCGGTCCGAACTTGGTGATCGGGATCGGGTTGCCGCCGCTCTCGATCGCCGCCCGCAGGTACCAGTAGCCGCCGACGACCAGCAGCGGCAGGCCCATCACCCAGGTCGTCGTCCACCGCCCCCTGCCGCTGAAGACGATCACGCCGATCGTGATCGCCACCACCGGCACCAGGAAGGTCGTCTTCACCGAGGCGGCGAGGCCGGCGGCGATCCCCGCCGCCACCAGCGGCCCCTTGTCGAGCAGCGCCGCCCCTCGCTCGGGGGCGTCCTGCACCGCTCCCGCCGCCGGCGCCCGCCGCTGGTGCCCGTTGATCAGGAAGGCGATGAAGGCCAGCAGGAACGCCAGCCCCATGATGTCGTTGCGCCCCTCCCCCGGCTGGGTTTCGATCATCACCCCCGAGTCGAGGACGATCGCCGCCGCGACCAGCGTCGCCGGCCCGACCTTGTAGGGGCGGCCGACGCAGTAGGCCGCCAGCAGCGCGATCGCGATCCAGAAGAGGTTGATCAGCGGCGAGAGCCAGTCGCTCTTGAAGATGACGATGCCGCCGGCGTGGATCAGCTCCGAGCTCTGCGGGTAGAACCACGCCGCCAGGCGCAGCGGGTCGGTGAAGTGGAGGTGGATCGTCGAGTGGGTCTGGGCGATCCCCGCCGCGAAGGGCATGTGGTACCAGGTGGTGTCGCCGCCGAACATGCCGAAGTCGAGGCTCTGCTGGGCGGGGAAGGTCCACTCGGCGACGGTGAAGGAGGCGACCGCGAGGGCGATCAACAGGGCGATGTTCTCGACCGGCGGGGCCGCCACCTCGCGATCGGCCCCAACCGCCTTCGAGCGCCCGAGCCAGGCCGCGCCCAGCCCCACTCCGATGCAGCCGAGGACCACCCAGCCCAGTTGCAGGATCGAGAGCGTCCCCAATATCTCCAGGGTCACCAGCAGCAGGGCGACGGCGATCGTCGCCTCCGCCAGTCGCGCCAGGGCGCCGCTGAATTCGGGCACGATCCAGCGCCGCAGCCAGTAGCCGCCGAGGCCGAGCGCCGCAACGATGCCGATCACGGCGAGGCAGCCGACTATGTAGGAGCCGAAAGACGGTGCCACAGAGCGCGAGATGCTATTCGCCGCGCCCGGCGGGCACCGCCGCGGCTATGCCGCCGGCCGTCAGGCCGCCGTCGGGATGGTGCAGGCGACCCCGGTTCCTTTCAGGCCGCAGTAGCCGTTCGGCACCTTGTGCAGATACTGCTGGTGGTAGTCCTCGGCGTAGTAGAACGGCCCGGCGGGCTCGATCTCCGTCGTCACCGGGTCCTTGCCGGCGGCGCGCAGCGAGCCGTCATAGGCCTCCCGCGCCATCTCCGCCGTCGCCTTCTGCGCGTCACCGACCGTGAAGATCTCCGAGCGGTACTGCGTCCCGACGTCGTTCCCCTGGCGCATGCCCTGGGTCGGGTCGTGCTCCTCGAAGAAGACCTTGAGCAGGTCCGCGTAGGAGATCTTCTCCGGGTCGAAGGCGACCAGCACCGCCTCGGCATGGCCGGTCTTCACCGTGCAGACCTCCTCGTAGGTCGGGTTCGGGGTCCTCCCGCCCATGTAGCCGACCGCCGTCGTGTAGACGCCGTCGAGCACCCAGAACAGCCGCTCCGCGCCCCAGAAGCAGCCGAGGGCGAAGTAGGCGACCTCGATCCCCTCCGGGAACGGCGGCTCGAGCGGGGTGCCGAGAACCGCGTGCGTCTTCGGCACCTCGAAAGCCCGCTCGCCGCGCCCCGGCAGCGCTTCATCCGGAGCGACCATCCTCGTCTTCTCCGGGTGCATCATCGTCATCAGCTTGCCAAGTCTGCTCATTTGAACCTGTTGCTTTCATTTGAACCTGTTGCTTGTCCTCGCCTCCGACGGAAACGTTACGGGAGGGAGACAACCGGCCGATCGACCGGGTACCGTCAGGATCATGGGATGCCTCGTCGTCCTCCTCGCCTTCCTCTCGCCGCGGCTGGCGCTGTTCGCGATCTTCCTCTTCTCGGATCTGCTGAGCCGCGCCTTCGACAGCTGGTTCGTCCCCTTCCTCGGCTTCTTCCTGCTGCCCTGGACGACGCTCGCCTACGCGGTCATGTGGTCGAGCTCGGACCGCGTCCACGGCTTCGAGTGGTTCATCGTCGTGCTCGCCTTCGTCATCGACCTGGGCTCCTACGCGAGGAGCGGTCGGATGCGCTCGCGAAGCAGCTGACGGCGAGGAGCCGAGCTCAGGGCTCGACCGGGTAGGCGACCCGGATGTGACGCTTGGAGAGGATGAGGAAGGGCAGGTGCCTGACCTTGCCGTCCTCGAGCGAGGTGACGTGCGCGTTGGTCAGCGGCACGAACTCGAAGTCGCCGCGATTGAGCGAATCGGAGAAGCGGCTCTGATAGCCGGCCGGAGGCAGGGTCAGATCTCCCTCGACGATCTGACGATCGGTTTCGAAGACGGCGCGCTCGACCCGCCGCCGCCCCGGCCTCTCCGTCGCCTCCGCCGCCTGGTTTTGCAGTGCCTGCTCCATCCCTACACCAGGTTTTTCGGCTCCCTGCCCGGAGAACTTGACAGTTGCCCGCTTCTCAGCCGCCGTGCTCGGCGGCTTTCTCGCGCGCTTCGGCCTTCTCCTCCAGCGTCATCGCGCCGGGGTGACCGTCGCCAGGCCAGGGAGACAGGACCAAGAGCAACCTCGCATCGGAGCGGGCGACGATCGTCCGCCGCTCACCCGGCGCGAATTCGAAGAGGTGGCCCGCACCGACGCTCGCGAAGTCGCCGTCGGCCTCCGCCACGTCCACGTCGCCGTCGACGACCAAGACCCGCGCCCGCTCGTGCACCTCGTGCTCCTGCAGCTCCTCCCCGTCGGGCAGGTGCAAGAGGATCGTCCGCGCGTCGTCGGCCGAGGCGAGGATCCGCGGCTGGTGCGGCTCCACCTCCACCGTCTTCAGGTCCCAACTTTCCATCTGCTGCCTCCTTCTCTCCGGTGATCCTCGCCCGCAGCTTCCTCTACCCACGCCAGCCGCGCAACTCACTTGATGAATGAACGATCGGGGCGCCCGGATTCGAACCGGGGACCTCGGCCACCCAAAGGCCGCGCGCTACCAGGCTGCGCCACGCCCCGACTAGGGCAAGTGTAGGTTCTGGGGGCGATGGCGGAGGTGCTTCCTTTCAAGGCGCTGCACTACGACCTGGGGAAGGTCGGGTCGCTCGACGCGGTGGCGGCGCCGCCGTATGACGTCATCGACGCGGCGCAGCGAGCGGCGTTGCTGCAGCGCTCGCCCTACAACGCGGTCGCGATCGACCTGCCGAAACCGTTCGACCCCGCCGACCCCGACAGCGACCCGAGCGGCGACCCCTACGCCGGAGCAGCGGCGCAGATCGAGCGGTGGCGCGGCGACGGGGCACTGGTCCAGGACGACGAGCCTTCGATCTGGGCGCTGACCCAAGACTACGTCGCCCCCGACGGCAAGGGCTACAGCCGCAACGGCATCCTCGTCCGGGTCCGGGTCGAGGACTACGAGACGGGAACCGTGCGTCCGCACGAGCGCACCCACCCCGGCCCACTGCTCGATCGCCTCGAGCTCACCCGCGCCACCGGCTACAACCTCTCGCCGATCTTCTCCCTCAGCACCGAGGACGCCTGGCCGCTGGTCGCGCCCTCGCTGCCGGACGAGCCGTGGGGCGAGGCCAGCGACGAAGACGGCACCGTCAACCGCCTGTGGAAGGTCGACGATCCGACGGTCCAGCAGGCGGTCACCGAGTGCCTCGCCGCCGCCCAGCTGCTGATCGCCGACGGCCACCACCGCTACGAGACCGCCCGCGCCTTCCGCGACGAGGTCGGCGGCGAGGGGCCCCACAACTACACGCTGATGTCGCTGACCGGGCTCGACGACCCCGGCCTCACCGTCTTCCCCACCCACCGCCTGCTCGCGGGCTTTGCCGAGGACCCCGAGAAGCAGCAACGACTCGGCAACGGCCTGCGCGAGCTGTTCGAGGTCGAGGAGGTCCCGCGCGAGGAGATCGACCCGAACGGCGAGAACGGCGTCGGCGTCTTCGGCCTCTACGACTCCTTCCACAAGCGCGCCTTCCGCCTCCGCCTCAAGGACGTCGCCGAGCTCGACCGTCGCCTCGAGGGCAAGCCCGAGGCCTACCGCCGCCTCGACTCGGCGATCCTCGAGACGCTCGTCCTCAAGGGCCTGGCCGGGATGAGCGACCACGACATCGACGAGCGCGACGGGCTCGAATACGCGAAGAGCGTCCCCGCCGCGCTGGAGATGGTCGACGAGGGCGGCTACGACGTCGCCTTCATCCAGCGACCGGTCCCGGTCGAGCAGGTGAAGGCGGTGGCGGAAACGGAGGAGAACATGCCGCCGAAGAGCACCTACTTCTTCCCCAAGGTGATGACCGGCTTCGCCTTCAATCCGGTGCTTTGATGGTCAAGATCTACACCAAGAAGGGCGACGACGGGACGACCTCGCTCTGGTACGGCGGCCGCGTCCCCAAGCACCACGGCCGCACCGACGCCTACGGCACCCTCGACGAGGCCTGCTCGCAGCTCGGCGTCGCCCGCGCCCTCTGCGGTCCCGAGCAGGAGGAGCTCGCCCGCGACATCCTCCGCCTCCAGGACGACATCTTCATCGCCGGCGCCGAGCTGGCGACCGCGCCGGAGGCCTCCGGGCGGCTCGAAGACGGCGTCAGCCGCACCACCGAGGAGATGGTCGCCGAGCTGGAGCGGCTGATCGACCGCTACATGGGCGAGGTCGAGCTGCCACCGCAGTTCGTCATCCCCGGCGGCAACCAGCTCTCGGCCCAGCTCGACGTCGCCCGCACCGTGGTCCGTCGTGCCGAGCGCCGCATCTCCGAGCTGAACGAAGCCGGCGAGATCGCCTCGGAGACCGTGATCCACTTCGTCAACCGGGCCTCCGACCTCGTCTACGCGATGGCGCGCTGGGCCGACGTCGACGACCCCGCCCTGTTCGAGGGCCGGCGCCGGAGCTGAGCTTGCGGATCGTCGCCCGCCGCCGCGAGGGCTACGCCCACGAGGTCGAAGTCGACGGGCACACGCTGCGGGTGGACGAGCCGCCCGAGGCGGGCGGTACCGGTACGGGGCCGCGACCGACGATGCTGCTCGGCGCCAGCCTCGCCGGCTGCATCGCGATCACGGTCGAGATGTACGCGCAGCGCAAAGGCTGGGACGTGGGACCGGTCGAGGTCGACGTCGAGACGTCCTATCAGGGGCCGGTTCCCACGAACTTCGAGGTGGGCCTGAAGCTGCCGGGTCACCTCGACGCCGAGCAGCGGCGGCGGCTGCTGATCATCGCCACCAAGTGCCCCGTCCACAAGGTCCTCGCCGGCGAGGCCCACGTCAATGTCGTCGAGCGACTGGAGGCCGCCTGATGGACCTCGGCCTGGCCGGGCGCGCCTGCGTCGTCACCGGCGCCAGCAGCGGCATCGGCCGCGCGACCGCGCTTCATCTCTGCGCCGAGGGGGCGAACGTCGTACTCGTTGCCCGCGGAGAGGAGCGGCTGCACGAAGTGAGATCGGAAGCAGACGCGATCGGAGTCGATGCGGGCGGCCGCGCTACGACGCTCGTTCTCGACGTGACCGACGAGGACGCGGGACGGAAGATGGTGGAGCGCGCGGAGGAAGAGTTCGGCTCGCTCGACGTGCTCGTCAACAACGCCGGCGCCGCCAAGTGGCGCGACCTCGACGACGTCCCCGACGAGGACTGGCGCGCCCAGTACGAGCTCAACGTGATGGCGCCGCTGCGAGCGATGCGGGCGGCGATACCGCCGATGGTCGAGCGCGGCTGGGGTCGCGTCGTCAACGTCTGCTCGACCGCCGGCAAGCGGCCCTCGGCGGCGATGGCCGAGTACTCGGTCGCCAAGGCCGCCGAGCTCTCGCTCTCGCGCCTCTTCGCCGACCGCTACGCGAAGACCGGCGTCCTCGTCAACGCCGTCGCCCCCGGCCCGGTCGAAGCCGAGATGTGGATGGAGGAGGACGGCCTGCTCGACCAGTCGATGCGGCTCTCCGGCGCCGAGAGCCGGGAGGAGGCCCTGGCCGAAGCGGGATCCAAGCGTCCGATCGGCCGCCTCGCGAAGCCCGAGGAGATCGCCGCGACGATCGTCTTCCTCTGCTCCGAGCGCGCCTCCTACGTAGCCGGCGCCGCCTGGTCCGTGGACGGCGGCACCGTCCAAGTCATCATCTGACCCGGCGTGGGCCGACGGGACGAAAACGATCTATATAGGCCCCTTTTCGTCCCGTCGACACTGGGGGAGTTGCTGCTGACGCCGGAGGAGGCGGCGGCGATGGCGGGGCGGCGGGGAACCCAAGCCGCGGTGCTGCTCGCGCTCTACGGATGGCCGGACGAGCCGGGGTTGATCTTCACCGAGCGGCGGGCGGACCTGCGGCGGCACGCGGGCGAGATCTCCTTTCCCGGTGGCCGCCAGGATCCCGACGACGCCGACCTCGCGACGACGGCGCTGCGCGAGGCCCAGGAGGAGATCGCCCTCGATCCGGGGGCGGTCGAGCTGACCGGGGCGCTGCCGCCGGTCTCGACCTTCGTCACCGGCTACCGCGTCCACCCCTTCGTCGGCACCGTCCCCCACCCCGGCGAGCTCGATCTGCAGCCGAACCCGAGCGAGGTCGAGACCGTCCTCGCCTTCTCGCTCGAGCTGCTGCGCGAGGGCTACGAGATGCGCCGCCTGATGCGCCGGGGCGTCCCCATCCACACCCCGACCTACGAGGTCGAAGGGCAACTGATCTGGGGAGCCACCGCGCGGATCCTCAGCGACTTACTCAGCCGCCTGCAAAGCGGCGCCTGACGGCGTCCTCGGTCGGCCACATCGGGTCACGCACTGTAAGTGCGCTCCCCTCGGCGGCCTTCCCTGCGTCCTTGTCAGGCTTGCTTTTCGGCGGCTGCCCTACTTGGAGGCCGGGTCGGGGACGATCCGGATGTAGGGCTTCGGCGACTCCCAGCCGTCGGGCCAGAGTTCTTTCGCCTCGTCCTCTTTGACCGAGCCGGAGATGATCACGTCGTCGCCCTGCTGCCACTGGGCCGGCGTCGCCACCTTGTGGTTCGCGGTCAGCTGCAGCGAGTCGATCACCCGCAGGACCTCGTCGAAGTTGCGCCCGGTGGTCATCGGGTAGACGAGGATGAGTTTGATTTTCTTGTCGGGGCCGACGACGAAGACGTTGCGGACGGTCTGGTTGTCGGCCGGCGTGCGGTCGCCCGGATCGCCGGAGACGTCGGCGGGCAGCATCCCGTAGGCCTTCGCGATCGAGAAGTCGGCGTCGCTGATGATCGGGTAGCCAGGCCTCGCGCCCTGCGTCTCCTCGATGTCGTCGGCCCAGAGCTCGTGTTTGTCGAGCGGGTCAATCGAGAGGCCGGCGATCTTGACGCCGCGCTTCTCGAACTCCGGCTCGATCCGCGCCATGTAGCCGAGCTCGGTCGTGCAGACCGGGGTGAAGTCCTTCGGGTGGGAGAACAGCACCGCCCACGAGCCGTCGATCCAGTCGTGGAACTTGATTCGGCCCTGGGTGGTATCGGCCTCAAAATCGGGTGCTACGTCACCGAGCTGTAGAGCCATTTAGTCCCGCTCCTCTTCGCGCTTTTCTCAATTACCTGAATTCCCATCGGAGTTTAGCTCTTTAGGCTTGCCGATCAACCAGAGTCGAGGCGACGGCGGCTACGAGATCAGCTCTCTCAGAGACGACCGCAACCGGGATTCGCCAGGTTCGACTGGCGTCGTCGACGATCTCGCCTCCGCCCGCGGTTCCCTCGTAGACCACCCCCCGCACCGGCGTGTCGACCAAGTGTTCCATCAGCCGCTCCAGTCGCGGCCCGTGGATTGCCGCCAGCTCCTCGTCGCTGCCCACCGCGCGGCCAAGCAGGAGCACCAGCACCGCCACGTCGCCCACCAGCTCGAGGATCGTCCCTGGCCGGTCCGGGTCGGCGAGCGCCGGTTCGATCCCGGCAGCCTCGATTGGCCCCAGGCCCTCCTCGCGCCGGCTGGTCCCGCGCACCGCCCAGCCCTCGGCCAGCAGCCGCTCCCCCAGCTCGCGGCCACGGCAGCCGCAGCCGACGATCAGCGCTCTCGCCACCGGCGCACTCTACGAAGGATCGAACGGCCCGCGCCCGCGCAGGCGCACCCGCTCGTCCTCGGCGACCCCACGGTGGAGCTCCTCCTCGGTCATCTCGGGAGCGCCGCGCCGTCGCCGCATCTCGTTCTGCGCCTCCAGCATCTGGCGGACGTCGTCGATCTCGTTCTGCGCCTCGACCTCGGGCGAACGGGTCGGGAACCAGTCGACGAGGCCGGCCGAGCTGCCCGGGTAATAGTGGCCGACGACCAGGAGGACGCCGACCATGAAGGCCACGACCGCGAGAGTCCCCAGAACGAAAAGCACACCACAAGGATACGGTTCCCTTCCATGCCCGAGGCCTACATAGTCGAGACCGCGCGCACCCCGATGGGCGCCTACCGCGGTGCCCTCTCCGGCGTCCGCCCCGACGACATGGCGGCGCACGTTATCCGCGCCGTCGTCGAGCTCAGCGGCGTCGACCCGGAGCGGATCGTCGACGTCTACTTCGGCGCCGCCAACCAGTCGGGCGAGGACAACCGCGACGTCGCCCGGATGGCGGCGCTGCTCGCCGGCCTGCCGCAGAGCGTGCCCGGCGCGACCGTCAACCGCCTCTGCGCTTCGGGCCTGGAGGCGACCAACGGCGCCGCGCGGGCGATCAAGGCCGGCGAGGGCGACCTCTACCTCGCCGGCGGCGTCGAGTCGATGAGCCGGGCGCCGTGGGTGGTCGAGAAGCCCGAGCGCGGCCTCCCCCGCGGCCCCCAGACGATGCACGACACGACCCTCGGCTGGCGGATGATCAACCCGCGGATGGCCGGACTCGGCGTCTCCACCGAGTCGATGGGCGAGACCGGCGAGAACGTCGCCGAGCGCTACGGGATCAGCCGCGAGGACCAGGACGCCTTCGCCCTGAGCAGCCATCGGCGCGCGGTCGCCGCGGCCGAGGCGGGCAAGCTCGCCGAGGAGATCGTCCCGATCGAGGCCCCGCGTGGGCGCGAGACGGTGACGGTCGAGGCCGACGAGGGACCGCGCCCCGACACCTCGCTCGAGAAGCTGGCGAAGCTGCGACCAGCGTTCCGCGAGGGCGGCACCGTCACCGCCGGCAACGCCTCCAGCCTCAACGACGGCGCCGCCTGCCTGCTGCTCGCCTCCGAGAAGGGCGCGGAAGAGCTCGGCGCCGAGCCGCTCGCCCGTGTCGTCACCACCGGCGTCGCCGGGGTCGACCCGGCCTACATGGGGATCGGCCCGCTGAAGGCGGTCCCGAACGCGCTCGCCAACGCCGGCCTCTCGCTCGACGACATCGACCTGGTCGAGATCAACGAGGCCTTCGCCTCCCAGGTGCTCGCCTGCGCCCGCGAGCTGGGAATCGACGCAGAGCGCCTCAACGTCAACGGCGGCGCGATCGCCCTCGGCCACCCGCTCGGCTGCTCCGGCGCCCGCCTCGTCGGAACCCTCGTGCGCGAGCTGCGCCGCCGCGGCGGCGGATACGGCATCGCCACCCTCTGCGTAGGCGTCGGCCAAGGGCTCGCGACGGTCTTCGAAGCCGTCTAGACGTTCACAGACCAGACCTGAGCGCTCAGGATCAATAGGCTGTCGAGCCAGTGACGGCTTGGGGAGACCTCCGCGGACGTGGTGCCTTGGCGGCGCTGATCGGCGCGCTCGTCGCCCTCTTCGTCCCCGCGACGGCCTCGGCCACGCCGACCGCGCAGGCTTCGATCGTCGGTGGCCATCCGGTCGCGATCGAGGAATTTCCGTCGCTGGCCTACATCGAGGCGGTCGAAGGTAAAGGCGTCTTCTCCTGCACCGGCACCGTGGTCGCGCCGAGGGTCGTCCTCACCGCCGCCCACTGCGTCGAGAGCCTCGAGAAAGGGGCGATCACCCCGCCCTCCAAGTACGCCCTCACCACCGGCGTCGCCGACCCGCGCCAAGCCGACCAGGGCAGCATCTTCCACGTCGTCGCCAACCACGTCTTCCCCGGCTTCGACCCGGGCCTCATCCATGGCGACGCCGCCATCCTCGTCCTCGACCGCCCGACCACCGCGCCGCCGATTTCGCTCGCCGGGGCAGGCGACGCGGCTCTCTACGCGGGCGGCGCCGAAGCGCAGCTGGCCGGGTGGGGCCTGACGCGAGGCAACGCCAGGGAAACCCCGCCCCACCTGCGAGCGACGACGATGCTGGTCAAACCACCCTCGTTCTGCAGGCAGAAGACCAGCCCCTTCTACAAGCCCTACCTGCCCACCGCCCAGGTCTGCGTGCTCTCCGGCAACCGCACGAGCGGCGGCTGCTTCGGCGACAGCGGCGGCCCGGCGATCGGCAGGCGGACCGACGGGTCGGCAGTCCAGCTCGGCATCACCAGCACCGGCGGCCCCGAATGCAGCCCCAAGATCCCGACCGTGCTGACCCGGGTCGATTTCGTCTCCACCTGGGTCTCGGAATGGGTAGCCGCGATCGAAACCGGCTCCCCACCGCCGACCATCGACCCGAGCACGCCGCTGCCGCGGCTGACCCGCGCAAGCGCCGAAGAGTTCTCCGTCTTCACCCTGATCAACGCGATGGGAAGCAGTTTCGAACGCGCGCGTGAGCTGTTCGGGAGCTGCAAGAAGCTGGGGCCCGGTCGCTTCCGCTGCCAGATCGACTGGTTCCTCGGTCGCAACGTCTACGTCTCCGAAATCTCCCCCTTCTACCTGCGCCGCCAGGAAGCGGTGGCCTGGGGCAGCCACTACCGGATCGAATGGGCGTCGGTGAAGTGCCTCGAAAGCAACCACCGCTGCCCGATCCACAGAAAACGCGGGTAACGGCCGCACTGGACAACAGGTAGCCTCGGCCGCTGTGACTCCGGGCTTCGAAGAGCTGGCCAGCGTCGACGGCACGATCACGCCGACCGCCGAGGCGACGATCGGGCTCAAGGACGACGGCCTCTACCGCGGCGACGGCGCCTTCGAGGTGATCCGCCTCTACGAAGGAAGGCCGTTCGCGCTGGTCGACCACATCGATCGGCTGGAGCGCTCGGGCGCCACGATCGAGCTGAGCTTCGATCGCCGCGCGCTGGAGTCGGAGATCGAGGCGCTGGTGGGCAGGGCGGGTGCGGTCGAAGGGCAGCTGCGGCTGATCGTCACCCGCGGCGGCCGCCGCATCGCCGCCACCGAGCCGATCCCGCCCCACCCCGAGATGGTCAGACTGCAGACGGTCACCTACTGCCCGACGGTGATCCTCAACGGGGTCAAGTCGCTCTCCTACGCCGCCAACATGCAGGCGACGCGGATCGCCAAAGGCCAGGGCGCGGACGAGGCGGTGCTGATCCGGCCCGACGGCACCGTGCTGGAGCCGCCGACCTCCTCGGTCTTCTGGGTCTCCGCCGAGGGCGAGCTGCGGACGCCGGCGCTGTCCGACGGGGTGCTGGAGTCGATCACCCGCGACCGGATGGTCAAGGCGCTGCACGTGGAAGAGGGCACCTGGCACCTCGACGACCTGCGGGGGGCGAGCGAGGCCTTCCTCGCCTCGACCACGCGCGAGATCCAGGCCGTCTCCGCGGTCGACGGCAGGACCTTCGAGGCCGCCCCCGGCCCGCGCACGCGCGAGGCGCAGGCCGCCTTCGCCAAGACGCTGGGCAGAGAGCTGCGCGAGCTTTGACGCCGAGACGAGGGAGGGACGAAGGTAGATGGACTTCCAGCTGAGCGACGAGCAGAAGCTGATCCAGGAGACCGCGCGCGAATTCGCCGAGCGGGAGATCCTGCCGAAGGTGCGCGACAACGACCGCGCCGGCCGCTTCGACCGCGAGCTGGCGCGCAAGCTCGGCGAGGTCGGGTTCCTCGGCGCCCCGGTCGCGGAAGCCTACGGCGGCCGCGGCCTCGACTACGTCAGCTACGGCCTCGTCGCCGAGGAGATCGGCCGCGCCGACTCCTCCGCCCGCACCGTGATCTCGGTCGTCACCTCGCTGGTCGCCGGCCCGATCGAGAAGTGGGGCGACGAGGAGCAGAAGCAGAGGTGGCTGCCGCGGCTCTGCTCGGGCGAGGGCCTCGGCTGCTTCGGCCTGACCGAGCCCGACACCGGCTCCGACGCCGCCAACCTCCGCACCCGCGCGACCAAGACCGACGGCGGCTGGTCGATCAGCGGCCAGAAGATGTGGATCTCGCTCGGCAACTACTCCGAGGTGGCGCTGATCTTCGCCCAGACCGACCCGGCGCAGAAGCACCGCGGCCTCGCCGCCTTCCTCGTCCCCACCGACAGCGAGGGCTTCACCACGCAGGAGATCCACGGCAAGCTCGGCCTGCGCTCCTCCGACACCGCCGAAATCTCGCTCGACGAGGTCGAGGTCGGCGACGACGCCCTGCTGGGCGAGGTCGGCGACGGCTTCAAGGTGGCGATGAGCGCGCTCGAAAACGGCCGCTACAGCGTCGCCGCCGGCTGCGTCGGCATCTGCGCAGGCTGCGTCCAGAGCTCGGTCTCCTACGCGAAGGAACGCAAGCAGTTCGGCGTCCCCCTGGCCCGCTTCCAGCTGGTCCAGGAGATGATCGCCGAGATGATCCTCAGGCGCGACGCCAGCCGAATGCTGGTCCTGCGCGCCGGCCTGCTGAAGGACGAAAAGAAGCCGAACGCGACCGAGACCTCGGTGGCGAAGCTGTACGCGACCGAGGCGGCGGTCGAGTGCGCCAACCTGGCGATCCAGGTCCACGGCGGCTCCGGCTACGTCGACGACTACCCGGTCGAGCGCTACCTGCGCGACGCCCGCGTCACCACTCTCTACGAGGGCACCTCGCAGATCCAAAAGCTGATCATCGGCCGCGCCGCGACCGGGATCAACGCGATGCTGCCGCTGCAGGAGGGATGAGCTTGGCCGGACTGGTCGAGGTCTCGGTCGACGACTTCCACGTCGGCCTGGTGCGGCTGAACCGCCCGGAGGCGCGCAACGCGCTCTCCCCGGAGATGCGGGCCGAGATCGCCGAGACCCTCGAGCGCCTCGACGCCGACCCGGAGGTCCGCTGCATCGTCCTCGCCGGCAGCGATGACTTCTTCGCCGCCGGCGCCGACATCAGGGCGATGGCCGAGCGCCCGCTCGACGCCCCGCCCGACCCGAAGGGGATGGAGTTCTGGACGCGCCTGGCGGCGATCGGGACGCCGACGATCGCCGCCGTATCCGGCTACGCCTTCGGCGGCGGCTGCGAGCTGGCGCTGGCCTGCGACATGATCGTCTGCGACGAGGGGACCCGCTTCGGCCAGCCCGAGATCACCCTCGGGATCATCCCCGGCGGCGGCGGCTCTCAACGATTGGCGCGAGCCGTCGGCAAGCAGCGGGCGATGGAGTACGTCCTCACCGGCCGCCGCTGGGACGCGAGGACGGCCGAGCGCTGGGGCCTGGTCAACAGGGTGGTCGGCAGGAAGGCCTGGCTGACCGAGGCGATCGAGCTGGCGCGGATCGTCGCCTCCCGGCCGCCGCTGGCGGTGCGCCTGGCGAAACGGGCGGTGCTGGAAGCACAGGAGACGGCCCTTGGCGAGGGGCTGCGGGCCGAGCGCGAGCTCTTCGACGAAGCGATGGCGAGCGAGGACCGGGTCGAGGGGATGACCGCCTTCCTGGAGAAACGCGAGCCCCGGTTTCAGGGCCGATGAGCGTCTCCCGGGTCGGCGTCGTCGGCGCCGGGACGATGGGCAGCGGGATCGCCCAGGTGGCCGCGCTCGGCGGCTACGAGACGGTGATCTACGACGTCTCCCTGGAGCTGGCCGAGGGCGGAGCGGCGACGCTGCGGCAGGCCCTCGACAAGGGCGCCAGCCGCGGCCGCTGGAGCGCCGACGAGGCGAAGGCGGCCTCCGCCCGGGTCGAGACGACCGCCGAGCTCGCCGGGCTGGTCGGCTGCGAGCTGGTGATCGAGGCGGCGCCGGAGCGGCTGGAGCTGAAGCGCGACCTCTTCACCAAGCTGGCCGGAGTGCTGGGGCCGGAGGCGGTGCTGGCGAGCAACACCTCCTCGCTGCGCGTCACCGACATCGCCGACGGGGTGCCGCAGCCCGAGCGCGTCGTCGGCATGCACTTCTTCAACCCGCCGGCGCTGATGAAGCTGGTCGAGATCGTCGCCACCGAGCGCTCCGCCGAGGCGGCGCTGGACGCGGCGACCGAGGTCGGCGAGCGGATGGGCCGGACGCCGATTCGGGCCAAGGACTCGCCGGGCTTCGTCGCCAACCGCCTCGCCCGCCCCTACACCCTGGAGTCGTTGCGGATCCTCGGCGACGGCGTCGCCGACGCGGCGACGATCGACCGCATCGTCCGCCTCGGCGGCGGCTTCCGGATGGGCCCGTTCGAGCTGCTCGACCTGATCGGCCTCGACGTCAACCTCGAAATCGCCCGCTCCTTCTTCGCCCAGGGAGGCGAGCCGGAGCGCTGGCGGCCGAGCCCGATCCAGGAGAAGCTCGTCGCCGAAGGCAGGCTCGGCCGCAAGAGCGGCCGCGGCTACCACGACCACCGGCCCGGCCACGAGCGCCGGCCCGATCCGGACCTCGGCATCGAGGCCCCGACCCTCGACCCCGGGCAGCTCGCCGCAATCGACCCCGCCGCCGAGGCGGTGCTGAGCCGCCTCTTCGCCCAGATCGCCAACGAGACCGCCTTCGCCTTGGAAGAGGACGTCGCCTCGCCGGCGGACATGGAAACGGCGATGAAGCTCGGCTTCAACTGGCCGGCCGGCCCGCTGAAGCTCGCGCGGCTGATCGGGCCGCGCCGCGCGGTCGAGCTGCTCGAGCGACTCGAGGCGACGAACGGCGCCGCTTACGAGCCGGCGCCGCGGCTGCGCGACGAAGCCGAGCGAGACCCGGAATGAGCTCCCCGCGCAAGCCGGCGACGGCGATCACCGCCGAGCGCAACCGCGACGCCGCTGCCGCCCTCCCACCGAGCGGGGAGGAGGACTCAGCCGACGCCACCCGCGGTCTCGTCGCCCGCTTCGATCCGCCCCGCGTCGAGAGGGCGGACGGGAAGCTGGTCTGGGACCTGGAGTCCTACGACTTCCTCGAGGGCGACTGTCCCGAGACCGCCCATCCCAGTCTCTGGCGCCAGAGCCAGCTCAACCGTATCGCCGGCCTCTTCGAGCTCGCCCCCGGCTTCTACCAGCTGCGCGGCTTCGACCTCTCCAACATGCACCTGGTCGAGGGCGAGGAGGGCGTCGTCGTCATCGATCCGCTGATCTCCGCCGAGACCGCCGCGGCGGCTCTGGCGCTCTACCGCGAGCAGCGCGGCGAGCGCCCCGTGACCGGCCTCGTCTACACCCACTGCCACATCGACCACTTCGGCGGCGCCAAGGGAATCGTCTCCGCCGAGGAGGTGCGCGATCGCGGCATCCCCGTCCTCGCGCCGGAGGGGTTCCTCGACCACGCCGTCAGCGAGAACGTCTACGCGGGGACGGCGATGGGTCGCCGCGCCGGCTACATGTACGGGGCGAGGCTGTGGCGCGGGCCCGACGGCCAGATCGGCTCGGGCCTGGGACAGACCACCTCGCTGGGGACGATGACGCTGATTCCGCCCAACCGCGACGTCACCGCGACCGGCCAGGAGGAGACGGTCGACGGCGTGCGGATGGTCTTCCAGCTGACCCCGGGGACCGAGGCGCCGGCCGAGATGAACTTCCACTTCCCCGACCACCGGGTCCTCTGCATCGCCGAGAACGCGACCCACACGATGCACAACACGCTCACCCTGCGCGGAGCGCTGGTCCGCGACCCCCACGTCTGGGCGCGGTACCTCGACGAGGCGATCGAGCTGTTCGGAGCCGACACCGACGTCCTCTTCGCCGGCCACCACTGGCCGCGCTGGGGCAGCGGGCGCATCGTCGACTACCTGAAGAAGCAGCGCGACCTCTACGCCTACCTCCACGACCAGACCCTGCGTCTGGTCAACAAGGGGTTGACCGGACGCGAGATCGCCGAGGAGCTGGAGCTGCCGGCCGAGCTCGCCTCCGAGTGGCACTGCCGCGGCTACTACGGCTCGGTCAGCCACAACGTGAAGGCGGTCTACCAGCGCTACATGGGCTGGTTCGACGGCAACCCGGCGCACCTGTGGGAGCACACCCCGGTCGAGTCGGCGCGACGCTACGTCGAGTTCATGGGCGGTGCCGAGCGGGTCCTGGAGAAGGCCCGGCGCTCGTTTGAGGAGGGCGACTACCGCTGGGTCGCCGAGGTCGTCAACCACGTCATCTTCGCCGAGCCCGACAACAAGGCTGCACGGGAGCTGCAGGCGGACGCGCTCGAGCAGCTCGGCTACGGCGCCGAGAACGCGACCTGGCGCAACTTCTACCTGGCCGGCGCCGAAGAGCTGCGGGAGGGCGTCGCCGGCACCCCGACCGAAGCCCGCCCACTCGACATCCTCGCCAACCTCTCGGTGGCCCAGATCCTCGACGGCATGAAGGTGCGCCTCGACGGCCCCCGCGCCTGGGGCAAGCGCCTCGCGATCGGCTGGCAGGTGACCGATCCCGCCGAGCGCCACCTGCTGACGCTCGAGAACGGCGTCCTCAACCACCGACCCTGGCCGCCGGGCGCCGAAGTGGAGGCAACCCTCGTGATCGAGCGCCAGGCCCTCGACGAAATGCTCGCCGGCGCCGCCGACCTCGCGGCGCTGGCGGAAAGCGGGCGCCTGCGGGTCGAGGGCGACGGCGCCAAGCTGGGCGAGCTGCTCGGCCTGCTCGAGGAGCCCGACCCGAGCTTCCCGATCGTGACGCCGTGAGCCGGTGTCACCCAAAGCACCTCGACCCCGCCCATCGCTCAAGTGAGCCAGGATCAAACTCGCATGACTGCTACGTCGTCGAAGTCAGAAAAATCGGTGTCCTGGGTCAGAACTGCGGCTTCATGTTTCATCGCCGTCGCGGCGATCCAGGTGTCGTGACGTCGAAGGCGGCGGCCTCGGGAACGCTCGGCGGCTGCGATACGGGCGAAACAACTCGCGATCTCGGGACCAATCGGCAAAAGGGGGTAAGTCGATTGCACGCGCGAGAGCGTGGAGAGGCGGCGGGCGCGGGCCTCGCGATCGGTGGCAAGTAGCACACCCAACTCCAGCTCGGCGACGGTGATCACCGAGACGGCAATCTTCTCGGGGAGGTCTCCAAGCTCACGGCCCGTCTCTTGGGCAATGAAGATCGACGTGTCGGCGACTGCTTTGCTCAATTGTCGAGCTCTACGCCGCGGACGTCGGCGAGATCGTCGAGCAGGCCAGTGTCGGCGGGGGCCTCGTGCACGATTCGGCGCAGCTCAGAGGAGGGGACCCATGGATCGCGCCCTCCGACGTGGGGAAGGATGTCGGCGACCGGGCGCCGGTTGACGGTGAGCGTCAGTCGTTCGCCGGCTTCCAGCTCGGCGACGACCCTGGAGGTGGAGTTGCGAAGTTCGCGAATCGAAACGTTCCGGGACATTCAACGAACGTAGCACTCGATGCTACGAGCCAGCAGGGACAGGGCACGATCCAACGTGACCAATAGATATCTACCCGCCGCTCAAGCGCATCATCACTTCGTCGACGTAGCACCAGCTCCAGTCCTCGCCGGGCTCGGCCGAGCGGATGATCGGGTGAGCCGTGTCTTTCGCGTGGGCGGTGGCGTGCTTGCCGATCGAGTTGTCGCAGCAGCCGACGTGGCCACAGGTCTGGCACATCCGCAGATGCACCCAGCTCATCCCCAGCGCCAGGCACTCCTCGCATCCGGCGATCTCGCCCGGTGGGTCGAGGTACCTAACCGCGTCGAGGTGCGTGCATTCAGCCACTGCCCGTCGCGATCTCGGCGGGCTCACCGCCAGGCATCCAGTGGGCCTCGACCGGGGGCGGCGCGTCGCGCAGGTAGCGCTCGGCGTCGAGCGCGCCCATGCAGCCGGTGCCGGCGGCGGTGACCGCCTGGCGGTAGGTGTGGTCGACGACGTCGCCGACGGCGAAGACGCCGGCGAGGTTGGTCCGGGTCGAGCCGGCCTCGGTGACGATGTAGCCGTCCTCGTCGGTATCGACCTGGTCCTTGACGATCTCCGAGCGCGGAATGTGGCCGATCGCGACGAAGGCACCGTCGGTGGCGATCTCCTCCTCGGCTCCGGTCTCGGCGTTGCGGAAGCGCACCTTCTCCAATTTCCCGCTGCCGCCCGCGACAAACTCGAGCGGCACCAGCGGCGCCCTGAACTCGATGTTGTCCTTTTCGCGAGCCCGGTCGAGCATGATCTTCGAAGCGCGGAACTCGCTGCGCCGGGTGATGACCTTCAGGTCGCTGGCGTACTTGGAGATGAAGATCGAGTCCTCCATCGCCGAGTCGCCACCGCCGATCACGACCACCTTCTGGTCCTGGAAGAAAGCGCCATCGCAGACGCCGCAGGTGGAGACGCCGCGGCCGCCGAGCTCCATCTCGCCGGGGATGCCGAGCCGTTTCGGCTCCGCCCCCATCGCCAGGATGATCGTCTTCGCGCGGTGCTCCTCGTCGCCGAGGAAGACCTTCTGCACGTCGCCGTCGGAGAGCTCGACCCGGTCGACGTCGTCGGTGACGAAGCGGGTCCCGAAGCGCTCGGCCTGGGCCCGGAACTGGGCCATCATCTCCGGCCCCATGATCCCCTCGGGGTAGCCCGGGTAGTTCTCGACGTCGGTCGTGTTCTGCAGCTGCCCGCCCCACTGGAAGCCCTCGAAGACGAGCGGCTCCAAGTTGGCTCGCGCGGTGTAGAGCGCAGCGGTGTATCCCGCCGGCCCCCCACCGATGATGATCACGTTCTCGACTTTCTTGCTCTCAGTCATCTCGCCGCCTGAATTCTAATACTTTACTTTTTATAGTACGCCCCTCCGCGAACTGCATCAAATTTTGGCTGCGTCACAACCAGAATTTGATGCAGTTCAGCTGACGGCCGGCTCCAGATCGGGGCTGGCGCTGCGGCCTCGGTCGATCGGCAGACCCTCATCTTCCCAGCGTTTGACCGTGTGGCGGAGCTGGAAGAAGGCGAAGATCCCGGGCGGGATCGGCATCCAGAAGGAGACGAGGCGGAAGATCAGGACCGCCGGGAAGACCGTCTCCTCGGGGATGCCGAAGAGGACGAAGGCGCCGATCATGCCGGCGTCGACCGCCCCCACCCCCGCCGGCGCCAGCGGGAAGAGGTTGGCGACCATGCCGAGGAAGTAACCCTGGACGACGACCGCCAGCGGCACGTGGACACCGAAGGCGTGGAAGGAGGCCCAGAGGACGCCGATGCTGAAGGCCCAGAAGCCGGCGGCGCCGATCACCGCCAGGCCGCCGCGCGAGGGATGGGTGAAGAGACCGAGGGCGAAGCGGAAGCCTTCGCCCAGGGTCGCTGGGAATTTGCCGAATTTCTCGAGGATCTGGTGGGAGCGCTCGCTGCGGGCGAAACGAGCCAGCCGGTGGTCAAGGTCGGCGGGGATCAGGGCGATCAGGACGCCGAGGATCAGCAGCAGGCCGGCGACGGCGGCGGGGACGATCGTCAGCTCGACCGAGCCCTTGCCGTTCATCACCCCCGTCCGCAGCAGGACGCCGAAGATGATCAGGGCGATCGGGTAGAAGACGTAGTGGAGGGAGACGAAGGCGACCATGCGGCGCCCGACCTCGCGGCGCGCCATCCCGGCCTTGCGCAACGCCCAGTAGGTGAGCGCAACCCCTCCGGCGCCCCCGGCTGAGAAGAGCAGCGTCGCGGCGACGCCCGCCATGTTGATCTCGTAGGTCTCGGTCCAGCTCAGGCGCAGGGCGTCGCCGCCAACCACCGCTTTGAAGAGGGCGATGTAGGTCGCGTAGGCGCCGACGTTGAAGGCAATCGCGATGCCGATCCAGACCGGGTCGGCATCGTCGAGCCGGCTGAGGGCATCCCCCAACCCGACCAGCTTCGGGAAGAGGAAGTAGATCGCGACGAGGAGGATGAAGACGAGGACGACCGTCTGGACGATCCGCCGCGTCGTGAAGATCGGCAATTCAGCGAAGCGATTGCCTTCGTTCGCCGGGCCTTCCTGAGACACCTCTTAGAAACTACCCACTCGCGATCCCCTCCAGACGCTGCAGGCCGGCGTTTACCCCGCGTACGAGGGGTTCTGCCAGCGCCTCGCCCCGCCGCACCGCGGTGACTAGAAACGCGCCGGCGATCAGATCGGTGACGTAGTGCTCGCCGAGGTAGACGAGGGCGAAGCCCAGCGCTCCGGCGTAGCCCCAGCCGAGCGCTCCCTCGACCCTGCCCGCTTCGGAGAGCGAGAGCGCCGCCTGCAGCGAGGTGGCGAAGTGCAGCGAGGGCATCGCCGCCCAGGGGTTGCCGCCGAGCGCGTCGTACATCCGCTCCCAGGCTCGCCCCCAGGTCGGTTCGCCGACCTCGACCATGATCCGCCGCACCTCCTCGTCGCCGGTGAGACCGTTCTCGGCCGCCCACCAGGGCGGCGCCGTCGGCACCGCGAAGTAGACCGCACAGCCGAGGTCGAAGACCGCCGCCATCTGGCGGGCGGCTCGGGGGAAGCGCTCGTTGTGACGGGCGAGGATCAGGACCAGGGAGAGATACGGCTCGATGAACCAGAGCCAATGGGTCCAGGTGAGGACTTTGTCGAAGACCCCGACCCCGGGCAGCCGCGCCAGCGCCCGCTGCAGGCGCGCGTTGGGAAGGCGGCCGGCGCCGATCATGCGGTCGGTGACGATCGGGTAGCGGGTTCGCAGGCGCGCCCGCAGTCGCTCCGGGTCGTCGTAGGGGAGCTCATGGGCGACGGTGAAGGCCCACATCTGCAGGGCGAAGAGGGCGACGTCCCGGCGTTTCGTCCGCGGCTGCAGCACAGCCAGCGCCGGCGGTCCGGCGGCGACGGCGGCGACCGTGACCGGGGCGGGGACGCGCAGGCGCTTGCGCAGCAGCGGGACCGCGACGGCGGCTCCGATCGCCGCCACCCCTCCGGCCCGCACCGCCAGGCGAAGCGCTTTGGGTGGCCGCGAGCGCTTCTTCATAAGGTCGGCGAGTATAGGTCGGTGGCCTGAAGGCGGCCGGGAGGGCGCGGCGCCGCCTCGCCTGAATAGAATGGCCGCGCTTTGACGCCCCACTCGCCTGGCGCAGACCAGATCGACACCCTGCTTTGGATCGGCTTCGTCGCCGCCGCGATCCTCGTGATCGCCGTCAATGCCGCGCTCTTCTACGCGGTGCGCCGCTATCGCTCCGAGCGCGGCGCCGCCCCGCGCCAGCTGCTCAGCGGCCGCCGGCTGCAGTTCCGCTTCGGCGCCGTCCTCACCGTCTTCGCCACCGTGCTCTTCATCCTCGGCGTCGTCTTCACCGACAAGGCGCGTGAGATGCCCTCGACCGACAACGCCGGCCTCGCCTCGGCCAAGTCCGAACCGCTGAAGATCAAGGCGACCGGCCAGCAGTGGCTGTGGCGCTACGACTATCCCAACGGCGCCTTCTCCTACTACAAGCTGGTCGTGCCGGCCGACACCGCGGTCGAACTCGAACTGCTCTCGACCGACGTCGTCCACACCTGGAACGTCAACGACCTCGCCCCGAAGGCCGACGCGGTGCCGGGCAAGAGCCACAAGATCGTCTTCAGCACCGACGACGAAGGCGTCTACGAAGGCGATTCCTCGACCCTCTCCGGCCAGGCCTACGCGGCGATGCGGACCGCAGTCGAAGTGGTCAGCCCGGACGAATACAAGGAATTCGTCGAGACGCAGCAATCCGAAATCGAAGCCGCCCAGGAACGGGTCGTCGGCCTGATCGAAAACGGAGAAGTGCCATGAGCTCCGCCTCCAGCCCCGAGCTCGTCGCCGACGGCTACCCGCAGAAGCGGCCGCGCTGGGTCGAGCTGGCGACCAGCGCCGATCACAAGGACGTCGGCCAGATCCTGATCTGCGGCGCCCTCGGCTTCCTCTTCATCGCCGCGGTCGAGCTGGTGCTGATGCGCCTGCAGCTGCTGGTGCCGGAAAACACCTTCCTCTCGCCGGTCGGCTTCAACCGCATGCTCTCGCTCTACGGGGCGACCTCGGTCTTCTTCTTCGCGCTCCCGCTCGCGCTCGGGCTCTTCTACTACGTGGCGCCGCTGCAGATCGGCGCCCGCGGGACGGCGTTGCCGCGCCTCGGGCAGATCGGCGCGGCGCTCTGGGTCGCCGGCGCGACCATCCTCTACGCGGGCTTCCTTTTCACGCCCTCGGAGGCGGGGGTCAACCCGCTGGCGCCGCTGACCGAGCTCGCCTTCCTCTCCAACAACGGCGTCGACGCCTGGGCGGCGGCGACCGGGCTGGCGACGCTCGGCTTCGTCCTCCTCTCGATCAACCTGGTGGCGACGCTGCGGACGATGCGGGCGCCGGGGCTGGCCTGGCGACGGATGCCGATCTTCGCCTGGGCCGCGACCGTCTGCTCCTGGCTGATGATCGCGATCGGCCCGGTGCTGCTGGCGGCGCTGACGATGCTGCTGATCGACCGCAACTACGACGGCATCTTCTTCGCCGACGGCTCCGGCGGCGCGCCGCTGCTCTGGCAGCACCTGAGCTGGATCTTCTTCACCGGCACCTACATGCTGCTGCTGATCTTCGCCTTCGGCGCGATCGCCGAGATCCTCGCCACCTTCGCCCGCAAACCGCTCTTCAACCGCACGGTGACGATGAGCTCGCTGGCGGTCATCGCCGTGGTCGGCACGCTCGCCTGGATGCAGAACATGATCACCGCGCCGATCGGAATCGGCTGGACCTACTTCGCGATGCTGATGTCGCTGGCGCTCGTCGTTCCCTTCGGCCTCGTCCTCTTCAACCTGATCGCCACCATCGTCGGCGGCACGCTGCGGATGCGGGCGCCGGCCCTGTTCGCGGTCGGCGCGATCTTCGCGATCTCGATCGGCCTCGCAGCCGAGCTCGAGCAGTCGCTCGTCGGCGCCGGCTGGCACCTGCACAACACCACCGACGCCACCGCCGCCACCCACTTCGCGCTGATCGGCGGCGCCGTCCTCGGCGGCTTCGCGGCCCTCCACCACTGGTTCCCGAAGATGACCGGCCGGACGATGGGCGAGCTGATGGCCCGCTTCTCCTTCTGGACGATCGTGATCGGCCTGATCCTCGGCTTCGTGCCGCTCTTCCTCGCCGGTGCCGACGAGGGCCAGGTCGTCGACGCCTACAAGTACTTCAGCGGCACCGGTGTCACCGCCTACAACTCGATCGCCACGATCGGCGTTGTGATCCTCTTCGTCGGCCTGCTGCTGACCACCCTCAACGCGATCTTCAGCCGCACCAACGGCGCGCCGGCCGGCCACGACCCGTGGGGCGGCGACACGCTCGAGTGGTTCGCGCTCTCGCCCCCGGAGCCGCACAACTTCGACGTCCTGCCCGACGTCCGCAGCCCGCACCCGCTGCGCGACATCCGCGAGGCGATCGGCCATCGCACCCACCGCACCGAGCAGGCGGCGGCAGCGCGCAAGTCCCAGCCGGTAGTCTGAGCCCCGCATGAGCGGTGCTCAGACTGCGACCGTCGCGCAACGCCCAGCGGTCCCCACGCTTCTCCGCGACTACCTGACGCTGACCAAGCCGAAGGTGCAGTCGCTGCTGCTCTTCACCACGATCACGACGATGTACGTGGCGGGCTCCCCGTCGCTCGAGCTGGTCTTCCTCACCTGCCTCGGCGGCGCCCTCTCGGCCGGCGGCGCCGGCGCGATCAACCACGCCGTCGACCGCGACGTCGACCGTGCGATGGCCCGCACCGCCGACCGCCCCGTCGCCTCAGGACGCGTCTCCGCCGCCGCCGCGACCGCCTTCGGCCTCAGCCTCGGCGCCGCCTCCTTCCTGCTGCTGGCGCTTACGGTCAACCCGCTGGCGGCCGCACTCTCGCTCTCCGGCTTCTTCGGCTACGTCTGCGTCTACACCCTCTGGCTGAAGCGGACGACGCCGCAGAACATCGTCATCGGCGGCGCCGCGGGCGCCGTGCCGCCCCTGGTCGCCTGGGCGGCGGTGACGGGCGGCCTCAGCGGCATGGCCTTCTACATGTTCGCGATCGTCTTCTTCTGGACCCCGCCCCACTTCTGGGCCCTCTCGCTGCTGATGAAGGACGAGTACGCGAAGGCCGGGATCCCGATGCTCCCGGTGGTCCGCGGCGAGGAGGAGACCCGCCGCCAGATCCTCCTCTACACCGTCCTCCTCTACGCCGTCACCCAGCTCCCCTTCTGCGCCGGCGGCCTCGGCGTCGCCTACCTGATCCCCTCGATGCTGCTGGGGGCGGGTTTCATCTACTTCTCGGTGCGTTTGTATCGCGGACGTGATCGTCGTTGGGCCTTGAGGACCTACCTCTATTCCCTGGCCTACCTCGCCCTGCTGTTCCTCTCGATGGCGATTGCCGCCAACGTCTGAGTCAAGCTTGATTTCCGCGTAGGGGGACGGGATACCCCTCTCCCAAAGACCGTCGCGCAGCTGGGGCGAGCCCTGTTGTGCGGAGCGTGGTTCCTTGAGCCTTTGTGAGAGGGGTATCCCGTCCCCACCCGAATCGCCGCAAACTCCCAAGGTCCCGCAGCTACCTCCAGCAAGATCCAGCAGCTATCTCTCCTCCCTGGGACGGCGGCT
>JBIOWB010000036.1:0-9527 GCA_044868125.1 Solirubrobacterales bacterium
GAAGGCGGTCGCGTAGGCGTAGCCGACCACCTCCCCCTCCAGCTCGGCGACGAGCCAGGCGTGGCTGGCGCCGTAACGCTCGATCCGGGTCGCCATCTCGGCCGCGTCGGGTGCGCGTTCCTCGAAGGACACCGGACTGTCCTCGACGTGAGGCGCATAGATCGCCGCGCACGCCGACGCGTCGCGGGCGGAGTCGGCGTCTCGAATCGTCAGCTCTGACATGGGCAGGGCAATCTAGTTCCCGACCGCGGCAGAGGTTGGGTACCCCATAGGGGCCCTAACCTCTGCCGCGGCCCTGTTCGATCACTAGGCTGCGGGGCATGAGCGAGCGCGGGCCGGTGCTGCGGAGGTCGATCGGGATCGTCTTCTCCGACGGCGGCCTGCTGGCGCTCAGGGCCAACCTCCCGGAAGGCGGCGAGGGGCATGGCGAAGAGGAGGTCGCCGCGTTCTTCTGCGACCCCGACGGCGCCCCGCTGAAGTTCGAGGAATCGCTGCTCTCGACCGAGTACGGCGAGGACGGGGTCCAGCGCCGGGCGACGCTCGAGCTCTGGCCCGACGTCGAGGAGATGCGGCCGCTGCGCGGCGCCGGCACCCTGATCAGCTCGGTCAACGTCCGCCGTCAGGGCCTCGAGTCGGAGATCGCCTTCTTCCGCTGGTCGGTCGAGGGGCGCGAGGGTCTCGGAGCCTACGAGGTCGCCCGCAGCGCCCATGGCTGAGGCACCGCCCAGCGGCAGGGCGATCGTCTCCGACTTCGGCGGCGTCCTGACGACGCCGCTGCTGGCCGCCTTCGCCGCCTTCCAGGAGGACAGCGGCATCTCGCCGGAAAGCCTCGGCCTGGCGATGCGCGAGGGGCTCGAGGAGGGCGAGGAGATCCCGCTCTTCAAGCTCGAGCGCGGGGAGATCAGCGAGGACGAGTTCATCGCCCGGCTCGAGGAGGGGCTGGATGCGGTCCTCGGCCACCGCCCCCGCCTGCACCACTTCCGCCAGAAGTTCTGGGGCGCGCTGCATCCCAACGAGGAGATGATCGACCTGATGCACGAGCTGAAGGCGAGCGGCCTGAGGATGGCGATGCTGACCAACAACGTGCGCGAGTGGGAGCCGCTCTGGCGGGCGATGCTGCCGGTCGACGAGATCTTCGACGAGATCGTCGACTCGGCCTTCGTCGGCTGCCGCAAGCCGGAAGCGCGGATCTACGAGCTGACCCTGGAGCGGATCGGGCTGCCGGCCGCAGCCTGCCTCTTCGTCGACGACCTGAAGCCGAACGTCGAGGGCGCCGAAGCGGCGGGGATGAGCGCCGTGCACTTCCGCGACAACGCGCAGGCGATCGCCGAGCTCCGCGCCGCCCTGGCCTAGGTGCGCTGCCGCTCGAGCGGCGTGCCGTTGCCGGGCGCTTCGCGCCAGCGACGGGCGAACGGCAGCCGCCAGCTGTGTGGCGCGATCAGGGCGCCGATCTCCGACGGCCCCCAGGAGCCCTGCGGGTAGGGCTTGACCGGCGGCGGGTCGCGCAGCAGCGGTTCGGAGACGGCCCAGAGCCGCTCGATCCCCTCGGCGGTGGTGAACAGGGTGCGGTCGCCGATCATCGCGTCGCGGATGAGGCGCTCGTAGGCCTCGACCGTCTCGCCGCCGTAGCTCGTTTCCTCGAGCGAGAACTGCATGCTCGCCTTGTCGAGCACCATCCCCATCCCCGGCCGCTTGCCGTAGAAGGAGAGCGAGACCCGCGAGGACTCGTCGAGGTCGAAGGTGAGGTGGTCGGGGCCGTAGCGGCCGACCCGCGAGTCGTGCGGGAACATCGCGTGCGGCGGCTCGCGGAAGGCGATCGAGATGATCCGCGCGCCTTCGCCCATCCGCTTGCCGGTTCGCAGGTAGAACGGGACTCCGCTCCAGCGCCAGTTGTCGAGTTCGCAGCGCAGGGCGATGAAGGTCTCGGCGCTGGAGTCGGGGTCGACCCCCTCCTCCTCGCCGTAGCCCTCGTACTGACCGCGCACCACCTCCGCCGGATCGAGCGGCTGCAGGCTGCGGAAGACCTTGTTCTTCTCGTCGGTGATCGGCCCCGGCGCCAGCGCCGTCGGCGGCTCCATCGCGACGAAGGCGAGGATCTGGAACAGGTGGGTGACGACCATGTCGCGGAAGGCGCCGGTCTTCTCGTAGAAGGCGGCGCGGGAGCCGACCCCGACCGTCTCCGGCACGTCGATCTGGACGTGGTCGATGTGGTTGCGGTTCCAGATCGGCTCGAAGAGGCCGTTGGCGAAGCGCAGCGCGAGGATGTTCTGCGCCGCCTCTTTGCCGAGGAAGTGGTCGATGCGGAAGACCTGCTCCTCGTCGAGCACTTCGTGGACCATCTCGTTCAGCTTGCGGGCGCTGGCGAGGTCGGTGCCGAACGGCTTCTCCATGATCACCCGCGAGCGCTCCGAGAGCCCGCAGGTCTTCAGCATCCGGATCACGTCCGGGGCGGCGGCCGGCGGCACGCTCAGGTAGTGCACCAACCGCATCTCGGACCCCAGCTCCCCCTCGGCCTTGTCGACCGCCTCCTTCAGCGCCTCCGGCGCCTGCGAGTGCGGCACGTAGGAGAGCCTGCCGGAGAACTCGTGCCATTCCTCGCCGCCGAAGCCATTGCGGGCGAACTCCCGGCAGGCCGCTTCGGCGATCCCCCGGAACTCCGCGTCCCCGATCTCCTCCATCGAGACCCCGACGATCCGGAACTCCGGCATCAGTCCCGCCTGGAACAGCCGCAACAGCCCCGGCAGCAGCTTCCGCCGCGCCAGGTCGCCGGTGGCGCCGAAGATGACTATCGCCTGCGGAGGAACGTCCACTGAGTCGAGGTTAGCCCGCTCGGTGGAAGTGCAAACGCCGCCGGGCTAATTGTCCGAGCCTGCCCTGTCCCAGATGTAGAGCTCGACCGCCTCGGCGGCGAGCTCCATCAGGCGTGGTGGGGAGAGGAGGCCGAGGACGAGCTCCAGGGCGTCCTCTTCGGTGACGCCGGAGTCGACGGCCTCCTCGCCGCGGAAGCCGGCGGCGAGCTTGAGAGCCTCGCGGCGGTTCTCGCCGAGCGAGTTGAAGGCGCCCATGAGGAAGTCGCGATTGGGGACCGGCTGGCCGGACTCGAGCGATCCGTGCCAGGCGGCGAGCATCGAGAGGTCGTGCTCGTCGAGCTCTGAGATCGCCTTCGCGTAGTGGAGCTCGAGCTCGGAGTCGGGAATCTCGTCCACCCAGGCGCGGACCGCCTCCCCGAGGAGCTGGCGGCGCGCCTCCCGACCGATCGAGTCGGCGATGGCGCGGATGGCGTCGGCTGGGTCTACGAAGCAGAGGGGCATCGGCTGGCGACAAAGGTAGAGGCGGCCGATGACGCCAAAAATGTGCCGCTAATCCCCTAATTTGCGGGGTCGTGGCGGACGGCTCCGGAAGGACGCCGGAGCCGTCCCTAGGCTCGGGCAGGTGGCACTGGAAATGATCCATGGACCCCCCAATTCGGGCCGCCGCGGCGAGGTTCTGCGCCGGTTCCGGGCTGTCCTCGACAGGGACCCGGTCCTCGTCGTCCCGACCGAAGACGACGTCTTCGACTTCGAGCGCGAGCTGGGCGCCGCGGGTGCGCCCATGGGCGCGATGCTCGGCGGCGCGGCGATGACGATGTGGGGCCTGGCGCTGACCGTCCTGGGCGCCGCCGGCACGCCGCCCGGCGCCCGACTCTCTTCCGCGCAGCGGCTGCGGGCGGTCGCGGTGGCGATCGAGACGCGGCGCGGGCGCCTGGGGCCGTTGCGGCGCTCCGCAGGCCGATCGCGCTTCGCCCGCGCCCTGGAGCGGCTGTTCGACGAGCTGCAGGCGGCCGGCGTCGGACCGGAAGCGGTGGAGGCGAGCGCCGCGACCCTGGAAGGCTCCGCCTACCTCGGCGACGTCGCGGCGCTGTTCGGCGGCTACGAGGAGGTGCGACGGCGTACCGGCCGGGCCGACGCTCACGGGATCGTCCGCGAGGCGATCGCCCGGCTGCGCGCGGACGGCTCCTTCTGGGGCGAGCGCCCGGTCTTCCTCTACGGCTTCGACGATCTGACCGAGAACCAGTTCGAGCTGGTCGCCGCGCTCGCCGACCGGGCCGAGGTGACCGTGGCCCTCCCGTACGAGGAGGGGAGCGCGGCGCTGGCGGCGCGCGGCCGGCTGCTGTCGCGGCTGCGCGAGCTGGGCCCCGCCGACGAAGCGCTGACCGAGGCCAACCCCCTCAACACGGAGAGCCTGCTGCTCTTCCACCTGACCGGCGCCTTTGGCTCCCTCCGGCCCAAGCGGGTCGAGCACGACGGCAGCCTCACCCTGCTGCGCTCGGCCGGCACCCGGGCCGAGGCCGAGGCGATCGCCGCCCACGTCTCGCGGCTGATCCGGGAAGGGGCCGACCCGGCCGAGATCGCGATCGCCCTCCGCGATCCCTCACGCCGGGGCCCGGAGATCGCCGCGGCGCTGGAGCGCAACAGGATCGCCGTCGCCCTGGAGGCCGAGGTGCCGGTGGCAGGGACGAGCGTCGGTGGCGCCCTCGTCGCCCTGCTCGAGGCGGAGTTCGGCTCTCGTCGCGCCTCCGACCTGTTGCGCTACCTGCGTGGGCCGTCGGGCTTCTCCCCCGGCCGCGTCGACTGGTTCGAGCGGCGGCTGCGGCGTCGTCGCGTCCGCGACGTCGAGCCGGCGCTGCTGCTCTGGCAGGGTGAGGACGGCGAGCCGCCGCGGGACCTGCTGCGCCTGCGCCGGGCGGCCGAGCGCTCCCCCACCGCCCTGGCCGCGGAGGTGGGGGCGCTGGCGGCGCGAATGGCCTCGCGACCGCTGCGGGACGCCGGCGACGGGCCGCCCCTGCCCCAGGGCGAAGGGCTGGAGCTGCGTGCCGCCGCGGAGATCGCCTCGGCGCTGGCCGAGCTCGCCGAAGTGGGTGCGCTGGCGCCGCAGCCGCACGAGCTGGCGCCCCTGATCGAGGAGCTCGAGTTCCGGGTTTGGTCGGGACCCGTGGAAGGGCGCGTCCGCATCGCCGACCCCTACCGCCTCCGCGCCGCCCGCTTCGACCACGTCGTCGTCGGCTCGCTGCAGGACGGTGAGTTCCCCCGCCGCGACCGCGGTGCCGACCCCTTCCTCTCCGACGCCCAGCGCGAGACCCTCGGGCTCGACCCTCGCCGCGACACCGAGGCCGAGGAGCGCTACCTCTTCCACGCCTGCCTGGCGCTGCCGCGCCGCAGCCTCGTACTCTCCTACCGGGACAGCGACGAGGACGGCGCCGCGACCACCCGGTCTCCCCTGCTCGACGACGTGCGGGCGCTGCTCGCCCCGGCGCCGGACGGGACCGTCCCCGACCCCCTCGAGGAGGAGCTCACCGCCAGCCGCGACCTGGCGCAGGTGGTCCCGCCGCTCGCGGAAGCGCCCTCGGAGGACGAGCTGGCGCGAGCGCTGGCTGCGCACGGGCCGGCCGCCGACGCCCCGATGCTGCTCGCGCGGGTGGGGGTCGAAGGCGAGCTGGCCTGGAGGCTCGTCGGGCGCGTCGAAGCCGCCCGTCGCGCCGAGGCCGCCTCGCGCGCGCCGGGCCCGCTCGCCAACCGGGCGGCGTTGGACGCGCTCGCCTCCGTCGGCGCGTACGGCGGCACCACGCTGGAGGACTTCGACGTCTGCTCCTATCGCTGGTTCGCCGGCCACGAGCTCGACCCCCAGCCGCTCGACCCGGTCCCCGACCCGCTCGTCCAGGGGGGCCTCATGCACGAGGCACTCGATCGCCTCTATAGAGAGCAGCCGGGTGGCGATCCGCTGCCGCGGTCGGGGACGCTGGAGGCCTGGACCGCGCGCGGGCGCGAGCTGGTGGCCGAGATCGTCGCCGAGCGCGAGTTGGGCGACCATCCCGCCGAGCGGGCGATGGCGCGTCGGGTGGAGCGCCTCCTGGAGCGCTTTCTCGTCGAGGAGGCCGAGCGCGAGACCGGCGGCTTCGAGCCGTGGCTGCTGGAGGCCCGCTTCGGCGAGCATCCCGACGCCGAGCGGCCGGTGCTGGACCTCGGCGGCTGGGGGCTGCACGGCGCGGTCGACCGGGTCGACCGCGCCCGCGACGGCCGCGCCGTCGTCGTCGACTACAAGCTCGCCGGAGCGGTCACCCCGCGCGAGAAGTTCGAGGAGCGGGCGAAGCTGCAGCTGCCGCTCTACCTCCTCGCCGTCGCCGAGCACTGGGGCGCGGAACCGGTCGGCGCCCTCTACCACCCGCTGCGCGGCACCTCCTCGCGGCGCCCGCGCGGCGTGGTCTCGGCCGCCGCCGCCGAGGATCTCGCCGGCTACCGCCTCTACCCCAACGACGTCGTCGATCCCGAGCAGCTCGAGGAACTGCTGGACGAGACGCGGCGGCGGGCGGGAGGGATCGTCGCCCGCATGCGTACCGGCGACATCCGTCGCGACCCCGGCCCGCGACCGGGACTGCGCGGCCACGACGTCTGCCCCGCCTACTGCACCTTCGCCCCGATCTGCCGCCGCGACCGCGCCCCCCGGTACATGGAAGAGCCGGAGGACGACGAGCGGTGAGCACCCAGCAGACCGACGTCGCCCCACCACGCGAGCCGACGCCCGAGCAGGCCGCGGCGATCGCCGTTCGCGGCAAGGACGTGCTGCTCGAGGCCGGCGCCGGAACCGGCAAGACCGGGGTGATGGTCGACCGCTACTGCCGGCTCGTCTGCGACAGCGGTCTCGCTGCCGACGCGGTCCTCGCCTTCACCTTCACCGAGAAGGCGGCGGCGGAGCTGCGGCAGCGGATCCGGGCCGAGCTGGCGCGGCGGGCGGAGCGGGGCTCGGAGCGGGCGGCCGAGGTGCTGGCCGGGATCGGCGGCGCCTGGGTCACGACGATCCACGGCTTCTGCAACCGGGTGCTGGCGGCCCACCCGGTCGCCGCCGGGATCGATCCCGGCTTCCGCGTCCTCGACGCGCCGGAGACGGCACGGGCAGCGCGCGAGGCCTTCGACGACGCCCTGGTCGAGTTCCTCGCCGATGGCGATCCGGCGCGGGAGGAGACGGTCGCCGCCTGCGACGTCGAGGGCCTGCGGACGGCGATCGCCGCCGTCCACGACGAGCTGCGCAGCCGCGGCGTCGCCGATCCCGAGCTGCCGGCACCGCCGCCGCCGGACCCCGAGGCGGCGCTCCGTCGCGTCGTCGAGACGGCGAGCGAGTGCCTGCGGGAGCTGAAGGAGGGCGACGGCAAACGCGAGCTGCCGGAGCTGGCGCTGGAGCGGCTCGGGGGCGACGGCCCGCTTCCCTCGCTCGACGAGCTGCGCGCGCTCGCCACGACCAGCAGAGCGAAAGCGCTCGCCCCTTATAGGGAGGCGGTCGACGCGGCGGTCGCCCGCACCGCCGAGGCCGGCGAGGGCGGCGTCGTCTACGGCCACCTGCGCGAGCTGCTGCGCCTCTTCTCCGTCCGCTTCGAGGCGGCGAAGGAACGCCGCGCCGGGATCGACTTCGAGGACCTGCAGATCCTCGCCGCGCGCCTGCTCGAGCGGGCCGAGATCGGCGGGCACTACCGGGGTCGCTTCCGCCAGATCCTCGTCGACGAGTTCCAGGACACCAACCGCCTGCAGCTGCGGCTGATCGAGGCGCTGCGCGGGCCGAAGGCCGAGCTGGTCGTGGTCGGCGACGAGCTGCAGTCGATCTACGGCTTCCGCCACGCCGACCTCGACGTCTTCAGAAGGCAGCGGGAGGAGATCGACCGCCGCGCCGACGCCGAGCTGATGCGCCTCAGCGGAAACTTCCGCTCGCGGCCGGAGCTGGTCGGAGCCGTCAACCTCTTCGGCGAAGCGCTGCTGGGCGATGCCTACAACCCCCTGCGGGCGGGAGAGCGCTCCCCCCGCAGGCGAGGGATCGTTGGCCCAGAGCCGACGACGCCCACTGTCGAGCTGCTGCTCACCGCTCGCGACGGCTGGGACGGCGAGGGGATCGAGCTCGAGCCGGCGATCGACGGCGCCACGCCACTCAACTGCTTGGCCGAGGCGCGCTCCGTCGCCGCGCGCCTGCGGTCCCTCGCCGACGAGGGATCGCCGCGTGGCGAGATGGTGGTGCTGCTCCGCGCCTTCACCCACCTCGACGCCTACGAGGACTCGCTCGAACGCGCCGGCCTGCGTCCCTACGTCGTCGGCGGGCGCGGCTACTGGTCCCAGCAGCAGGTCGCCGACGTCTGCGCGCTGCTGGCGACCATCGCCAACCCGCTCGACGACCACGCCCTCTTCGGCGCCCTCGCCTCGCCAGCCTGCGCGGTCGCCCCCGACACGCTCTGGCTGCTGCGGCGGGCGGCCGGGGAGAAGCGCCACGTCTGGCCGGCGCTGGAGCGGGCGGCGGGCGGGGGCGAGGCGGAGCTGGGCGAGGCGGAGCGGCTGGAGGAGATTCCGGATGCGGAGCGGGAGCTGCTCGCCACCTTCGTCGAGCGGATCGCTTCTCTGCGGGAGCGCGCGCCGCGCCTCTCGCTGGCGGCGCTGATCGAGGCGGCGGTGACCGAGACCGGCTACGACCTCGCGGTCCTGAGCCGGCCCGCGGGCGAGGCCCGCTTCGCCAACGTGCGCAAGATGGGGCGGCTGGCGGCCGAGTTCGAGACGCGCGAGGGCCGCGACCTGCGCGGCTTCCTCGACTTCCTCGCGGCGCGGGCGGAAAGCGACGCCGAGGCGCAGGCGGCGACCGCCGTCGAGGGTCACGACGGAGTGCGGATCATGACCGTCCACAACGCCAAGGGCCTCGAGTTCGACATCGTCGCCGTGCCGGACCTCTCGCGCCGGCTGCTGAACGGCGGTCGCTCGCCGCTGCTCGTCCTCGGCCGCGAGGAGCGGCCGCGCCTGGGGCTGCGGCTGGTGCGCCTCGGCAGTCCCAAGATCGACCTCTTCGACTATGGCGCCCTCTGCGAGGAGTCCCAACAGCGCGAAGCCGAAGAGGAGCTGCGGCTCTTCCACGTCGCCGCCACCCGGGCTCGGGAGCGCCTGATCCTCAGCGGCGTCGTCAACCCGCGGCCGGGGCGGGAGACGAAGGGCAAAGCGGTGGTGGAGCGCCTGGTCGACGCGCTCGGCGTGCCACGGGACGAGGACTCGACCGTGCCGGTCGCGCCTCCTTCGCCGCGACCAGGCCTGGAGGCCCAGTTCTCGCCCTCGGAGATCGCCGTGCGCGTCAACCTCCCCTCGCCGGAGCACGCCGCCGAGTTGCGGGCGCTGCGCCGCGAGCGCGCCGTCGACCGCGAGCTCGGCGAAGGACCGCCACCGCTGGTCGAGCGCAAGCCCCCCGTCGTCCCCGGTCGCCCCCTCTCCTACACCGCGATCAGCGCCTACGAGGAGTGCCCCTACCGCTTCTACATGGAGCGTGTGCTGGGGCTGGCACCGATCGATCAGGGCGCGCCCAGCGACGAAGCCGTGCTCTCTGCCCCGGAAGAGCGGACGGCACGTGGAGCCGCGGTCCATGCCTTGTTGGAGTGGAGCCAGGCGAACGGGTGGAGCGAGCCAAATGAGGCGCTGGTGATGAGCCACGCCGAGGCAGCGGGGTTGGGGGCGGGGAGTGCCTCTCCGGACAACAGCGGG
>JBIOWB010000037.1:0-27823 GCA_044868125.1 Solirubrobacterales bacterium
GTGTTTGCCCTGGTAGAGGAAGTGCTCGCCCATCGCGCAGCCCGCGTAGGGGGCGATGTACTTGATCGGGGCGGCCTCGTCGGCGGGGGCGGCGACGATGATCGTGTTCTCCATCGCGCCGTTTTCCTCCAGCGTCTCTTTCAGCTGGACGACGGTGGACATCCGCTGCCCGATCGCCACGTAGATGCAGATCAGGTCCTTGTCCTTGTTGTTGATGATCGTGTCGATCGCGATCGCGGTCTTGCCGGTCTGGCGGTCGCCGATGATCAGCTCTCGCTGGCCGCGGCCGATCGGGATCATTCCGTCGATCGACATCAGCCCGGTCTGAACGGGTTCCTCGACCGGCTGGCGCTGGACGACGCCGGGGGCTTTGAACTCGGCCGGACGGGTCTCGGAGGTGTTGATGTCGCCGCGGTCGTCGAGCGGGCGGCCGAGCGGGTCGACCATGCGGCCGAGCAGCTCCTCGCCGACCGGGATCTCGAGCAGCTTGCCGGTCCGTTTGACCGTGTCGCCCTCGACGATCTGGTCCCAGTCGCCGAACAGCACGGCGCCGACGTTGTCGGCCTCCAGGTTCAGCGCCAGGCCGGTGACCCCGTGCGGCAGCTCGAGCATCTCCAGCGCCATGCAGTTGTCGAGCCCGTGGATGCGGGCGATGCCGTCGGCGACGGACAGGACCGTGCCAACCTCGGTGAGGTCGGCGGAATCGGTCTCCAGTCCCTCGATCCGCTCTCGCAGGATGCTTGCGATCTCGTCGGGCTTGATCTCCATCGGGTGCTCTCTGCCTCCTTACGCCGCTTGGGCGACGCTCTTTCGAAGTTTCTCCAGGCGACTGCGGATGCTGGCGTCCAGGACCATGTTGCCGACCTGCAGGACGATGCCGCCGAGGATGTCCGAGTCGACTCTGCTCGAGAGGTCGACCTTCTCCTCGGTCTGGCGTTCGACCTCCTGGCCGATTTTCGCGACGACCGCCGGGTCCAGCTCGACGGCGCTGGTGACGGTGACGTCGATGCGGCGGTTCTCCCGCTTCCAAAGCTCCTCGAACTCGCGACGGATGCGGAAGATCTCCGTCATCCGGTGCTTGTCGACGAGCAGCTCGAGGAAGTTGATCAGCTCGGGCTCGGCACCCGTGATCGCCCGCTCGATCCCCTCCTGCTTCTCGGTCGAGGAGAGGTAGGGGCTGAAGAAGAAGACCTGCAGCTCGCGGTTGCCGTCGACGGCGTCGGCGAACTCGCCCAGCTGCTGTTGCAGCGAGTCGAGCTTGCCTTTGTCGCGGCCCACCTCGAAGAGGGCCTCGGCGTATACGCGGGATGCATCGGCCATGACTAGCTCTTCTCCGCCCCCGAGAGGGTCGAGAAGTCGACCTCGCTGAGGGCCTCCTCGACGAGGCGCTTCTGGTCCTCGTCGTCGAGCGATTTGCGGGTCACCCGCTCGGTGGCGAGCACGGTCAGGTCGGCGACCTCCTGGCGGATCTGGTCGAGCGAGCGCCGCGTCTCCGCTTCGATGTCGCGCCTGGCGGCCTCGACCAGCTCCTCGCGTTTCTCCTTGCCTGCCGCCGCGGCCTCGGCTTCGGCGGTCTCGGCGGATTTACGGGCGCGGACCATGATGTCGTCTGCCTGCTCCCGCGCCTCGGCGAGGCGGGCGCGGTACTCGGCCAGCAGCTCATCCGATTCCCGGCGCTGCCTTTCGGCGGCGTCGATCGACTCGGCGATCGTCTTCGCGCGTTTGTCGAGCGCTTCCTGGATCTTCGGGAAGGCGACCTTGCTCAACACCCACATCGTGATCAGGAACAGGACCAGCGTCCAGATCATCAGCCCCAGGCCCGGGCTGACCAGGAAGCTGCCGCCGCTTTCCTCGCCGTGCTCGGCCGCCTCGGCGGCGAGCGGGACTATGTAGCCGAGCAGCTCCATCGGCCTAGGCGAGGAAGAAAGCGATCAGACCGAAGATGAAGGTGTAGAAGGCGACCGCCTCGGTCAGCGCGAAGCCGAGCCAGCGGATGCTTTCCAGTTCGCTTTTCATCTCCGGCTGGCGGGCGACCGACTCGATCTCCTTGCCGAAGATGAAGCCGACGCCAATACCGGCGCCGATCGAGCCCAGCCCGGCGCCGACGCCGAGGGCGATCGCTTTGCCGGCGCTTTCGACGGCTTCGCTGGAGACCTCGGCAAGAGGAAGAAGGGTGGGATCCATCGAGTAATGCTCCTTTTCTAGTGAGAGGCGGAGGTCGCTCCGCCGATGTAAATAGCGCTAAGCGTCGAGAAGATGAATGCCTGCAGGGTCGCGACCAGCCCGACCTCGAAGATGAAGAAGGCGAAGGCGAGCGGGAAGGTCAGCGCCCCGAGGGCGGCGATCCCCAGCAGCACCGCCAGCCCGCCGCCCATGAAGAGCAGCAGCAGGTGGCCGGCGAGGATGTTGGCGAAGAGACGGACGGAGAGGCTGATCAGCCGCACGAAGTGGGAGATCACCTCGATCAGGAAGATCGCGGCCTTGCCGACCGGGTGCATCTCCTCCAGGCCGGGAGGCAGCCAGCTCTTGAAGTAGGGGCCGACGCCCTTGGCGCGGATGCCCTCGACGTGGTAGCTGAGCCAGACGACGAGGGTCAGCACCAACGGGATGGCGATGTTGGCGGTCGCGGCGTAGATCGCGAAGGAGGGGATCTCCAGGCCGCCGACGGAGAAGGTGTGCTCGGTGTTGGTCGGCAGCGGCAGGAAGCCGAGCATGTTCGAGAACCAGATCCAGAAGAAGAGGGCGGCGATGAAGGGGAACCACTTGGCCGCCAACTCGCCGGAGAGGCTGCCGCCGGTGATCGTGTTCTTGGTCAGGTCGTAGGCGACCTCGACCGCGGTCTGGACCCGGTTCGGCCTCTGGTGCATCCGCCGCGCGATCCAGACCATCGTGAAGATCGTCAGGGCGCTGGCCAGCACCAGGTAGAGCACCGCCTTGTTGATGCTGAGGTCGAGGCTGCCGAGGTGGATCGAGACCCACGGTTCGAGTTTGAACTCGTTCTGCGGCTTGAACTCTTCGTTCTTGCCGTCGTTGCCGAAGATCAGCAGCAGCAGGATCGCGATCGCGAGGTAGACGCCGAGGCCGATCAAGAACTTGGCTTTGGTGCTGAGACCGCCGCCCTTGGGAGCGTCGGGCTGAGAGGCGCCGGCGGGCGCCTGGGCCGTTGCCGCCTCCATGCTTACGCGACCCCCTGGCCCTCAGGTTGCTCGAGCAGGTGCGAGAGGCCCTGCGCGGCGAACGAAATCGTGAACAGCGCCGCCAGCAGCACCGCCGCGGCGAGACCCGACTCCCGTTCGGCCAGGCCGACCAGCAGCACCGCGGTCGCCATCAGCCAGACGCGGCCGAGGGTGGTGCCGGCGACGATCCCCATCGCCTTCTGACGGTTGCCGGCGCGCAGGTGTTCCTTCATGCGGCGGTTGGCCAGCGTCTGCAGGGCCCGCTGGGCGAGCCAGGCCGCAGCCGCGACGGCGTACCCGAGCAGAGGGAAGCCGCCGAGCAGGAAAATTCCGAGCGCGACGACGAGCGCGATGAGGTCAACGTACTTGGGAGGAGACATAGATCAGGAACAGCAGGACCAACACCAACAACAGAAGGAAATACGCCCAGCTCGGGGCAGAGCGGGCGCAGGGGCGACTATACCCAAAAGGTCCCGCGAATGGCTTTCTGAAGCCACTTCGTGAGGGTTGCCACTACCGCCTCTCGCTCACGGGCCTCACGGGTGTTCAAAGCGCGCGCAGTTTCCTGTTTCGTCAACCTCCACGACACTGTTGACCATCAACGCCGCGGGACTTGACCCGAGCTTCGCGGCGAGTCGCTCGATCTCAGCGATCGCGATCTTCATCCATTCCCGCATCTCCCCCTGTGAGCCAAGGGGCAGAAACACCAAGCCCGGGTGAATCCTTTCCTGCTCAGCCAGCTGCAAGAAATCCTTGGCGTTGTTCGTGACCAGAACGCGGTCCTCCGCGAAGCACAGCGCGGAGACCTTGCGATCACTGGCTTGAAGCAGATCTCGGTCCCTGACGCTCGTTGCGTCATAGCCCGCCCGGTGGCACTCAGCGGCGAGCCTGGGCGAGAGATCCTCGTCGATGAGAAAGCGCACTAAGTGGCTCGCCAGGGCTGAGCAGGCCGGCCCCGCCGTGGATGCGACTCAGCGTAGATCCGTGCTGCTTCGAAAGCGTCCCGCGAAATCCCGGGATAGTCCTCGGCGAGATCGTCGATCGAATCGCCCCGGCGCATCCGCTCGGCTACGGCTCGAACCGGCAAGCGGGTGCCCGCTATGACCGGGTCTCCTCCTTGAATCTCTGGGCTCGATTCGATGTGACGCTCGCGCCTCTCCAGGTAGTGCTGCAAACGGTTTGCCAATTGGCCAAACGCTGCATCGAAGCGGAGAACGAGAACTTCGCTCAGCAGCAGTTCCTTCGTCTGCTCGAAAGCCTCGTCCGGGGGAAAACCATGGATCCACTCATTGATTCGCCTCTTGATCGGCCGACTGAGAGGTAGCTCAACCCGAGCAATAAGCGCGATCGCCAAAACGTCGCCTCGATCAAGCAGCGTCCCTTGTCGAGTGGAGCGGCTGGGCGTGACGATCTTCTCCTCGATCGCTTTGTCCACTGATCGCAGGGAAACGTCAGCCAATAGCGCCGCCTCCCGCCGGTTAAGGGAGTAGGCAGTCCCGCGCTTCGTCGTTCTTCGGCTGTTGGTCTTCGATCCAGCTTTGGCAGGCATAATCTATCCCTTATAGGGGGTAGATTACAGCATAGGCACCGCTACTCCGGAGGCGACCTCACCACGTCGAACTCGCCGGTTTCGGGATCGATCGTCGGGAAGGAGCCGGTTTCCAGCTCCTGCTCGACCGCGACGTTGACCTCTTGCAGCTCCGGCTCGGGCTTGCCGGCTTGGCGGCGGAGGGAGACGAGCTGGCGGAGGCGGGTTTGGCGGAGCTTGAGGATCTCCAGGACCTCGACCAGGTAGATGGAGGCGGCGATCGCGGCGATCAGGCAGGCGGCCATGACGGCGGTCCAGAAGCCGTCGAAATGGCCGTGGTTGTCGCTGTAGGGGACGAAGCGCAGGGCCAGGGCGAGGCCCGACATCACCGCCGTCCAGCCGTAGAGGTAGAGCAGGGTCCGGCGCTGGGAGAAGCCGATGTCGGCCATCCGGTGGTGGAAGTGCCAGCGATCGGCTTTGTAGATCGGTTTTCCGTATTTGAGCCGCTTGGCGACGACGAAGCCGGTGTCGAGGATCGGCACCGCGAGGATCAGCAGCGGCAGGAAGAGGGCGACGACCGCGTTCGTCTTCAGCGCGCCCTGGACCGCGACGGCGCCGAGCAGGTAGCCCAGCAGGTTGGAGCCGGTGTCCCCCATGAAGGTGCTGGCCGGCGGGAAGCCCCAGCGGAGGAAGCCGAGGGCGGCGCCCGCGGTGAGGGCGGCGAGGACGCCGGCGGCGGTCCGTTCCAGCGAGAGGGCGATCGTCGCCAGCGTGAGGGCCGAGATCACGGCGACGCCGGCGGCGAGGCCGTCGACGCCGTCGATCAGGTTGATCACGTTGATCACCGCGACCAGGCCGAGCACGGTGGCGACGTCGCCGAGCTGGATCGTCGTCCCCCAGAGGTGGAAGAGGTCGACGGTCCCGGGGGTGAGGCGACCGAAGAAGGGGACCGTGAAGTTTTCGACGGTGACGCCGGCCGAGACCGGGATCACGACGGCGACGACCTGGCCGACCAGCTTCGGCGCGGCGGGGAGCTCGAAGACGTCGTCGAGGAAGCCGAGGTAGGCGATTGCGATCGCGCCATAGACGATCGCGTGGCTCTCGGTGTCCGAGGGCAGCCAAAGCAGGGCGGCAACCACAGCCGCGACGAGGACCCCGAGGCCGCCGAGCTTCGGCGTCGGCACCGTGTGCAGCTTGCGGTCGCTCGGGTAGTCGATCGCCCCGACCCGGACCGCCAGCCGCTTCGTCAGCGGCACCAGCAGCAGGGCGAGGACGAAAGCGACGAGGAAGGCGAAGAGGGCGTCAAGGTTGGTCGGGTCAGCGGGCATAGCGGTCGAACCAGAGGGTGAGGGCCATCAGGCCCCAGATCTGCCGGCTCAGATCTTCGCGGCCGGCGCAGTGGCGGTCGAGCAACGGGGTGACGGCGGCGGGATCGAGCAGGCCCTGGCGAGCGATCGCCGATGGAGCCAGGACCTCGCGAGCGAACGGTTCCAGCGGCCCGCGCAGCCAGGCGGCGATCGGGATCGAGAAGCCCTGCTTGCGACCGTGGACGATCTCTCGCGGCAGCAGCGGCTCCAGCGCCTGGCGCAGCAGCCGCTTCTTGGCGAAGCCACGGACTTTGAGCTTGGTCGGAAGCGAGAAGGCGAAGTCGGCGACCTTGGGGTCGAGGAAGGGGACGCGCAGCTCCAGCGAGTGGGCCATGCTGAGGCGGTCGGTCTTGACCAGGAGGTCGTCGACCATGTAGATGCCGAGGTCGAGGTCCTGCATCCGCGCCAGGTACTCAGCTCCCTCGGTCTCGGCGTAGCGCTCGCGGTAGAGGTGGAGCGGGTCCCAGCTCACGGCGCTCTCTCCGGCGAGATCGGCGCGCGCCTGGGGCGAGAAGATCTCCTTCCAGCCGTGATGGCGCTCCAGCGGCGGCAGGGCGGCGGCGCGGGCGAAGCGCTTGGCTTTGTAGTCGAAGCCGACGCGGTCGGTCCGGCTCGGCAGCGCCTCGGCCAGCGGCCGGGCCAGCGCGGCGAGGCGGCCGACGCGGCGGGCGAGGAGGTCGGCGACGTAGGTGTAGTAGCCGCCGAAGAGCTCGTCGCCGCCCTCGCCGGACATCGCGGTCTTGACGTGCTCGGAGGCGAGCCGGGAGACGAGGTACGTCGGCAGCGCCGAGGAGTCGCCGAAGGGCTCGTCGAAGGCCTCGACCAGCTTCGGCAGCAGCTCGACCGCGTCCGGGCGCAGGACCAGCTCATGGTGGTCGGTGCCGTAGCGCTCGGCGACCAGCCGCGCCCGCGAGAGCTCGTCGAAGCCGGCCTCCTCGAAGCCGATCGAGAAGGTGCGCAGGGGTTCGTCGGTTTGGCGCGAGGCGAGTGCGGCGATCCCGCCCGAGTCGACGCCGCCGGAGAGCAGGACGCCGACCGGGACGTCGGCGACGAGGTGGGCGCGGATGCTGTCGTCGAGCACCTCGCGCAGCTCGGCGGCAAGCTCGGTCGCCGCGCCCCGGCGAACCTCGTCCTCCGGCGCCGGCCCCGGACGCGCATAGCGCCGCAGTTGCAGCTCTCCCCCTTCCCACGTCGACAGGTGCCCCGGGGGCAGCTTGCGCGCCTCGGTAAAGATCGTCAGCGGCGCCGGGATCGAGTTGAAGGCGAGGTAGGCAGAGACCGCTTGGGGATCGACCTCGCGCGAGAAGCCCGGCTGCTCGAGCATCGCCTTCAGCTCCGAGGCGAAGGAGAGCTCACCGCCGACCGACCGGTAGTAGAGCGGCTTGATCCCGAAGCGGTCGCGGGCGAGCAGCAGTCGCGAACGCCGCTTGTCCCAGAGGGCGATCGCGAACATCCCCCGCAGCCGCTCGACGAAAGTGTCCCCCCACTCCTCGTAGGCATGGACGAGGACCTCGGTGTCGCAATCGGTGGCGAAGCGGTGGCCGCGCCCCTCGAGCTCCCGCTTCAGCTCGCGGTGGTTGTAGATCTCGCCGTTCTGGACGACGACGGCGCTCCCGTCCTCGTTCTCGATCGGCTGGTGGCCGTGAGCGAGGTCGATGATCGCGAGCCGCCGCGCCGCCAGCGCCACCGGCCCCTCATGCCAGAGGCCATCGTCATCCGGCCCGCGATGGACCAGCCGACCGCTCATCCGCTTCACGGCCTCTATGTCAGGCGCTCGCTCAGCGGAGACGAGACCGCAGATCCCGCACATGCGCCGCAGTCTCGCAGCCACGCCGGGTGGGCGACTTTGTCAACCAGTGGTTTGCAAAAGCGCCCGGCGACAGGCGTCGGCGCGATAGGGATCGAGGTACCCCTGTCTTCACTGGGACGGCCGACCCTGGCTCTCGCCGGGCGACGATTGGAGAGTTGACCTGCCTATAGCCATGTCAACTCTCCAATCGCGCCGGCTGTGTGGTCGGGTTTCCCGCCCGAGGTCGAGGAGTCAGCCCCCGTTGCTCTTCGGAGCTGCCGGGCCTCGGCCCAGCACCTTGTTCACCGTCGCCAGGAGAACTTGGAAGTAGAGGGCGACTGAGCGGTCGGCGATGTACTCCATGTCGTGGGCGAGCTTGTCGGCCCAGCTCTCCTCGCGGGTGATCCGGGTCTGGGCGAAGCCGGTGACGCCGGGGCGGACGACGAGTCGCTGCCAGTACTGCGGGATCTCGCGGCAGAGCTCGGCGTAGAAGGTGGGACGGATCGGCCGCGGACCGACGATCGCCATGTCGCCGCGGAGCACGTTCCAAAGCTGGGGAACCTCGTCGAGATGGGTCTTGCGGAGGATGCCGCCGATGCGGGTGCGCTCTTCCTCGGTCCGACACGTCAGCTCCTCGCCGTAATAGGGGCCGAGGCGGGTCTCCGCATCGGGCTTCAGGGTGCGGAACTTGTACATCCAGAAGAGGTGCCCGGCGCGGCCGACGCGGGCGCCCTTGTAGAGGAGCGGTCGCCCGGAGTCGACCAGGATCACCAGGGCGATCAGCGCCAAGAGCGGCGAGAGGACGAGCAGGATCGAGGCGGAGATGAGGATGTCGAGCGCCCGCAACACCCGGTCGACCGGACGCGGGTCGCCCTCTTTCGCGGGCGCGACGAGTTCTTCCAGGCCGGGCTCGGCCGCGGGCAGCTCGCTCAGGAGGGGGTTACGGGATGGGGCTCTTCGCGCAATGGTGAGGCTCCGACGGTACCTAGGATCGTCTCGACTAGAAAGGATGGCTCGCGGCGAACCGGCGCCAGCTCCGCGGTCCGCTTCCGCAGCTCGACGGCGCGGGCGTCGGTCAGGGGCCGCATCCGGCCGGAGCGGATCAGCCCTTCGTCGACGCCGCCGAGGCGGCCGCCGTAGGTGGTGTAGACGGGGGTCCCGAGGGCGGCGGCCTCGCGGTTCATCGTCCCGCCGGCCGAGACGACGAGGTCGGCGAGCGCGACCAGGCTCTGCGCCTCGACCGCGCCGGGGGGCACGATCACCGAGGGCAGGCGCAGGCCTTCGATGAACTCGCGCTGGGCCTGGGTCCGCGGGAGCACCACCGCGTGCACGTCGCCGTCCTGGCCGAGGCGGTCGAGCACCTTGGGGAAGAGCGGGTTCGACTTGCGGTGGTAGAGCGAGACGTCGGGGGGTGGGCGGACGATCACCACCACCCGCTTCTCGTCGACGCCGAGCTTGCGCAGCGCCTCGGAGTCCGGCTCGAAGTCGTAGAGGTAGTACTCCTCCTTCAGGCCCGGATAGGGGAAGTACTTCTCCGGGGTGACGCCGAAGCGACGCAGCCGCGCGAGCGGCACCGTGTCGGGGAACATCACCCGCCTGGCGAGGCGGCAGCCGATCCGGTGCTGGGTGACCGCGTACTCGTAGTCGTGCATGTTGGCCTCGGGGATGCCGAGCGCCTTGGCGGCGAGCGCGAGGTCGTTGGAGCCGTGGGCGAGTGCGAGGTCGAAGTGCTTGCCGCGGCCGAACATCAGCATCTGGCTGCTGCGGGAGGCGAGACGGTAGGCCTTGCGCACGCGCGAGGCGCCGCCGTGCTGCCCGATCGGCGTGTGCGACATCCCGTGCAGGTCGAGCAGCGCCAGCGTCTGCGCGTAGTCGCGGGCGGTCACCTCGACCGTGTGGCCTTCGGCTTCGAGCCGCTCGATGATCGGCCGCAGCACCAGCACGTGCGCTGGCGCGCTCATGTCGACCCAGACCTTCAAGGGGTTAGACGGCTGCGAGCTCGGCGTAAAGCGGGAAGCGGTCCATCAGGGCGCCGGTGCGGGCGCGCAGGTCCTCCTTCGAGGACTCGAAGTCGGGACCGAGGGCGGTGACGATCACCTCGGCGATCTCGCTCATCTCCGCCTCGCCCATGCCGCGCGTGGTCAGCGCCGGGGTGCCGATCCGCAGGCCGGAGGGGTTCATCGGCGGCCGCTCGTCGAAGGGAATCGCGTTGCGGTTGACGGTGATCCCGACCTCGTCGAGCCGGTCCTCCCCGGTCTGGCCGTCGAGGCCGGTCGGGGTGAGGTCGACGAGGACCAGGTGGACGTCGGTGCCGCCGGTGATCACCGGGACACCGCCGTCTTCCAACCCTGCCGCGAAGGCCTGCGCGTTGGCGATCGTCTGCCGCTGGCGCTGCTTGAACGGCTCGCTGGCGGCGATCTGAAGAGCGACCGCCTTGGCGGCGACCGTGTGCATCAGCGGACCGCCCTGCTGGCCGGGGAAGACCGCCTTGTCGATGGCTTTCGCGTGCTCCTCGCGGCAGAGGATCATGCCGCTGCGCGGACCGCAGAGCGTCTTGTGGATCGTGGTCGTGACGACGTCGGCGTGCTCGACCGGATTCGGGTGCTCGCCGGCGGCGACGAGGCCGGCGAAGTGGGCCATGTCGACCATCAGCTTCGCGCCCACCGAGTCGGCGATCTCCCGGAAGGCGGCGAAGTCGAGCTGGCGCGGGTAGGCGGACCAGCCGGCGACGATCAGCGCCGGCTTGTGCTCGTTCGCCAGGCGCTCGACCTCCTCCATGTCGACGCGGAAGTCCTCGCGGCTGACGTGGTAGGGCACCGGGTTGTAGAGCTTGCCGCTGACATTGATCTTCATCCCATGGCTGAGGTGCCCCCCGTGGTCGAGGGCGAGACCGAGGAAGGTGTCCCCCGGTTCGATCAGCGCCATGTATGCGGCGTTGTTGGCCTGAGCGCCGGCGTGAGCCTGGACGTTGGCGTGCTCGGCCCCGAACAGCGCCTTCGCCCGCTCGATCGCCAGTTCCTCGGCGACGTCGACCTCCTCGCAGCCGCCGTAGTAGCGGCGGCCCGGGTATCCCTCGGCGTACTTGTTGGTCAGCACCGAGCCGACCGCGTCGAGGACCGCCTGCGGGACGAAGTTCTCGGAGGCGATCATCTCCAGCGTCCGCCGCTGGCGGTTCAGCTCGGCGTCGAGGACCGCGGCGATCTCGGGATCCACCTCGGTCAGCGGAGCGGTCTGGAAGTCGTCCGGCAGTTGCGGCATCTTGGCGACCATAGCAACGGGCAGGGATAGCCTGGGGCGGGTGAGAGCCCGCAGTTTCCTCGCGTCGCTGGGGCTCCTGGCGGGACTGGCGCTCCCTGCCGCGAGCACAGCCGCCGTCGACAACCCCTGCGAAGGCCCAGAGGCAGAAAGACTGCTCTGCCCCAACCTGCGGATCGGGCCGCCGAGCGAGCTCTACGTCGATCACGCCGACGACGGTCACGTCCTCCTCCGCGCGACCAGCGACGTCCGCAGCCGCGGCCGCGGGCCGATGGAGCTGCGTGGCCGGCGCAACGGCTGGCACTCGATGCGGACCAACCAGCGCATCTACAAGGTCGGCGGCGGTCACATCACCGTGCGGAGCAGAGCGACCCTGCACTTCACCGACGTCGGCACCTACTTCGGCGGCTCCTACTGGAAGGTCCACCAGCTCGCCCACTTCGACCTGCTGCGTGTGCGCAAGGACGGCAGCCTCGGCCCGGTCGTCCGCACCAGCCCGAAGCTCAACTACTGCCTGCGCGACCTCGCCCACACCCGTCCCGGCCGTCGCTCGCCCTCGCACTGGCACTACCCCGGCTGCAACCAGAACCCCTTCCAGGACCGCGTCACCCTCGGCACCTCGGTCGGCTGGTCCGACGTCTACCCGGCCGCCTACTCGAAGCAGTGGATCAACGTCGCCGGCCTGCGCGGCTGCTTCGTCTACCGGATGACGGTCGACCCGAAGGAGGTTCTCTTCGAGTCAAACGAGGACGACAACACCTCCCAGGTGCGGGTCCGCCTGCCCTACCCCGGCCACACCGGCTGTTAGTCGAGACCAACCGAGGCGAGGGCACTTGCCACGTCGCCGGGCGAGACGGCGCCGTCGCGGAGGATGCGCCAGCTGCCGTCCTGGTCGATCGCGGCGATGTCGATCACGGTCGAGGGCAGACCCGGCAGCTCGCCGCCATCGATCGCCAGGCCGACACCTTCGACGATCGACTCCGGCACGTCCTCGAAGCGTCCCGGCGCCGGCTCGCCGCTGAGGTTGGCCGAGGTCTGGAAGACGGGGCACATCGTCCCCGCCAGCGGCCCGCCGACCAGGCGGATGCCGAGCCGTTCGGGGTCCTGGCGGCAGGCGAGGGGGTAGCGCCGCTGCGGGTTGGCGACGACGAGCGTCACCGGCCCGGGCAGCAGGGCACTGGCCACCGCCTTGGCCCGCGGCCCCAGACCTCCCAGCAGCTCGCGGATCGCCAAGGGCGAGAAGTACATGACCGCCGAGGGCTTGCCGTCGTCGCGCCCCTTGAGCCGGTGGATCCTGGCGATCGCCCCCGCGTCGAGGGGATCGCAGGCGAGTCCGTAGAGTCCGTCAGAGGGGAAGACGGCGACGCCGCCGGCTGAGATGCAGCGTTCGAGCGCTTTGCGGGCGACGTCGGCCTCGCCGCTGCGCAGGCGCAGGAGCTCGGTCATGCGTCGCCTCCTACCCGACCGAGGACGACGCGCTCGATACCAGCGAGGTCGCGCCGCGTCTCGACACCGCCGAAGCCGGCGTCCTCGAACAGCCCCGCCACCGCCGGGACCTGCCCGTCCCCCACCTCGATGGCAAGCGTGCCGGTCTTTTGTTCCGCATAGCGGTGCAAATGACCGGCGCACTCTGGGACGAACGTGCGGTAGGCGTCCAATCCGTCGGGGCCCGCCAGCAACGCCTCGCGCGGCTCCCACTGGGTGACCTCGGGCTGCAGGGAAGCCCAGTCGCGCTCGGCGACGTACGGGAGGTTGGCGAGGATCAGATCGAACTCGCCCTCCTCGGGCACGGTGCCCTCGATGAACTCGACGCGCCTCGCCAGACCGAGCCGCTCCGCGTTGGCGCGAGCGACTTCAAGCGCCGCAGGCGAAGCATCCGTCGCGGTCACCTCGCACTCCGGCAGCTCGTCCGCGACGGCCAAGGCGATCGCGCCCGAGCCGGTTCCCACGTCCAGCACCCGCCGTGGCTGCAGCTCGAGCGCCACTTCCACCAGCAGCTCGGTCTCCGGGCGCGGGACCAGCACCCGCCGGTCGACCGCCAGCTCAAGGTTGCGAAAGCCTTTGCGGCCGAGGATGTACGCGACCGGCTCGCGCCGCAGCCGCCGCCGCACCATTTCCCCAAACAGTCGCGCTGCCGGCGCCGGAACCTCCGCCCCGCCACCGGCCATCAACGCAGCCCGCTCGCACCCCATTGCCTCACCCAGCAGCAGTTCGGCATCCAGCCGCGGCTCGTCGACCCCCACCGCTGCCAGCGCGTCGATGGCTGCGTCGAGCGCTTCGCGAACGGCTGCGCCGGCCATCGTCGCCACGGCACTCAAGCGGCCGAGGCTGCGGCCTCTAACCGCTGGCGCTTCTCCTCCGCCGACAGCGCGTCGGTGAACTCACGCAGATCCCCCGCCAGCACTCCCTCCAGGTTGTGCGAGGTGTGCTTGATCCGGTGGTCGGTGACCCGGCCCTGGGGAAAGTTGTAGGTGCGGATCTTCTCCGAGCGCTCGCCCGAGCCGACCTGGGCCTTGCGCTCGGAGGCGATCTTCGCCTGCTGCTCGGCCAGCTCGCGCTCGTACAGCCGCGCCCGCAGCACCCGCATCGCCCGCTCGCGGTTCTGCAGCTGGGACTTCTCGTCCTGCATCGAGACGACGATCCCGGTCGGCTTGTGGGTGATCCGCACCGCCGAGTCGGTCGTGTTCACCGACTGCCCGCCCGGGCCCGAGGAGCGGTAGACGTCGATCTGGAGGTCGTTCTGATCGACCTCGACCTCGACCTCCTCGACCTCCGGCAGCACCGCGATCGTCGCCGTCGAGGTGTGGATGCGACCCTGCGACTCGGTCTCCGGCACCCGCTGCACGCGGTGGGTGCCGCCCTCGAACTTGAAGACCGAGTAGGCGCCCTCGCCCTTGACCTCGAAGGTGACCTCCTTGAAGCCTCCCGCCTCCGACCCCGATTGCGAGAGCACCTCGGTGGCAAAGCCGAGCTCGTCGGCGTAGCGGCCCAGCATCTTGTAGAGGTCGCCGGCGAAGAGCGCCGCCTCGTCGCCGCCGGTGCCGGCGCGGATCTCGAGGATCACGTTCTTGGCGTCGTTGGGGTCGCGCTCGACCATCGCCAGGCGGATCTCCTCCTCCAGCTCCTCCAGCTGCGCCGGCGCCTCCTCGACCACCTTCCGCATCTCCTCGTCCTCGCCCTCGGCCAGCAGCTCACGCGCGCCTTCGAGGTCGTCGCGCAGCATCCGCCAGCGCGCCGCCAGCTCACTCGCCGGCTGCAGCTCGCGGTATTCCCGACCCACCGCCGCGTAGCGCTCGCGGTCGGCGATCACCTCGGGGTCCGACATCTGCGCCTCGAGCTCGCCGAAGCGCGCCTCGATCTGGTCGACCAGCTGCTCGATCATGCTGCGAAGACTAGAGCCGCCGCGCTAGGCGACGATCTCGATGTGCGGCTTTGTCGCCGCCTCCTCGGGCGTCTCCCGAGCCAGGACCGCGTTGAGGGAGGCGATCGCCACCGCCAGCTGCTCTTCGTCGGGCTCGCGGGTGGTCAGGTTCTGCAGCATCAGGCCCGGCCACATGATCGCCCGCACCCAGGCTTTGCTGCGGTTCTTCCCGGCCCACTTGATCACCTCGTAGGAGAGGCCGGCGATCAGCGGGATGCCGAGGACGCGCGAGGCGACCAGCCAGTACCAGGCGGGCAGGCCGATCGGGGCGAAGACGAAGATCGCCAGCACCATCACGATCAGCAGGAAGCTGGTCCCACAGCGCGGATGCAGGCGCGAGTAGAGCTTCGCCCGCGAGGGCACCAGCTCGTCTTCGGCCTCATAGCAGGAGATGGTCTTGTGCTCGGCGCCGTGGTACTCGAAGACGCGCCGCAGGTCGGGCATCTTGCTGATCGCGGCGATGTAGCCGATGAAGATTCCGGTCCGCAGGACCCCCTCGACCAGCCAGAAGAGGAAAGGCGAGCCGAGCCTGTCCTTGATCAGGCTGGTGAGGCCGACCGGCACGACGAAGAAGAGGCCGATCGCCATCAGCATCGAGATGACGATCGTCAGCCCCCAGACCCAGCCGCCGATCTCTTCCTTCTTGCCCTCCTCGTCCTCGTCCATCTGCGCGTTGGCGGAGATCGCCAGCGCCTTGAAGCCGATCTTCAGCGACTCGCCGAGGGCGACGACGCCGCGGATCACAGGCAGGCGCCAGACCCGGTGCCGCTGCGCCCAAGGGACGAGCGGCTCGGACTCGACCTCGATCTGGCCCTCGGGCGAGCGCACGGCGACGGCCCAGACCGTGATGCCGCGCATCATCACGCCCTCGAGCACAGCCTGGCCGCCCACCGGGGCGTCGCGCTTGGCGACGAGCGCCCCGTCGGGCATGCGAACAGGGTCTCCTCCATTCGTGGAGGAGTTGTCTTGGGATGCGAGTGCCGAGCCCGACGGGGGGCTCACGAGCTACTTCCCAGCCCTGTGCTTGGCGGCGCGGCGCTGGAAGCGCTCGACGCGACCGCCGGTGTCGACCAGCTTCTGCTTGCCGGTGTAGAAGGGGTGGCACTCGGAGCAGAGCTCGACGTGCAGGTCGGCTTGCGTCGACCGCGTGTAGAACTGGTTGCCGCACGAGCAGTGCACGTTGGCAAGCGTGTATTCGGGGTGGATTCCTGCCTTCATCCCCACCAAGTCTAGAGAACCTTGCAAGCGATGCCGATAGGTCTCCTGTGCGAAGCGTGATCGGAGCCCTGATGTTCGGCGGCGCCGCCCTCGTGATCGTCCACGACTGGATGGGAATCGGCGGCGCGGCTCTCGACGTCGCGATCAACGGTGCCGTGTACGACACCGTCGTCGTCTGCGCCGGTCTCGCCTGCCTGATGAGAGCACGGCGAGGGGGTAAGGAGCGGCCCGCCTGGCTCGCCATCGCCGCCGCCATCCTGGCCTGGGCGGCCGGCGAGATCTGGTGGACGCTTTACATCGAAGGCAATCCGAACGCCCCCTACCCCTCCCCCGCCGACCTGGGCTACCTCGCCTTCTACCCTCTCGCAGTGCTCGGCCTCCACCTGTTGGTGAAGGCGCGGGCGCACGAACTCGACCCCCGGCTCTGGATGGACGGGCTGATCGCGGCGCTGGGGACCGGGGCGCTGGGAGCGGCGCTGCTCGTCGAGTTCGTCGCCGAGCGCACCAGCGGCACCGGGATCGAAGTGGCGACCACGCTCGCCTACCCGTTCGGCGACGTGGTCCTGGTCTCGCTGGTCGTCGGCGTGATCGCCCTCACGCGGTGGCGCCCCGGCAGGACCTGGACGCTGCTCCTCGGCGGCCTCAGCGTGATGGCGGTGGCCGACGTCGCCTTCACCCTGCAGACCTACGAAGCCACGGTCCCGGACGGCGAGTGGGTCGAACCGATCTACCTGCTGTCCGCGGTCCTGATCGGGGCCGAGGCCTGGCAGCCGGATGCGGATCGAATCCGACCTGTCGCTCGCTTCGACGGCTGGCGCGAGATGGTCGTGCCGGCGATCGTCGCGGTGGCGATGATCGCCCTCGTGATCATGCAGTACTTCAACCACGCCAGCGCCCTGACCACCGTCCTCTGGTCGGCGACGATGCTGGCGGTGATCGCCAGGCTCGCGCTCAGCCTGCGCGAGAACAAGCGGCTGCTCGAGCAGGTCCGCACCGACCAACTGACCGGCCTCGGCAGCCAGGGCCAGCTCCAGGTCGACCTCGCCGCCCGCTGCGCCGGCGCCGCCGAGGACCCCTTCACCGTGATGCTGCTCGACCTCAACGGCTTCAAGCGCTACAACGACACCTTCGGCCATCCCGCCGGCGACGCGATCCTCGCCCGGCTGGGGGGACAGCTGCAGCGGGCGGTCGGGCCGGACGGCAGCGGCTACCGGGTCGGCGGCGACGAGTTCGTGGTCCTGGTCGACGGTGACCGCTCTGGCCGCGACGCGGTGGTCAAGCGGGCAGCCGAAGCGCTCACCGCCAAGGGCAGGGGTTTCGACCTCTCGGCGGCCTGGGGGCTTGCTGCGGTCCCGGCGGAGGCGAACGCCCCCGCCGCCGCGATGCAGCTCGCAGACGTGCGGATGTACGCGCAGAAGGAGTCCCGGCGCCTCGCCGGGCCGCTATCGGTCCCTGACCGCGAAGCCCTCGAGCAGAGTCACTAGGACCTCCGTCACCTCGGCTCGCGCCTGCGGGCGCTCGTCGCGGGCGAGCAACATCGCCGCCTCGTCGAGTGCCCCCATCAACAGGTGCGCGGTCGGCTTGACCGGCAGCTCCCGGATCTCCCCCGCCTCGATCGCCGCCCCCAGGCTGGCTTCGATCAGGCCGAGCCCGTTGGCGGCGCCGATCTCCCGCCAACGCTCCCAACCGAGAACCGCCGGAGCGTCGTGGAGGGCTACCTGCCGCAACTCCGGTTTGGCGCACTCCGCGAGGAAGGCCTCGATCCCGGCCCTCATCGCGTCGAGGGGGCTGTGCAGCTCGGAGCCGAGGACGACGCGGGCGACCCGCTCGGTCGATTCGGCCTCGACCCTTTCGTAGACGGCCCGCAGCAGGCTCGCCTTGTCGCCGAAGTGGTGGTAAAGGGCGCCGCGGGAAACCCCTGCGGCACGGACGATCTCCTCGGTGCCGATGTCCTCGTAGCCACGCTCGGTGAAGAGTTGGCGGGCAGCGGCGATCAGCGCCTCCCGGGTCGCTTCCGTGCGTTCGGCTTGGGTCCGTTTAACATTCATGCTGTATGTATGTTACTTTGAAGCTTCCTCGAGCAAAAGGCGGAACAGGAGACCCAAATGGCTGACCAGCGCAAAGAAGTAAAGCTCCCCGCAGGGACGATCCGCTACCGCGAGGCGGGACAAGGCAAGCCGGTCGTCTTCGTCCACGGCTATCTGGTCGACGGCCGGCTCTGGGACGGGGTGGTCGACCGCCTCTCCGATCGCTGCCGCTGTCTCGCCCCGGACTGGCCAATCGGTGCCCAGCAGGTGGCGATGAACCCCGACGCCGACCTCTCCCCTCCCGGCCTCGCCCGCCTGATCGCCGACTTCCTCGACAAGCTCGAGCTCGAGGACGTGACGATCGTCGGCAACGACTCCGGCGGCGCAATCTCGCAGATCCTCGTCGCCAACCACCCGCAGCGGATCGGCCGTCTGGCGCTGACCAACTGCGACACCCACGAGAACTTCCCGCCGGGGATCTTCAAGGCGATGCCGCCGCTGGCGAAGCTTCCGGGGGGCATGCTCGTCCTCTCCGCCCCCTTCCGCATCCCCGCCGTCGCCCGCCGCGCCTTCAAGCCCTTCGCCCGCACCAAGATTCCCGACGACCTTGTCGCCTCCTGGATGCGCCCCGCCACCGAGGACAACGGCGTGATGCGAGACGCAAAGAAGGTCACTGCCGGGATGAACAAGCGCTACACGCTTGCGGCGGCGGAGAAACTGCGGACCTCCGACCTCCCCATCCGCCTCCTCTGGGCCCCCGGCGACAAGTACTTCCCGATCAAGTACGCCGAACGCCTAGCCGGCGAAGCGAAAAACGCCGAGATCGTCCAGATTCAAGACGCCAAGACCTTCGTCCCCCTCGACCAACCCCAACGAGTAGCCGACGAGATCGCCGAGTTCGTCGGCTGAGGGGACTGGCCGTTGACTGGCCGTTGTCGGTAGGGAGGGGTGGGTGTCCCTCTCGCTCCCTGGGATTTTCGCCGCTGACGCACCAGCTCTCGCCGAGTAGCCAGGGCGAAAATCAGGACGCCGGTCGCGAGAGGGACACCCACCCCTCCAAGCAACAGAGCTCCGGCAGACGCCGAGGGCTCGTCAGCTGTCAGCTGTACGAGACCGCCAGCCCCTTCGTCGGTCAGCTGGACACACCATTCTGTGCTCAACTGACCGACCGGTGCGTCGTGGAAGTGGGCAGCGCCTTGTCTCGGGAAGGCATGCACACCGCGCAGTTTGCGGCTTCGTCCCACTGCTCAAAAACGAACAAGCGTTCCCAAAGGGCTGCAAAGAGCATACTTTTCGTCCGACGGGCTGGGGAGCATTTGCCAACGCCCCCTACAGGACGGAGAGGTTATGTCCAAGCAGATCTTCGATCAGGATCGGCCTCGGAGCACGATGGCCCAGCTCCTCGACGAAGCTTTCGCCGGCTGCGATCAGTGGACCGTGGTGGCGGCCCCGCCGCGGCGCAGCAGCCTCGACTTCAGCCCCCGCGCCTCCAGCAGCTCGAGGATCTTCGACAGAGCTGCCGCGGTGCGGACCCAGGAGCCCGAAGCGCTGTAGTAGTCGGCGTCGTGCAGGAGAAGGACGTCCCCGGCGCCGACGCCGGCGGTGACGCGGCGGGTGATCGACTCCGGCGTCGCCCGGCGGTCCCAATCCCTCCCCCACTTCGACCACAGCACCGGCCGCCAGCCGCCGCCGCGGATCACGCTCAGGCCGGAGGCGCTGAAGATCCCGTAGGGCGGGCGGTAGTCGGCGATCGCCTGGCCGGTCGCCTCCTCGATCGCCGCCCGCCCCCGCTCGGCGTCATCGAGCAGCATCCGCGGCGTCAGCCGCAGCTGGTTGCGGTGGCGGTGGCAGTGCAGCTCGACCCGGTGCCCGGCGGCGACGATCTCGGCGGCCAGGGCGGGTCGACGCTCGACCTGCTCCCCGGCGAGGAAGAAGGTCGCCTGCGCACCGTGCTCGCGCAGGGTCTCCAGCACCGAGACCGTCCCGTGCGGGTGCGGCCCGTCGTCGAAGGTGATCGCGACACCGTCGAGCTCGTCCTGGCGGAGGACCACGTCGAGCCCCCGGCCGATCGTCGGCACCACCGGGGCGAGCGCCGGGCTCGCGTGCCAGACGAGGCCAGCGGCCGCGCCGACCGCCGGCAATCCCCGGATCAACGCGCCGAGGCGGTCGTTTCCGGCGCCGGCTGCCGCGGCGGAGTCGCTTCTTCCTGCGGCGCGGCAGCGGCGTTGTCGACGTCGCCGCCGATGTGGATGCGCTCCTTCAACGGGTTGGAGATCACCCCGTAGGGGCTCTCGGTCTTGACGGCGGAGAGGACCATCACCACGAGGAGGGCGACCAGGCTGACGGCAGCGGCCACCCGCTCGGTCCGCACCCGCCAGACCGGCTGCTGCTTGACCCGAGGCCGCACCTCCAGAGCTCGCGAAGCAATCGAGGGCAGCGAGGCGAAGGATGAGTCGGGCGACCGGCGCTCGCGGGTGACGTGGCGCAGGACCGACTCGAGCTCATGCGACGAGCGAGCGACTTCGGCCAGGCCGAAGCGCTCGAAAGCGGCGTTGTTGGCGCGCAGGTGACCGGCGGAGAAGCCGTAGGAGACGACGGGACAGCCGCGGATGTGGGCCTCCAGCACGGTCAGCCCGGCGGTGCCGTGGATCATCGCGTCGGCCGCCGCCATCCAGTCGCTCATCTGCTCGGTGAAACCGAGGATCCGCACCTGCTCGTTGTCGCGAAAGCGCTGCTCGAGCTTCTCCCGCGCCGCCTCGTTGCGACCGGCGATGCAGACGACCAACGTGTCTTCGTCGGCGAGGGCGCATTCGATCGCGCCCTCGAGGTCGCCGACCCCCCAGCCGCCGCCGGAGACAAGCACGAGCCGCGCGTGCGCGGGGACGTCGAGCGCCTCGCGGGCGTCGCGCCGGGTCCGGGGCATGAGGAAGTCGCGCGAGATCGGCGGCCGCATCCATTCGACGCTGCCCGGCCCGGCGAGCCGCTCGACTTCCTCGATCGACTCCGGATGGGTGACGAAGTGCATGTCGACGCCGGGATGGACCCAGTAGCGCAGTCCGGCGAGATCGGTGATCGCCGACTGGACCGGGACCTCGAGCTGCCGGTGCTCGCGCAGCATTCCCAGCACCGCGGTCACGCCGGGATAGGTGGAGACGATCACGTCGGGTTCGTGCGCGGCGATCAGCCGCAGCAGTCCCCGCGCCCCAAGCCAGTAGTTGAGGTGATGGGCGAGCCAGCGGGTCGGGGCGAACCTCGTGATCAGCCAGTATTGGACGTCGAACATCCAGGGCGTCCAGCGGAAGGTGAAGCGGGAGCCGCCGCGCACCACCGCCGAGAGGATCCTCCCCATCGCCTCCAACCCGTTGGCGATCTCGACCGTCGCGCCGGGGATTTCCTCTTCGAGGTCGGCCCTGATGATCCGGGCCGGCAGGTCGTGCCCCTCGCCGATGTCGGCGCTGAGGACGAGCACCCGCGGCTCGCGCTCCTCGAAGCGGGCGGCGCCGGCGAGCAGCGCCCCCGCAGCGTGTTCGTTGCCGTTCAGCGAAGGCCGTTTGCCGGGCACCGGGTCGGGCGGCCGGGTGCTCGATCGGACCCATTCGACGTACTTGCGCACGCCCTCCTTGAAGCTGGTTTCCGCTTTCCAGCCGAGCTCCTCGAGCGCGCGCTCGTTGGAGATCACCTTGCCGGGGAAGTCGCCCGGCCGTGGCGGCGTGTGGACGATCTCGCAGTTGTCGGTGTTTTCCTGCACCCGCTCGGCGATTTCGAGGATCGTCACGATCTCGTCGCCGGAGAGGTTGTAGGTGCGGCCAGCTGCGTCCGGCTTGAGCGCGGCGACGATGCCGTCGGCGAGATCCTCGACGTAGATGAAGCTGCGGGTGGTGCTGCCGTCGCCGGCGATCGTCAGCGCCCTGCCTTCGAACGCGAGGTCGGTGAACTTGGCGACGACGCCGGCGGCGCGGGCGCGCGGGCCGTAGGGGATGCCGAAGCGGAGGATCGTGCTCTCCAGCTCGAACAGCTCGGCGTAGCCGGCGCAGTAGGTCTCGCCGGCGAGCTTGGTCGCGGTGTAGAGGTGGCGCGGCGCCGGGATCGGCGTCTCCTCGTCGACCTCCTGCTCGACGCAGTCGCTGTAGACCCACGTGGTCGAGCCGTAGACGACGCGGCCGACCTTGGCCCGGCAGGCGGCCTCGAGCACGTTCAGCGTTCCGCGCGTGTTGACCTCCTCGGCGAGGACGGGATCGGCGTGGACGTGACCGACGTCGGCGACGGCGGCGAGGTGGATCACCGCGTCGCAGTCGCGCATCGCCAAATCGAGGTTGGCGGGGTCGGTGATGCTGCCGGTGAAGGTCTCGACTTCGAGCGGCGAGTGGTAGGGCGAGGCGCTGAGGTCGAAGATGCGCGGCGTCATCCCCCGCTCCAGCAGACGATCGACGACGTGGGAGCCGATGAAGCCACCGCCTCCCGTGACAAGGACCCTCATGACTCTCCCTTCAGCGCCGCCTCGCGCGAGGCTGGGCGGTAGTAGAGCGGCACGCACCAGTGGTTCTCCGCCGCCCAATCGGTGTTCGGCAGGTCGTCGGCGCGGCCCATGATCCGGTGGCAGGGCTGGTCGTAGACCCGCCCCGTGCTCTTCTCGATCTCGTCGAAGACGATGTACTTGTAGAAGCCCGACGTCATCCCCTCGGGCAATTCCAGCCGCGCGGGGTGGGCCGGGTCGAGGTGCTCGCGGGCGTACTCGTTCTTCCAGGCGACGATCTCCTCCATCCGCTCGGCCTGGACGAGCCCGAGCGCGGCGGTGAACTCGCTCATCCGGAAGTTGAGGCCGTCGACCTCGTGCTCGAACTTGCCGTAGTTGCGGAACTTCGAAGCGAACTCGATCAGGGCTGGGTTCCTGGAGACGAGGACGCCGCCCTCACCCGTGGAGACGGTCTTGGTCGCGTATAGGGAGTAGACGCCGGCATCGCCGAAGCTGCCGGGCTTGGCGCCGTTCCAGTCGGCGCCGTGGGCATGGGCGCAGTCCTCGAGCAGGAAGATCTCGTTCTCCTGGCAGTAGGCGGCGATCCGCTCGGCGTCGAAGGCGATGTGACCGCCGATGTGGACGAGGATCGCGGCGCGCGGCTTGTGGCGCTCGGCCTTGCGCTCGAAGTCCGCGAAGCACATGCAGAGGTCCTCGCGGTTGCAGTCGACGAACTCGACCTGGGCGCCGGCGCCGATCGCCGCCAGCGGCGTCGCCATGAAGGTGTTGGCGGGACAAAGGACGGTCTCGCCCGCGACCCCGGCGAACTTCATCGCCGCCAGTGCGCCGCCGGCCCAGCTCGAGAGGCCGAGGCTCGGCAACCCGTTCCACTCCTGCCAGCGCTCCTCGAAGGCCCTCAGCTTCGCGCCCTCGGACCACTGCTCCGAGTCGAGTACCTCGGCCCAGAGCTCGAACAAACGAACGCGGTCACGGTGGTCGAAACCGATCGCGAACTTGCTCGCGTCGGGCAGCGTGTTCTCTGCAGCCCCTACGGTGGCTCCTTGGGTGGTGTGACTGGGGTATCTGCCTCGGCGGGACTCGACAACTGCACGCCACGGCGGCGGGAAATCTACCAGCGCAAGCAGATCATTCACCCACGCCGGCTGTCGTCAATCCTCGGCATGTGCCGACTCCATTACTGCCGCAACCGCCTTGGAGCCGGCTAAAAGGATGGTCCCCGCAACGGCCAGAGCGATGAAGACGACGAGGGCGATGCCCGCCAAGGGCGTCTCGGACCAGGACTCGTCGAAGATCAGCGGCGCCAGCAGCACCGGCACCAGCACCTGCACCGCGAACATGATCGGGGCGACGTGGGTCGCCGGACGCCGCTGCAGCGCGCTCATCTCGCTCAGCAGCGCCAGGCCCTCGGAGACGGCCGCCGTCGCCAGCCACAGTGCCGCAAGAAGGAGGGTGCCGGCGGCGAGCTCGTCGGTCAGCAGCTTGCTGGCAACCGCCGTCCACGCGTAGCCGGCGCCGGCGGCCACGGTGGCGATCAGACCGAGGCGAAGGGGCTGTCGGCTGAAGGGCTTCCGCAGGACATACGGCGCCAGCACCGGCAGCGCGACGAGGACCAGCGCCAGGGCGATCGTCCCAGCGCCGGCGTGGTCGGTCGACCGTTCCGGCGCCGCCCAGGCGACGCCGCCGATCCCGGCCACGATCGCCGCAACCGCGACGAACTCGCGGCGCCCCGGACTCTCCCCCAGCCGCGTCACCCCCAGCCACAGCAGCAGCACCAGCCCGCTCGCCAGACACGGCTGCACCACGGTCAGCGGCGCCAGCAGCAGCGCCACGATCTCGAACGGCCAGCCCAGCAGCCCCAGCGCCGTCGCCCCCAGCCAGCGCCGGTTGCGCAGCAGCCGCCCCAGCAGCGAAGGCCGCAACCCGTGCTCGGCGGGCACCTTCCGCGCCTCCAAGGCCTGCAGCGCGATCGAGCTGTTGTAGAGCAGCGAGGCGATCACGGCCGCGGCTATTCCCAGCGCCAGCACGGCGGGAACCTATCGGGCCAGCCGGGGCAGTCTCAGTAGTAGCGCATGTGGATCAGGCCGCCAACGAGCGCCTCTGCTCCAAGCATGAGCCCAATGGTGGAACCAATCGTTTCCGAATCCGCGCCAAGCCCATGGAGACCACCGATCACGAGGACCTGGAGAAGCATTACCCCAACAGCGAACACGACAACAAACTTCTTTTCGCTCATTCAACACCTCCGCAGACAAAAACCTACCAGATGTATTCGACCATAACCGTCACCCCCGCGAATCCAAAGCCCACCAGGCCTCCAATCACGGTTGCAGCCCGCACTGACCTGTCTCCCTTCTGGGTCAGGACCGACGGCGCCTGCCAAAGAAACCCGAAGACCGCAATCGCGGCGGCCATGAATCCGACGGCACCGGTTGCACTGCTGACCAGAGACCCCATCGGAAGCACCCGCCGACCGTAGAGCTCAAATCCGCACGCGTGGCGCGCGGATCGTGCCGTTAGTGCAACAACTTCGCTACGTCTCTAGGTCTCCTGGTACAGCGGCCCATCGCCGCCCTCGGGCAGCGTCAGGCGGCCGCCCTTGGCGGTGATCGCGCCGCACTGGACGCAGTTGGAGGCGGTGACGTGGACGTCGACCTCGGCGGTGCCGTTTTCGAGCTGGTCCTCGGGGATCTCGTAGACCTGGGCCGGGCACATCGATACCCACGTCTGGGCGATCTCGCGCGGCACGTGGGTCTGGATGCGGACGTGGTTGGGAGCGTCGTCGCGGGTGGCGTTGCCGGAGAGGAAGACCGAGTCGAGCTTGTTGAACGTCACCTCGTTGTCGGGCTTCGGGTACTTGTCGCCGGCGTTGCCCTCGAAGACCGGGATCTCGGCGTTGTCCTCGATCTTCCAGTGGCCGCCGGGGAAGGCGCCTTTGGTCGCGACCATCGCGCTCCCCATCGCGCCGCCGAAGATCAGGCCCTTGGTCAGCGGCTGCTTCATGTTCCGCGAGCGATAGAGGTCCTTCTCGATCACCGAGTCGCGGATCATCCCGTCGTAGCTTTCGAAGTTGACCGAGTCGATGTCCTTCTTGAGGGACTCGACGATCGCTTCCGCCGCATACATCCCGGCGTGCATCGCGTAGTGGACGCCGGCGAGTTCGGCGATGTTGACCATCCCGGCGGCATCGCCTGCGATCAGCATCCCGGGCACCGAGAAGCGCTTCGGCAGTGCCCAGTAGCCGCCCGAGGGGATCGTCTTCGCGCCCCAGCCGACCCGTTTGCCGCCCTCGATGATCTTGGCGATGAAGGGGTGGGTCTTGAACAGCTGCAGGGCGTCGTGGACGGAGAAGGTGGCGTCGGTGGTGTCGAGGCCGACGACGAGGCCGAAGCAGACCTTGTCCTCGCCCATCGGGTAGATGAAGCTGCCGCCCGCCTCCTTGTAGCGCGGGCCCCAGCGCAGCGGCCAGCCGAGCGTGTGGATCACCCGGTCGAGCGGCTTCGGCACCTCCCAGATCTCCTTCACGCCGAGCTCCCAGACCTGCGGGTCGGAGCCCTCGCGCATGTCGAAGTAGTCCATCGCGGCATAGGTGAGGTGGCCGATCGTGCCCTCGGCCAGCACCGTCGCCTTGGCGACGACGTCGGAGCCGGGCTCGAAGTTGCCGAGCTCTTCGCCCTCCTTGCCGCGACCGCGGTCGCCCGAGCGCACGCCCCTGACGATCCGGTCCTCGACCAGCAGCTGGGTCGCGGCGGTCTCGGTGAGGATGTAGACGCCCGCCTCTTCGGCTTTTTCGGAGAGGAAGCGGCCGAGCTTGGAGACCGACATCGTGTAGGTCCCCTCTTTGCGGAAGTTGGGCGGCGGCGGCTTCAGCGGGAACGCTTTGCTCTTGGTGAGGAAGTACGTCGCGTCCTTCGTCACCTCCTGGTAGACCGGCGGCCACTCCGCCGGCGGCAGGTCGGGGAAGAGCCGTTCCAGCGCCGAGGGATCGACGTTGGCGCCGGAGAGCAGGTGCGCCCCGGCGACCTTGCCCTTCTCGATCACCGCGACCGGGACTTCGCCGAGCTTCTCGGTCAGCTCCGGCTCGTCCTCCAGCAGCTGCATGAGTTTGTTGGCGCAGGCGAGACCGGCGGGGCCGCCGCCGACGATCGCGATGCCGACCTCGATGCGCTCGTCCTCGGGATCCGTCGGCGCCGCGATGACGCTGTCGGGATCGAAGGGCGGCGGAAACTCACTCGGTGCAACTGCCATTTGTCGGGCTCCTTGTTCCTGGGGCGGGATGAACGCCGGGGGCCTGAAGGCCCCCGGCGAGCGTCAACCCTTCTTCGCCTTGATCGCCTCGGTCAGCTTGGGGACGATTTTGTGCAGGTCGCCCACCACGCCGAGGTCCGAGAACTCGAAGATCGGCGCGTTCGGGTCCTTGTTGATCGCGAGGATGTTCTCCGAGCTCTGCATCCCGACCTTGTGCTGGATCGCCCCGGAGACGCCGGCGGCGAGGTACAGCTTCGGCGCCACCGTCTTCCCGGTCTGGCCGATCTGGGCCGCGTAGGGGTACCAGCCGGCGTCCACGACCGCGCGGGTCGCGGCGACCGCGCCGCCCATCGACTCGGCGAGCTCCTCGCAGAGCTTGAAGCCCTCGGCGGCGCCGAGACCGCGACCGCCGCCGACGAGGATGTCGGCGTCCTCGATGTTGACGTCGGCGCCGCGCTGCTCGCCGCGCTGGACCATCTTCGCCTTGACCGACCACCCGGAGAGCTCGACGTCGATGTCGATGACCTCGGCGGTGCCGCCGCTCTCCTTGGCGTCGAAGGCGTTGAGGCGGCCGATGATGATGCCGGGCTCGGAGACGTAGCCGACGTCGGCGATCTCGGAGTCCTGCAGGATCGGCCGCTCGGCGACCAGCTTCCCGTCCTGGACCTTGACCGCCGTGACCTCCATGGTCACCCCGGCGTTGAGGCGGGCGGTGAGGCCGGCGCCGATCTCGAAGCCGAGCAGGCCGCCGCCGAAGAGAGCGTAGGAGAAGCCCCCGTCGCCGATCACCTTGGCCATCGCGTCGACGATCGGCTGGGCCAGGCCCTCGGGAACGTTGTTGGCCCGGTAGACCTTTGCGGCGCCGTAGTTTCCGAGCGAAGCGCAGGCCTCTTCGCTGACCTCGCCGACGACCAGCGCGGCCGCCTCGCCGCCGAGCTCGCCAGCCAGCTTGGCGGCCTCGGAAATCGCCCCGAGCGAGTTCTTGTTGAAGTTGCCCTCGTCGTCGTGGAGGGCGTAAACCAGAATTCCCGACATCTAGATCAGCTTCCTCTCGTCGAGCCAGGCGACGATCTTTTCGACCGTCTCGTTGGTGTCCTCGTCCTCGATGATCTCGCCCGCTTCCTTCGGCGGCGGCGGGTTCAGACCCAGGACCTTGGTCTTCGAGCCGCCCTCGCCGACCTGGCCGGCGTCGATGCCGACGTCGCCGGTCGCCTTCGAGTCGAGCGGTTTCTTTTTCGCGCCCATGATCGCTTTCAGGCTTGGGTAGCGCGGCTCGTTGATCGCGTCGCCGACGCTGATCACGGCCGGCAGCTCGACCTCGAC
>JBIOWB010000038.1:0-14218 GCA_044868125.1 Solirubrobacterales bacterium
TCGACCCGGAGCACCGCGACAGCGTCTCGACCGAGATCTTCGCCACCCAGATCGAGATGAAGACCGGCGTCTGCCTCGACACCGAGCAGGCGGTGCGGGAGCTTGCCCAGGTGCGGAGAGCAGTCGATGCGACCGGCGCCCGGCTGATGGGGTCCGGCGTGTACCCGGGAGAGGCCGGCGCGGCCGCCCTGGTCGAGAAAGCCCGCTACGAGACGGTGAAGAAAGACCTGGCGAGTCTGCTGGCGACGCCGCCCTGCGCCCTGCACGTGCACGTCGGGATGCCGGACCCCGAAACCGCGATCGCCGTTGCCAATGCGCTGCGGCACCATCTGCCGCTGCTGGCGGCGCTGACCGCCAACTCGCCCTTCCGCGACGGCGCCGACACCGGCCTCGCCAGCGCTCGCGCCGCCGCCGTCCGCAGCTACCCGCGCTTCGAGCTGCCGCGCGCCTTCCGCGACTACGAGGACTTCCTCCGCGTCGCCGACCAGCTGATCGCCGCCGCGGGCGTCTCCGACTACACCTACATCTGGTGGGACGTGCGCCCGCACCCCAACCTCGGCACGGTCGAGGTGCGGGGGATGGACGTCCAGCCACGACCCGAGCAGAACGTCGCCGTCGCCGCCCTGGTCCAGGCCCTGGCGGCGAAGGAGATCGACCGCCCCGGCGCCCCCGGGCTCACCCGCGAGGCGATCGAGGAGTCCTACTTCCAGGCCGAGCGCTACGGCCTCGAGGCTCGCCTGATGGTCGACGAGGCGACCGCCGCCCCCGCCGCCGACGTCGCCCGCGCCACCCTCGAAGAGGCCCGACCCTACGCCGAGCAGCTCGGCGGCGCCGACGCCCTCGAAGAGATCGAGCGCATCCTCGCCGACGGCAACGGCGCCGACCGCCAGCGACGGGTGCACGGGGAGCGGGGGATGGAGGGCCTGCTGCGGTACCTGGCGGAGGCGACGCGGACTGGATAGGAGAAACTGGCGAACCTCCTTGCCCCCGGTGGCCGAGTGCGATTGGCGAGTCAGCCCGGCTATGGGCAAGCCAACTCGCCAATCGCACCTGTGGCTGGCCTCGGTGTGCGGCGGACGCGCCGCGCGCCGCTACTGCGGCGCCGGGATCTGCAGGCGTTTGCGCGCTGCGACGACGGCGGCGACGGAGGAGCGGCAGGCTTTGGCGATCTCGCCGTTGCCGTGGTTTGGGCGGCGACGGATCTCGAACTCGACGAGGGCGGCGCGGCGCAGCTTGGCTCGGTCCTCGAGGCCGGAATCCTTCGGGGCCTTGGCGAGGGCGGCCTGGGCGGCGCGCTCGCGGCGGCAGAGCAGGCAGAAGATGCCCTCCTGGGAGGAAACCCAACTCTCGGGCAACTCGACCTTCTCGCCGCTGGCGCGGCTGACCGAGACCCCGCATTGATCGCAGGTCCATTTCTTCGCGGTGAATACGCTCATGGAAATTTGGGCCGGCGATGGACGAAGCTGCCGAACCCGTACGCCCACGGTAGCAAACCGCCTATTTCGGCCTGCTAAGGAACGCTTTTTGGCCTGGTGCGGATCAGAGAGGCAAGGCGGGAGGACGAGGCCGGGATCGCGGCGCCCGGAGCAGGCACATCAGCACGCCGCCCTTTCCGTGGTGGCGCCCCTCCTACACTTGGTGAATGCCCGCCGAGGGAACGCCCGAGCCCACCTACACGCTTTACCGCCGCGGCCTCGAGCTGCTCGAGGACGGCGACTTCGAGCACGCGGCCGAGCCGCTGGCCGAGGCCGCCCGCCGCGACCCGGAGAAGAGCTCGATCCGCGAGGCGCTCGGCCGCGCCTACTTCCGCGCCGGTCGCTTCGCCCCGGCCGCGGTCGAGTTCGAGGCCGTCGTGGAATCCCACCCGGTGAACGACTACGCCCACTTCTGCCTCGGCCGCGCCCTCAGCAAGACGGGCCAGAAGCGCCGCGCCCGCCACCACCTCGCGCTCGCCTGCAACCTGCGCCCCGAACGCCGCGACTACCGCTACTACCGCCGCCTGCTCGAGGCCGAGACGGGCTAGCTAGCTGACCCGGACAGCTAGCGCTTCAGGCTGTCGAGGATTCTGCGGGCGTTTTCGAGATGAATTTCGGCCCGAATGCGAATTTCCAGGTTTTCGCGGGCTCTTTCCTCGCTTTCCCGCTGATACTCAGGGGTGAGTAGCCGCGCCAACTCTGGTGGCAGATCGCTTCTCTCCTCTTCCCGCTCTTTCATCGGATCACTTGTCCTCCAGTCGTCGAACTCGTTGCTCTTGCTCGTTCAAGCGTGTAGCGGAGCGGTTCAGGGCCGCCTTGGCGTCCTCTAAATCCTTCTCCATGTTGCGAATAAGCATCATCTGCTCAGAGAGGGTTGCGCCCTGCTCATCACTTGCTCGCATCACCTCCGTTGCACGCAGTCCCTTCGGACCCAATTCAGTGAAGCCCCAGCCATCGATCGCGAGGAAGAGGGCCATGGCTGCCAAGTAGATGACCACGAAGCAGGCGCTCCCGACCTCCAGCCGATACACAGAGCCTGCCTGCAGCGCGTAGTCCGGCACGGCGGTAGGGAGCGAGGTAGTCGTGGCTAAATAGGCAGAACCGACCAGGTCTGCCAGAACCAACAAAGGGAAGCCGTATTCTCGGATCCAAGCCCTCACGCCTTTATAAGGCACGGGCGGCCGGAGCTCTTCCCCCCTACAGCCCTTCGACCAGGTCCCCTACCGTCTCCTGCGAGAAGTACGGCCCGTAGGTGCGGGAGGTTCTGCCCAGGTAGAGGTGGGAGTTGAGGCCGTCGATCTCGGTGCCGTCTTCGATCAGCCAGCCGCCGCCGCTGGCGCCGGGAGCCCAGTGGCAGCGGATACCCAGGCTCGGCGGGCCGGCGAGCGAGTAGCTGAGGCGGTCGTCGCCGGCGTAGGGGGAGGTGCAGCCCTGCAGGCGCTTGACGTCGCCGGGATAGCCGAAGGTGCTGAAGGTCTGTAAGCGCGGGAGGTCGAGGGCGATCGTCGCCCCGCCCCCGACCGCGTCGGCGACGTTCAGCCCCCGCCTGTTCGGGTGGGTGAGGAAGGCGCCGAGGTCGAAGTTCGAGTTGCCGTGCCTGGTCCACGGCTTCGGCGCGAAGACGGCATCCGGCTTGGCGACGAAGGCGCCGAACGGGACCCTGCCCGCGGTGTAGGCGGGGACGAACTCGAGGTACTGGGACCAGACCGTGCGCCCGCCCTCGTGGCCGTTGTTGACGCAGTGGCCCGCGGTCAGCACCAGCTGCCGGCTGGGGCTGTCGATCGCCGTGCCCGAGCAGTAGCCGCGCAGGTCGCCCTGTTTGACGAAGATGCGCCCGTTGACCGTGTAGGGCGGTTCCACGGGGGCGGCGACGGCGAGGAAGCTGGCGGCGGCGGTGGGGGCGAGGGCGCCGAGGCGGAGGCTGAGCTCGCCGGCGCGGTCGGCGACGAGGTCGAGCGGGCGGGCCGAGGCCATGCGGGCGGGCGTCCAGTAGCGGAGGACGCGGGCGGCTTTGGCGCGCTCGGGGGCGCCGCTGCCGAGGGGCGGCGTGGGGGCGTGGGCGCGTGGGGCGGCGCCGGCGGCCGGCGCGAGGACGAGCAGCAGCGCGAGAGCGGCGAGGGGGGCGGCGGAGCGGCGGCGCATCGGGCGCCGGAGGATAGAGAGGCCGAGCCGCGGGGCGGCGCGTCTGCCGCCCCGCGACGGCACGGCGTCAGCCGAGGAGCGGGATGACGCAGCGGAATTTTTTGGTGTTGGTCGCCGGGGAAGAGCTGATCGCACCAGACGAAGACACGGTGACAACGGCGTAGACGTCTGATCCGCTGACGATAGGAATATCGCCAGTCCACTCGTCACCAGCCGCGATCGTGATCCCGGGCTGCTGCGAGAATGCCGCCAACAGCAAGGGGTCCGGTAGCTCGCCGCCTTCGTTCGCGCACGACGCCGCCGCGTTCGCCGGCGTCATCGCCGTCGTATTCGTCGAGGTCTGCCAGCACGCCCCGGCGAAGAGCGTGGTGCTCGGCTTGCAGCCGGCTTCGAAGCCGTTGATCCGTTCCGCGTTTTCCGCGTTGGCGGCGTTCCCCGCGGTCTCCGCGTCCTTCGCCGACTCCGCCTGTTCGGCGTGCGCGGCCGAGGGCACCTGGCCGAGGGTGGAGACGTCGATCTGCACGCCGGTCACCGACCCCGGCGCCAAGCGATCGCCTTGAATCGATCCCGGCGCCAGCTGCGCCGAGGGGATCGTCCCCGGCTTCAAGCGGTTCCCCGGCACCGATCCGATCGCCAACCGGTTCCCCGGCAGCGACTTCACCTTGATCGCGTGCCCGTTGATCTTCCCCGCCGCGTACACGGTCCCACCGAGCGCCGCGATCAAGGCGACGACGGCGACGACCAAGGCCGGCGCCTGCCGAAGAATTCCCCTGCTCATAGATTTCCTCCCTTGCGTCTTGATTGACCGAACAAGACCCCACCGGCGGGCAAGGCCTTTGAAGCGGCGGGCAACCTAATCGCCGTTTCCGGCGCTTGGACGCATGTGCGTCTACGGAGCTAAGCGGAAATCCGACAGAGATTTTTCAGCGATGCAAGGTGTTCGATCGGGCCACCCTGGCATGGCCAGGGCGGCCCTCTCAACCGCTGCGAATCAACCAGACTTCGTCACCCGAATGACGGGCAAATCCCGACCGATCGCTTTCAACTTCATGTCGCCACCCTTTCTTTTCTGCTTATACGCAGGAAAAACGCTACTGAGCAGCGACCGACGATGCCGTCGCGGAGACTGCATCTCCTCTCAGCGATGAGGGGGGCATTCCAAGTGGGCGTCGCGAGGCAGGGGCGCCTCTCGAGGCGATGGATGCCTTCGATCCCGCCTCCGGGGTGCTTCTCCCTTCGTTCTTCATCGATCCACTTCCCTTCAGCGAGCGTGAGCCGTTCAGGAAAGTGGGGGGTGGTTGGAGGCAATGGGTTCGATGGCTCCAAAACGGGTGCGCTATGCCGGCACGCGGAATGACATCAAACCGACAACGGTGGGGATGAGTAGGCCAGTATCACCTGCTACGCGTTCAACCGATTCTGCCTCCAGTTCAGGAGTCCAGGCAAGAATTTCATCAAGGCGTTGACCGATCGTGAGCCACGCCTTTCGATCAAAAGACACAGGCATCCAGGAAAGATGACGGTCTACCTCTGCGTCGAACGTGCCAGTCTCAATGGCCTGCGTGACATGGACAAAGTAAGTCTCGAGAAAATAATCGGATATTTCTTCTCGAACAATCTGTGGCAGTACTTCCCACGTTGAGGTATCGAAATAGGGGCGGCACGTACTTTTATAGATTCGTTCGATGCCACCCCCGTGTCGGCCACCCCTCCGTTCTTCTACGAGCTCTAGATAGCCCCAGTTAGCGAGTTCGCGAAAGCATCGCGAAATATTTCCCATAGAACCGCCGATCTCTTCTACGAACTGCGATGCGCTAATGGGGCGGATGCTTGCCTCCATGAGGATTCGGGATTTCCACCTGTTTGCCAAAGCCTTCGCAAGCTTTGGATCAATTCCATAGGTTGATCCGGGATGCTGATTATCTGCAGGTCCTATGTGGTTGCGAGGTGCTTCTAGCATCTGGGATGGGGACTGATTCGCGCGAAAAGCAGCAAGTCCAACAACGGTCGGGATTGAGCAGGCTGAAGTTCCAACAAGCCGATCAGTTGCTTCTAGCTCAAGTTGCTCAAGTGACCCAAGGACCTCATCCAAGCAGGCTCCGAGCTGGGCCCAAGCAATTCTGTCCAAGGCGACTGCGTCCCATGAAAGATGCCGATCAACGTCCTTGTCAAACGTGCCAGCTTCGATAGCTTCTCTAATCCGCTGGTGGTAGGAGCTAAGAATGGAGCGAGATACCCCATCTCGCTCCGAACGTGGAACTGCCTCCCACGCTGCATTGTCGAAATGCGCTCGACGGCGGGCTCGATAGACCCTTTCGATTGAGGCCCCCCCGCGGCGACCAAGTCTTTCTTCCAGGACCTCGAGGTATCCCCAACGGGCAAGTTGTCGGAAGCAGCGAGACACGCGAGACAGATCGCCACCCACCGCCTCAACGAATTCAGAGGGGCTAAGTGGGCTCACGGTTACCTCGACAAGGATTCGGATCTTTAACGGATCAGCTAGGGCTTTCGCCGTTTTTGCGCTGATTCCAAAAGCAGTGGGTTCCAAGTTGTCCTTGCGCGATCCCATCCTCAGCAGAACCTGAGTTTAACAGCGAACCCCCGGAAAGGCTGATTCCGCCGAAAGTGGAGTCTCCCCGGAATGAGCGGTGCCAAAAGCGGCTAGCGATAAACCATCCTTCATCTAAATACCCGAGTTGGCGAAGGGGGTGAGCTGGATGAGCTTCGATATTGCAGCGGTGCTGTTGCCCAAGGCGAGCACGACCAAGGGCGCCTGAAGAAGCGGGGGCGGCTTCGGCGGTTTGATGCCGCCCCCGTTGCGCTCTGCGCTCTCATTTGTGCGAAAGACCACAAGATTGCTGACCTGAACTGCCTTTGTACGACTGTTCCTCCATGCCTAGCGTGAGCAGCGATGTCTTATTGATCCGCTGCCTTGCAGCGCTGAGCAGGAGGGCATGGAATTGGGGAAAGCTGATTACAGCGAACGAGATACGGGCCGGATTCCAGGAAAGCTGTTAAACGGGCTTGATCCCGATTTGCAGGATGCCTTGGATCATCCGATTCGGCGCGAGATTCTCCGAAACCTAGGGAGAAGCCAAGGGGGAAGAAGGGTTTCTGATCTTGCTGCAGATCTCCCTCGGCTGGGCCTGAGTCAAGTGAGCTACCACCTGCGCGTTCTCGCCGGTTCCGGGGTGGTGGGTCTCGCGGATTCGGATGGACCGGTGGGGGGTCAAACTGTCTACGTGGTCGCGGCTCTCGATCATCCTCAGGCACAGGCGGTCCTCGATGCCACCCAGGACGGGGACGAAGAGATGAGGGGAAAGCCAGCGGCAGGAAGTGCCGATGACCTCAGGTGTAAGGAAGGCCAGTGAGGGCGAAGGAGAGCAAGCTGGACAGGATCCTGCTGGCCTTGAGTCATCCTCTCCGCAGACGAATACTTCGCGAGCTGGTCAAGCGTCAGGCCAGCGCGAGCATCCTCGCCCGGGAGTTCGAGATCAGCTTGGGCGTGGTGTCTTACCACTTGAACCGGGTCCTCGCGAAACGGTGTGACGCCCTCGAGCTGGTGGAAACGATCCCGAGGCGCGGATCAATCGAGAAGGTGTATCGGCTGAAGACCGAGCTCTGGGCCGATTTGCCGAAGGATTCGGAGTTGGTCAAGGGAGAGCAAGGAGCCCTGCGCGCGCTGACGCCAGCGGAATGCTTTCTCGAGGCGGCAGAGGCTTTGGACGAGGAAACATTCGGTCAGCTGGAGGGGAGCGCCTGGGAATGGTTCCCGATCCTCGTCGACTCCGAGGCATGGGAGGCGATTCAGCAGGCGCGGCAAGACTTCAAGAAGCGAATCGAAGACGCGGCAGGAAAGGCACAAGCACGAGAAGAGGGCAAGCGGGCCGAGCTGCGCGCTGTCGTCGTCGGAGCCGCGGCATTTCCAGCTGCGAAATCGGAAACCACTTCGTAACTTGTCGATTTAGCCATTCTGAGATTTCGCACGTTCTCTTTGCGGATCACGGTGCGCCCAACACAATTTTGGGGCGGCAAGGATCCCGGGGGCGACAAATGGTCTCGATCCTGGGAGCACCGATCTTCAGGCGTGCCGAGCCGGTTCCTGCCTTCCATCGACTATCGCGTTAGACACTATGTATAGACCGAAACGTCGGTGAAACCATCTTGACCGGCAGAAATACACTGTAAGCTAAGGCCAAGTTTTGTGGGTGTGTGTCCTTGACATCCCGCTAAAAGGTGTGCAGGATGCCCGCCAACTGGTACGCGGCAGGTGTCGCGGGTTCCGGTGTCGGTTAGTCAATCCACGGGGAGGGGACCTTGCGATACAGCGTCAGCCGGCTCTCGAAGAGCTGCATTGCCCTGCTGCTGTTGCTCTTGGCTTCATCGGTTGCGGTATGCGCCTTCACGGGAGCGGCGAGCGGGGAAGTTCAGCCGGATGAAGCGATCGCCGAGGCTCCGGCGCCTCCGTCCGCGCTTGAGCTGCCCGACAAGCGCACCGCGACCTCCGACACCTACGAACTCCACTCCGGCCTGCTCGAAACCCGGGTTTACGGGACCGCCGTCAACTATGAGGATGCTGACGGCGATTGGCAGCCGATCGGCGAAGGACTCGAAGAAGGTGACGACGGAGAAATCGTAAATGGCGATAGTTCCGTTGACGTCAGCCTGCCGTCGGAACTCCAAGACGGCGCGGCCCGCTTGTCGTTTGGCGAGCAGTGGGTCGCCTCCCGCCTGCTGGCGACCGACACCGAGCCGGTCGAACTGACCGAAGGCGCAGCCGTTTATGAAAGCCAGGACGCCAATGCCGCGTTTGAATACACCACGCTGCCGGAAGGGCTCAAGGAGGACATCGTGCTGGGAGGGCCGTCGAGCCCCTCGAGCTTTCGGTACGAGCTCACCGCCTCGCCGGGCCTGAGCGCCGATCTGGTTGCCGACGGCTCGGTCGTCTTCAAGGACCTTCATGGCGAAGTGGTCGCCTCGCTGCCGGCACCGACTGTCGCCGACGCAGAGATGTCGGCGCCGAGCACCGACCAGGTCAGCTACCAGCTCGCCCCCCGCGGGGACGCGGCCTGGCTCGTGACGGTCTCTGTCGATCCGCTCTGGCTCGATGCTTCCGACCGCCCCTGGCCGGTCCGTATCGACCCGTCCGTTACCAAGGAAGGCTCAGACCTCGACTGCGTGATCGGAGGCAAAGCCGGACAGGAAGGCTGGATCGACTGCGCCAGCTGGGGCCGCAAAGATCTCCTCGCCGGCTACAACCCCGAACTGAATCAGGCTGAAGACAACTGGTACCGCTCGCTGCTTTATCTGAGGACCTCGGAACTGATCCAGGGTGCCGATCTCGTCTCAGCCGACCTGATGCTGCACGCGCCCGCAGCCGCGCAGAACACCAGCGGCGTCGCCGTGCATCGGGTCCTCAAGCCCTGGAACTGGCAGGCCAACTGGAAGCGCTACACCTCCGGGAAAAACTGGGAAGCCGAAGGCGGCGACTACGCTCCCGAAGCTCTCGGCCAGGTCAAAACCTCCGAACGCGGCGGCGGCCCAGGTTGGTGGAGCGTCCCGATCCAGATCGGCAAAGTGGCCGAAGCAGCCCGCGAAGAGCAGGACTTGAGCGTGATCGTCAAGCTGCTCGACGACAAATCCCGCTCGTGCGGCGAGTCGAGCTGCACCCACCGCCTTCTGAAGTTCGACTCCAGCGCCGCCAGCCCGTATAACCCATGGAACAGCCCATACCTGCGCGTGGTGTACGACTTCCAAAATGCGCCGGCGACCAGCAAGATGTCCTCTCCGGAAGAAGGGCGCACTTCCAGCCACTTCTTCACGCTGCAGTCGACTTGGGCGACCAGTGGGTTCGAAGGCACGGGCGTCACCTACCAGTTCAAGCAGTCCGACTGGAGCCACTTTCGAAAGATCCCGGCCGAATACGTCCTCAACGGCAAGGGCGAAGAAGTCGACTGGCCGATCCCGGTTAGCGGAAGCAGCTCACAGAGCGAACCCGTGTTCTTCGACTACAAAGAGTGGAACAACCCGAACTTCTGGCCGCAGCACAACGAAGACATCAAGCTGCGAGCTGTCTTCACGGGTGGCCCGTCCTCCCGCGGTGCCACCGAACCCGTGACGGTTGAATACGTCGAACAGCTGCGCGGCATCGGTGCGTCTACGGACGCCAGCCTTCCGGTCGGCCCGGCCAACCTCGACCTCCTGACCGGCTTCTACACGATCAGCCGATCCGATGTGTCGATTCCCGTGCCCGGCTCCGAAGCCAAGTTGGAATTTGCCCGCACCTACAAGTCGAACTTGAAATGGAAAGGACAGCAGGGGATCACTTCCTATGCCCTAGGCGATAAATGGCAGCCGTCGGCCCCCGTCGAACAGGAAGACTTCGGCGTAGCGTGGACGAGCCTGGTCGAACGCCACCAGCCGGCTGTCCCGGCGCAGTACGGGCACGAATGCTGGGAAGAATCGGGCGAAACCTTCTGCGAAGAATGGCTGGAAGAAGAAGCCATCCCCGAGGCGACGTGGGTCGAACTCACCGACAGCGAAGGCGGCACCGCCACCTTCGACGTGGTCGGCGGCAACTTCGTGGCTCCTGAATACATGAAGGGGTGGATCCTCTCTCGGTCCAACGGAAACTTCCTCCTCGCCGGCCCGGAAGGCGTGAAGACGACCTTTGTGCCGAACTCAGGCGCCACCGCCGGCGAATACAGGCCGACCACCGTCTCCTGGCAGGCGACCCAGAAGTCCGCTCGGATGGTCTACACCCTGCCCGAAGGCAGCAATAAGTATCGGCTCTCCATGGAGATCGCGCCTGCGCCACCCGGGGTGGCGGAATGCCCGGACACGGAACCGTGGAAAACCCCGGGATGCCGCACGCTCAAGTTCAACTACTTCAGCTGCTCGTGCTGGGGGAACTATCGCCTTGGCTCGATCACCTACTACAATGCCACCGGATCCTCCGGCATGGGCGAGATCGTCGCCCAGTACGGCTATGACTCCGAATACCGCCTCATCAAAGAGTGGGATCCGCGCACGGCGGGACCGAACGGGAAAGTTCTCGAAGAGACCTACGCCTATGGCGGCCCTGGGCTCGCCACCCTGATGCCCCCGGGACAGCAGCCTTGGAAATTCACCTATTACAAGGCTGAAGAATTCCAGATGGAACAGCATGGAGAATTCCTACCGGAATGGAACCCGAGGGACCTCGAACTCTTTGACCGGCTGAAAACCGTCAGCCGAGCAAGCCTGGTCGAAGGCACTCCGACCGCGACCACCACCATTGCCTATCAGGTGCCGATCTCCGGCAGTGGCGCCCCCTTTGACCTGAGCCCCTCTACGGTTGCGACTTGGGGCCAGAGCGACTTCCCGGTCGACGCCACGGCGATCTTCCCGCCGGATCAGGTCCCGGCGGACCCCCACCCCAGCGACTTCTCCCACGCCACCGTCCATTACCTCGATCCCGAAGGCTACGAGGTGAACACCGCCTCGCCGGCCCCACCCGGCGCCGAAGGGCTCTCGATCGCGACGAGCGAAACCGACGTGCACGGAAACGTGGTGCGGACGCTGACCCCGCAGAACCGCATCTACGCCTTGGGGGTGGGGGAGGAAGAGTCCGCCGCCCTCTCGCATCGCCTCGACACCCATTCGGTCTACTCGGCCGACGGGACCGAGATGCTGGAATCGTGGGGCCCGCTACATCAGGTGCGGCTCGAAAACGGGGAAACTGTAAACGCCCGCCTGCATCAGGTGGTCAAATACGACGAAGGCGCCCCGGCACCGCCAGCGGGCACCCCGCCGCCACACCTGCCTACGCGCGAAACGACGGGTGCCGCGATCGTCGGCAGAACGGAAGACGCCGACCAGCGCGTCACCGAAACGCGCTACAACTGGACCCTGCGAAAGCCGAAGGAAACGATCGTCGACCCCGGATCCCTCGATTCTGGCCATCTCGGCATCAAGTCGGTCATGGTTTATGACGAAACGACCGGGTTGCCGCTCCAGGTTCGGCAACCTTCGAACCTCGACGGTGGAAAAGCGGGAACGACGACCTTCGTCTATTACCGCGCCAGCGGTACTGGAGAATGCAACGGGAACGCCGCCTATGCGGGCCTGCTCTGCAAGATCATGCCGGCCGCCCAGGAAAGCGGCACGGGCCGTCCGCAACTCCTCGTCAAGCAGTTCAAGTCCTACAACGGCCTCGACGAGCCGACCGAAATCCTCGAAAGCCCGGGCGGGGGGACCGAAAACGTCCGCAAGACGCTGCTGACCTATGACGCCGCCGGCCGCCAGTTGACCAAGAAGATCGAAGGCGGCGGCACGCCGATCCCCAAGGTCGAAACCGAATACAGCCAAACGCTGGGCTCCCCGGTGGCCGAACGCTTCAAGTGCGAAGCCGAATGCGGCAGCCCTCAATTCCAGACCTCAATCGGGTACGGCAGCTCGAGCCACGCTCCGCTCGGCGGTCCGTCCGACGTCGCGGTCGATTCCAGCGGCAACATTTGGGTGGTCGACAAGGCCAACAACCGCATCGTCGAGTACAACGAAGCGGGCGAATTCATCCGCGAAGCCGGGGGGCTGGGCTCCACGGGGGGCAAACTGAGCTCACCGTCGGCGATCGCGATCGACTCCGCCGGCAACCTCGACGTCACCGACACCGCCAACAACCGCGTCGCCCAGTTCAGCTCGACCGGCGCCTTCATCGAGGTGATCGGCGCCAACGTCAACAAAACCAAGGTCGAAGCGGGTGGCACCACGCTCGAAAAGAACCGCTGCACCGCTGCCTCGGGCAACACCTGTCAGGCGGGGAGCGCCGGCACGGGAGAAGGGCAGATCGCCCAGCCGATCGGGATCACCACCACCGGGAGCCAGAACTTCTTCGTCGTCGAGCGGGCCAACGACCGGGTCGAGAAGTTCAACCCCCAGGCCGAAGCGCTGGCCAAATTCGGCGAACTCGGAAGCGGCAACGGCCAGCTGAAAGAACCGAGCGCGATCGCCTTCCACGGCTTCCTGCTCTGGGTGGCGGACTCCGGCAACAACCGGGTTGAGGCCTTTACGACCTCCTACGTCTACTCGCGCAAGTTCGGTGCCCAGGGGTCGGGCAACGGTCAGCTCAGCAAACCGGCCGGGGTCGAGGCCGACGCGAGCGGCAACGTCTGGGTCTCCGACCAGGGCAACAATCGCGTCCAGAAGTTCTCCGAAACCGGCGAATACCTGCTCAAGTTTGGCGCCGCGGGATCCCTGGAAGGGCAGTTCGAAGCCCCTGCGGGACTGACCCTCGACGCGAAAGGGAACGTCCTCGTCGCCAACGTCGGCAACGTGGATGCCGGCACCGGTCGGATCGAGAAGTTCTCCGCAACCGGCTTCGACGCCCAGGAAACGAAGACGGCCTACGACACCCTCGGCCGCCCCGTCTCCTACGAAGACGCCGACGGCAACAAAGCGAGCGAGACCTACGACCTGCTCGGCCGCCTCGCCACCGCCAGCGACGCCAAGGGCGCCCAGACGCTGCGCTACGACTCGCTCTCCGGCCTGCCGGTCGAACTGGAAGACTCAGCGGCCGGCCTCTTCACCGCCACCTACAACGCCGACGGCGCTCTGGTCAAACGCACCCTCCCCGACGGCCTCACCGCCCAGACGACCTACGACACCGCAGGCGCCCCCACCCACCTCACCTACACCAAGGCCTCAAGTTGCGGCGCCAGCTGCACCTGGCTCGAGTTCGGCCTCGAGCGCTCGATCAACGGCCAGATCCTCAAGGAAAGCGGCACCCTCGGCACCGAGGCCTACGCCTACGACCGCGCCGGCCGCCTGACGAGCGCCGAGGAAACCCCCCAAGGGGGCGCCTGCACGACCCGCGCCTACGCCTATGACGCCGACTCCAACCGCACCTCGCTGATAACCCGCTCCCCGGGCATCGGCGGCATCTGCTCCAGCTCTGGTGGCACCACCCAGGCCTACGAATACGACGGCGCCGACCGCCTCAAGGGGCCGACCTACGACGCCTGGGGCCGGATCACCAGCCTGCCCGCCGCCTACGCCGGCGGCAAAGCCCTCGCCACCGGCTACTTCGCAAACGACATGGTCGCAAGCCAGTCCCAGAACGGGATCACCAACACCTTCGCCCTCGACGCCTCCCTGCGCCAGCGCCAGCGCCTGCAGGGAGGGGGAGTGGAAGGAACCGAAGTCCTCCACTACGACGGCCCCTCCGACGCCCCCGCCTGGACGGAGCGGGGCTCGACCTGGACCCGCAACATCGCCGGCCTCGGCGGCGAGCTCGCCGCCGTGCAGGAGAGCGGCAAAGAGATCACCCTGCAGCTCACCAACCTCCACGGCGACGTCGCCGCCACCGCGGCGCTCAGCCCCGCAGCCTCCAGCCTGAAAGAAACCTTCAGCTACGACGAGTTCGGCAACCCGACCTCCGGGAGCGCCGGGCGCTTCGGCTGGCTCGGCGGCAAGCAGAGAAGAACGGAGCTGCCCACCGGCGTGATCCAGATGGGGGTGCGGAGCTACGTGCCGGCGCTGGGGCGGTTCCTCACGCCGGACCCGGTCATGGGCGGATCGGCCAACGCCTACGACTATGCCAATCAGGATCCGATCAACAAGTT